>JANXTO010000098.1 GCA_025352365.1 Undibacterium sp. | reverse complement strand
TACCTTTAACCTGGCTCAAGTATTCTATGATCGACATTCAACTCCTCCGCAAAGACATCGACACCGTTGCTGCTCGTTTGGCAACGCGTAAATTTCAATTGGATACTGTGACTTTCAATGCGCTGGAAGGCGAGCGCAAGCAGATACAGATGCGTACTGAAGAGCTGCAAGGTAAGCGTAATTCTCTGTCCAAGCAAATCGGTATGCTAAAGGGCAAAGGCGAAGATGCTTCTGCGCAAATGGCAGAAGTTAACAGCATCGCTGAAGAATTAAAAGCGTCAGAAGTCCGTTTAGGCGAAGTACAAGCATCTATGAGTGACTTCATGCTGGCAATCCCCAATTTGCCTGATGAATCTGTTCCAGTCGGCGTGGATGAAACTGGAAATATCGAAGTTCGACAATTTGGTACGCCTCCTGTGTTTGATTTTGAGGTCAAAGATCACGTCGATATCGGCGCAGCCTTGGGATTGGATTTTGAGGTTGCGGTCAAATTAACCGGCTCACGTTTTACGCTGTTACGTGGTGGTATGGCACGTTTGCATCGCGCCTTAGCGCAGTTCATGCTAGACACACAAACGCTGGAACACGGCTACACAGAATGCTATACGCCATATATTGTCAACGCAGACTCTATGCGCGGTACAGGCCAGTTACCTAAGTTTGAAGAAGATTTATTTGCAGTCAAAAAAGGTGGGCAAGACGGTGAGGGCGAGACCTTATACCTGATCCCCACAGCAGAAGTGTCGTTGACTAACACCGTGCGGGACGAGATTGTTAGCCTGGAGAGTTTGCCGATCAAAATGACGGCGCACACGCCATGCTTCCGTTCCGAAGCCGGTAGCGCCGGTCGGGATACCCGCGGCATGATACGCCAGCATCAGTTTGATAAAGTGGAGTTAGTGCAGATTGCACATCCAGAAAAATCCTCCGACACATTGGAAGAAATGGTCAGTCATGCGGAAGCGATTTTGAAAAAGCTGGGCTTGCCATACCGTGTCATGAGTTTGTGTACCGGCGATATGGGCTTTGGCTCAACTAAGACTTATGATTTAGAAGTCTGGTTGCCAGCGCAAAATACCTATCGTGAGATATCTTCAATTTCCAACATGGGTGCATTCCAGGCGCGTCGTATGCAAGCACGTTTCCGTAATACACAAGGCAAACCAGAACTGGTACATACCTTAAATGGCTCAGCTTTGGCGGTTGGACGCACGCTGGTAGCGGTGCTGGAAAATTATCAGCAAGCCGATGGCAGCGTACTTATTCCTGAAGTCTTACGTCCGTATATGGGTGGTATAGAGGCTTTGTTGCCTGCAGCAAAATAAGCTTTTTGGTTTTAAAAAGCGGCTGGGGTGACCAATCATCCCAGCCGCCTTTTTATTGAATAAACGATTTTTAATTTGTCTTTGTCACTGATCGTGCGGCATCATAACCCTGCCGCGGCTCATCCTTTTGTAACTGCATTTTTGTGCCATTTTAAATATTAGAGTTTTTCCACTAATATTGTTTTGGCATGTCTTTTTCTATTCTATTTCTACTATGTGGCAGGCTAAAAAACCGTGGTTTTTTAGCGCCTAATTTTGTTGCGTTGCAAATTGACAATATGGTGCTGCTATTCAGATACTCCGCTCCGATCAGCTAGCGTTCGATGCAAGGTTCTTCGACTTCGCTGATTAATTTGTTCCCGTTTCTGCATCATGGCTTTCAGGCGTTTTACTTTTCCATGTTTTTACTAGAGGGGATTTAAATGGCGAAATTATTTAGAATTTTTGCAGCACTCTTGTTTGTCTCGCTCAGCGCAATGTCCAGCATTGCCAGTGCGACCAATTACACCTTGTGGGTCAATGGTCGCGGCGGTGGCGGCGTGGTGGGTGACTACACCAGCTTCACGTATTGGGGGCCATCTGCGACCGCTGCGGGCATCAATAAAAAAGCAGTTAACTGGGATGGCTACAATAGCATTGCCTCTCAAAATGGCAAAATCCGCGACGCACTTGATTGCTTCTGTACTGGGTCTAACTGGTGCTACGTGGCGACCCACAGCGCTGGCGATTTGATGATGGGTTACACCTTAGCAAACTACGGTGGCTCAGCCAGAACCAAGAAAAACGCCGTCGCTAATGCCTCCGGCCAATGTGGTGATGCAGGTAGTGGTACGCAAGTCGGCTGGAACATCAAGTGGGTGCGAACGGCGGCGGGAGCAGGTGGCGGATCAGAATTATCCGATGTCGGATCGTGGGCAGTGTCCGAGCCTCTGGTCAAGGATTTAAAGACCACTACCGCACGCGCCATGTACAACCATAACGATACCCACAATGTCTGGTTCTACATGTATGCAGGCGCCAAGGGGACGGTCTATTCCGCGATATTGCCGGGTCAGGACGACGAGGCTGTGGCCTACCATAGTTCAGGCGGGGTATCAGGCAGCTCGGGTGCCGCATTTTGTAATCCGAGCGACTGGTTCTGTAATGACCTGACCTTAGGCACCGCGGCCAACGAGGGCGGTAGCGTGAAGTGGAGTTATCACTCAGTATCGTTCCGCGATGATGCCGAAGCATATAACCACTACTCGAATAGTAATTGGCAAGGCGTCATCTCTCTGGTACGAGCGGATATGGTCAGTAACGCAATTTGATCACGATGCGAAGCTAACAATTTAGGTCAACTTATCTGAAGATTCGATCAAACGATGCGATCTAAAAAAGTAAGCCCTTCACGCAAGTCAGGGGCGACTTCAAACTCGACGCAATCTTCCAATCAAGCTGGTTGGTTGCGTCGGTACTGGCAAGCCCTGGCTGTATCACTAGCTCTTATACTAGTCGCTTTGGTCTGGTGGTTTTCTAGCGGTACAGAATCCAGTATGGCAGCCACATTAGCGAATCAAGCCAATAGAAATTTTTTAAAAACGCCGGGCAGTCCCGACGGTGCTTCTTTATTAGCGTCAAACAACAACCGCGACCAACGTCTGGTCGCTTTGAGCAAGCAAGTCGAATTAGCCGATCAGACTTTATGCAGCTACCGCAACAGCACAAAATACCCACAAGGATCACGTCCCATCGCCGAAAACCCTGATCAGGTTTACCCAAATCAACCGGTGCAAGAAAAACGTGCGATGCATAAAGAAAATGGTCAGACTGATACTCATGTCCAAATCGAGACTACGCAATCACGAATTTTTTTAGCCAGTCGTGAGAGCGTTATGTTTACCGTAAAAGCGATGGACGAGGACGGCAATGTTCTACCACTATTCGTTACGCGTGCAATCGCACGCGGACTGACATTTCAAGGCGCGCGAGAAGCGCCCCAAATCCCTGTCGCCTTCAGTGACGATGGTAATAATAGCGACGCAGTCGCTGGCGATAATATGTTTTCTGGCGTATTGACGCCTGCTACCACAGGCTTAGCCCAGTTCAATGGCACCATTCGTTTAGAGCTTAAATACAATGTTGGTGATCGTTCTGGAGTACTATTTTTCGACGTCATCTACTCACCAGAAGTCCCCGCAACCTGGGCAAGTTCGGTACGCGAAGCAGTCGAGCAGGGCTCACTCAATTTTTATCTCAAAGCCGACGTGCGCGAGGCAGGGCGCTATGTCGTCACCGGACGCATCGATGATGCCAAAGGCAAGCCATATGCACTCGTCACGTTTAACGATCTTTTGCCGCAGGGCGCAACCGAGGTTAAGTTAACCGTCTTCGGCAAACTGATGCGCGATCAATCGCCCACCTTCCCCTTAACCCTCAGAGATATCGACGCTTATCTGCTGAAAGAAAATGCGGACCCTGATCGTGCCTTAATGTCGCGCATCGTCGGCCCCGCCTATGTATCTAAAATGCATACTGCACAAAATTTCTCAGACGAAGAATGGCAAAGCGAAGAGCGTTCACGCTATCTTAACGAGTTTAGCAAAGACTTAGAGCAGGCAAAAAATGCGCTACTAGAATTAAATCCCACAATGTCAAAAACATCACCACCCAAAAGTGACTGTTCTAAAACTTTAGAAACTAAGGCTTTAGAAGCCAAGTCTTGATATGCGTAATATCAATCAGCCAAATCAAAGTGATGATGTAACTCCACCCGTTTAAAAAATACTCACACGCACGCACAACAGACGTATGTCTATCAAAGCCAGATAAAGTTTGCTATAATCCTACTTTTACTTAGCTCTATAACGTTAAGTGAAAACGGAGAAGTGGCAGAGTGGTTGAATGTACCTGACTCGAAATCAGGCGTACGTGCAAACGTATCGGGGGTTCGAATCCCTCCTTCTCCGCCAATATTTACGCGGGTTTCCGCAAATTTAGAAAGGCCGCATGATGCGGCCTTTTTTATTGTTATCTGATGGATCTCTGCCATCTATTACCGCATTTTATAAAAAACGACTTTTTTGCGTTTTTTGTATTTCGCAGTTGCCTACAAAAATCTTATCTCAAGAATTCACAAATTCAGACACTCACTCACACCGCGATTTTGATAACGCTATCGTCGGCTACAACAAACACATGCTCGCCAGTGGCGGGTGTGATGTTGTAGCTGCCAGTAAAAGCGCCAAAAGAGGGAAGAATTGCTCGGCTTGCACCGAATAAAAAACAAGGCAAGCGCAGTTTTTCATGTCCGCTAGATAAGCGAAATGCGGGATGTACGTGGCCTGCTATTACATAGTGATCGCTATTGATATCAGGATAATGGCAAAACGCGAAGGGCTTGACCAGGTATGGCTCGTCAACTACTTGAATGTTGAGTATCGCAGGGGGATCACCAGCACGCAGGTCATGGTTGCCGCGTACAAGTGTCATGGCAATCTGGTGATGCGACTGCCGCCATATGAGCAAGTTTTGTAGCGTGCTGGCCGATGTACCTGCTGCATGCAGAAAATCACCAAGAAAGATCAGATGCTTGCTTGGATAGCGGGCAATCAGCTCATCTATCAGTTGCAGATTTTGTGCTGTCGTGCCATGCGGGACAGGCACACCTAAGCGACGGAAAGTGCCGGCTTTACCAAAATGGATGTCGGCAATAATCAACGTTGATGTCGTCGGCCAGTAGATTGCTTTTTGCGGTAATAACATGACTACTTCTCCAGCCACTTGCCATTGCAGGGCACTCATACTTGTGCTGCCTTTTCTAGTTCGCGCACCATCCGTGCGATTCGGTCTGCGAGCTTTTCAGTACTAAGTTTTTCACGAATCAGCTCGACCATCAGCGGGAACGCAAACGGCGTCGGTCGGGCTATTTCATGGAAGTCAATTTGCTTTTGCTGTAACTGCAGCAGGGTTTCACTGAGACGTGTTAGTTCCAATTCTTGCTCTAAGACTTCGCGCTGGGCTTGGGTGAGTAGCAAATTGTCGGCATCATGTTTGCGGAATACTTCAAAAAACAGGCTCGATGATGCCTGTAACTGCCGATTGGATTTTGGCTGACCGGGATAACCCTGGAACACCAGTCCGGCAATGCGGGCAATTTCGCGAAACCGTCTTTGGGAGAGCTCAGTTGCGTTCAGGCTTAACAACACATCTTCTAACAGTGAGTCCGTGCTAAACAGTGCAACCTCACACCCCATGCCTGCATTAAATAAATGCGGCCAGTCCATCGACTGCGGCGTCAGTAACTCAAACCCATAGTCATTCAAACCAATCGAAAAGGTATTGGCCTGATGCTTGGTCATTCGGTATGCCAGCAGCGCCGCCAAGCCTGCATGTACTGCACGACCTTCAAACGGGTACATAAATAAATGAAAGCCTTCGCGGCTTTGCATGGTTTCGATCAATAGAGTATCTGGCGTTGGCAATGCAGACCAGCGTTGCTGTATGTCGAGCAAGGGTTTTAATGCGGACAATTCGGGACTATTAAATATTTGGTCAGATGCCGACTCGGATACCAACCCAGATTTCAGCTTAGATGCGATTCCCAACTGTTCTAATGCAGCGTGTGCTAATTCTGATGAGAGTGGCATTTTCCCGCCTTGCCAGCGAGGTATGGTTCCCTTGTTGCCTACGGCGCGCTTAACATAGGCTGTCATCTCATAGACGCGGATAAACTCCAATATTCTGCCACCAAATAAGAAATGGTCGCCCTTTTTCAGTCGGGAGATAAAGGATTCTTCTATCGTGCCTATGCGTGAACCACTGATAAACTTAACGTTGATCGATGCTTCTGAAACGATAGTGCCTATCCCCATGCGATGTCGCCGCCCGATAGCAAGATCAGGTACGCGGTAGATGCCGTTTTCATCAGCGACTACTTTATGGTATTCAGGATAAGCAGTGAGACTTTGGCCACCACGGGTGACAAAATTAAGTACCCATTGCCACTCATCTGGCTTTAAGTTGCGGTATGAATAGGCACTCTTGATTTCTTCATACAGGAGTTCGGAACGAAAGCCACCTCCCAGAGCTACGGTCACCACATGCTGTACCAATACATCCAGCGGCTTATCTGGTACATGGCGTGCCTCTATCTGCCGCAAAGCGACTGCTTGTTTGGCACCTGCGGCTTCCAATAATTCTAGTGTGTGAGTAGGTACCAGCGTCACGCGCGACACTCGCCCTGGTGCATGACCGCTGCGCCCGGCTCTTTGCATCAGGCGGGCCACACCGCGTGCGCTGCCGATTTGTAATACCCGTTCTACCGGCAAAAAATCCACGCCCAAATCCAAACTCGATGTACAAACTACGGCTTTTAGTTGTCCTGCTTTTAGCCCCAGTTCAACCCAGTCGCGCACTTCTTTGTCTAGCGAGCCATGGTGTAGAGCGATCACGCCAGCCCAATCGGGACGCATCTCTAGCAGGTGTTGATACCAGATTTCTGCTTGTGAACGAGTATTGGTAAATACCAGTGTACTTTGATGTTGTTCTATTTCTGCCACCACGGCTGGTAACATTTGCAGACCCAGATGGCCGGCCCAAGGGAAGCGTGAAGGATTTTCCGGTATGAGTGTGTCGACTTGAATTTTCTTTTGGGTTTGGCCTTGTACCAGCAAGCCCTTGCCCTCACCAAGCAATGCGTCACGTGCTTGTTGCAAGTTGCCTAGGGTTGCCGACAAACCCCAGATCAGTAATTGTGGATTCCATACTCTTAGTCTGGCAATGGCAAGCTGAGTCTGCACCCCGCGCTTGTTGCCCATGAGTTCATGCCATTCATCGACAATAATCATGTCCAAATTAGCAAACTGTGCTTGAGCATCGTTCTTGCTCAACAGGAGTGAGAGGCTTTCTGGCGTGGTGATCAGGGTAGTTGGCAGTGCCTTGACTTGTCGGGCACGCTCAGCAGAACCAGTGTCACCCGTACGTACGCCTATGCTCCATTGTGGAAGTAAATCAGTGAGTGGCTCTTGCAAAGCGAGTAGGGTGTCGGCTGCCAACGCGCGCATGGGCGTGATCCACAACACCCTTAATCCGACAGTATTTTTTTTAGCGGACTTTTTATCCATCGCCCGTAAGAGTGCGGCAAACCAAACGGCATAGGTTTTGCCCGAGCCTGTACTCGCATGCAAAATACCAGACTCGCCTGTCTTCGCTGCTTCCCATACTTGTCGCTGGAAAAGGAAAGTCTTCCATCCTTTCGCAGCAAACCAGTCGTTAGCTAACTTAGGTACTGTAGTTGACTTGGAGGATTTAGGCGCTGAGTTCATGCGTTGCCAATAAATTTTTTAAATCACTCAAGGTATTGGCATCTTGTATCTGCTTATCTTCGCGACGCCTTAAGATGCGCGGAAAGCGCACTGCAATACCTGCTTTGTGCCGGGTAGACAGCGAGATGCCTTCAAAGCCGATTTCAAATACCATGCTCGGCGTGACACTACGCACTGGACCAAATTTTTCTATTGTAGTCTTACGTATGACCGCATCGACCTGGGCAATTTCTGCATCGGTCAAACCAGAATATGCCTTGGCAAAAGGTACTAACAGGCGCTTACCATCAGCATCTTCATCCCAGACTGCAAAGGTGTAATCGGTATAAAGCGAGGCACGACGACCATGGCCGCTCTGCGCGTAAATCAACACCGCATCGATCGTGTAGGGATCGATTTTCCATTTCCACCAGATACCTACATCTTTGGTGCGCCCTACACCATATTGCGCGTTGACGGCTTTTAGCATCATGCCTTCGACACCTAGAGCACGCGAGTTCTGACGTAATTGCGCCAGTTCCGGCCAAGTCGACTTTTGTAAAACAGGAGAAATTTTCAACGTAGGGCTGTTGATATCAGCGACCAGTTTTTCCAATAATGCGCGGCGTTCACTCTGCGGCAGATGACGCAAGTCTACCTGATCCAGTTCCAGTAAATCATACGCGATGAGCGCTGCTGGCAGCTCGGACAATAATTTTGCCGTGAGATTTTTACGGCCTATGCGTTTTTGCAAATCAGCGAACGGAGCTGGCCGATCATCGGTCCAGATCAAAATTTCACCATCAATAGCGGTTCCATCGGGCAAAGGGATGGCGGCAATCTCTGGAAAGCGCTCTGTAATCAAGTCTTCACCACGTGACCATAGATACGTCCGGTGATGTACCTGATCGCTACGACGTAGCAATTGCGCACGGATGCCATCGTATTTCCATTCTGCTTGCCAGTGGCTGATCTCACCTAGTGATTCGGGTGCCGCAGATAGCTGATGCGCCAGAAAGAAAGGATAAGGCTGACCACCACGTAGGCTATGCTCTTGATCTGATTGCGGTGCGATCAATTTGGCGTAACCCTCCTCCGTGGGTGTCACGCGACCATCTGTCCAACCCATGAGCCTTTGTGCAATCAACTTGTTATCCACTTTAGCCACATCGCCCAACGCACGTGTCACCAGTAATTTTGAGACGCCAACCCGAAATCCACCGCCAATTAATTTCCCCAGCAAAAAACGTTCTGGCGTAGTCAATTCATCCCAAAAAGAAAACAGCGCGCTGCGGATCACCTCTGGTGTTGCTCCACGTAAAGGGGCGATTTTTTCCAGCATCCAGGTTGACAGTCCCAGGTCGGTTTGCCGCACTGCTGGTGGCAAGATATGAGCGATGGTTTCTGATAAATCACCAACGGCCTGATAACACTCTTCAAACAACCATTCTTCAATCTGGGCGTAATCCATCGCACACTGGCGCAATAATTTACTGGGTACAGCCTGACGCGGTTTGCCACCTGCTAAAAAATACACGGCCCATGCCGCATCTTGATGTGGTGACTGGCTGAAGTAGGTTGTTAGCGCATCTAACTTGCGATTAGTAGATGTGGTCTCATCAAGCTGCGCAAAAAGCCGAGCAAATTCACGCATGGTCGCTGCCGCCTTCTGCGGGTTTTTCTGAATTTGGCTGTGCTTGTGGCTCAATTTTTACCATCGGCGTAGCGATTTCATCCTCATCGCCATATTCGGTATCAAAGCCGGACGCCTGCAAACCTTGCTGCTGCAAATAACGCACCATTACCGGTATAGAACCATGAGTAACGATAATCCGTGAGGCGCCGCTTGCGCTGATTGCTTGCATCAGACCTGGCCAGTCCGCATGGTCTGACAACACAAAACCACGATCGACACCACGTCTACGTCGCGCACCACGCAACTGCATCCAGCCGCTGGCAAAAGCATCACTAAAATTGCCAAATCGCTTTATCCACGGCGAGCTACCAGCAGAGGGTGGGGCAATTACGATAGCTTGTTTTAACTCATTTTTATCAGTAACATCACTAATCATTTTTGTTGCCGGCAAGCGTATGCCTGCTTCTCGATATGCACGATTGAGTGGTTCTACCGCACCGTGGCAAATGATGCTACCTATGCTGGCATCAAGGCCGTGCAAGATACGTTGGGCTTTACCAAATGCATATGAATACAGTACGCTTGTTCTGCCAAGCGCTGCGTTATTGCGCCACCACTGATTAATATCATCAAAAATACTTTGCTGTGCCTGCCAGCGATAGATAGGAAGACCGAATGTCGATTCGGTAATAAAGGTGTCGCAAGCGACAGACTCAAAAGGAGCGCAGGTGGCGTCGGCTTCTACCTTGTAATCACCCGAGGCAACCCAGACTTCGCCTTTGTACTCCATCCTGACTTGCGATGAACCTAATACATGTCCTGCAGGATGCAGAGATAGTGTGACGCCGTTATGAACACGCTGTTCACCATATGCCAGTCCTTCAATACTTATGTCACCCAACCTCGATTTGAGCACGCCGACACCGGGTGCAGCCGCCAAATAATGTTGGCTACCTGTTCTTGCGTGATCAGAGTGTGCATGCGTAATCACTGCACGTGGAACAGGTCGCCAAGGATCGATGTAAAAATCGCCTGGCACACAATATAGTCCTTCCTGACGATTGATAACTAAGTCTGCCAATTACGTGATCCATTTCAGATTAATTACGATTAGATTTCGGTGGTGACCTATACAAAAACAGCCCCCATTTAAGACTCAGCGCCAGTCGTACTGAAGTACTGCCTTCCTCGCTACGCCTTGGTGGAGCAAGTGGGGCAATTTTGGGTCAGTTCTAAGCTACACAGCTTTCAGTCCCATTTATTTTACAAATGACATGCAAGAAAATTTGACTCAAATTTTGTTCAAAATCCTTTTACTTTTCTGTACGACAGCGAACATTCACTGTCGAAGCATAGATTTTTTACTACTAATACGAAGAGACGAGATGCAGATCCTTTGGACCGGTCTTTGGATCTGCAAATCAGTCGCCTTCGCTGGCATTTGCATGACGACGGCAAGTAACCTGCGCTGATCAACACCGTACGCGGTGCAGGTTATGTGTTTTCGGCGGATGTGAGCGCTGCTCATGCATAACAAAGTTGAATTCTCGGGGATGACTACATTGCCCGAATTGACCCAATCGCAACGTATTCTGCAAAAAATTCTTTCGCATTCTTTATTGGGATAATTGACGGTAGTAATGGTGGCGGGTGTCATGCTGATGCAATTCGTGGGTAATGCATTCTGGACGGCGCAGGTACGTAAAGAGTCTGAGATCGAAACTAAAGCATCCTCTCAGCATGTCGCTCGCAGCGCTGTCAGCACAATGCGATATGTTGCAAGTCTCCCGTCCAACTATCGACCTTTGACGATACAGTTATTTCGTGAACTGGATGGTACACGTTTTTTTGTCAGCATTAAAAAAATGCGATTAAATTGAACGAGATGAGCGAGACCCGCTTAGCGACGATGGCGGTAGAAGACTTCACCCATTTATTGGAGCCTTATATCCACCTAAAACATGGTCGGCAACAAAATGCAGTCGGTATGAGTTTAGGTCTTGGAATTGCCCATAGCATTGTTCAAGCCCATGGCGGACAGTTGCGCTTAGAAAATCATCGCGACGGTAGTTTGATTGCGATCATACTCCTTCCAAAACAAGCCGATTAATCTTAGTTTGTGATAAACGGCCTTAAGATTTCAGAGTAAATTTATCTGGTAGAGGTCATTCATAAAAGACGCAAAGTAATCTTTTTCACGATGCGTCTTTTGCACGTCTAAGCTATGTCGAGTTAGTTCGCTGCCTTCCATTTTTTTAGCGCTTCTAAGGTATTGGTTACATGCTTATCTGGAGCCAGATCCGTGAATGAGTAAATCACCTTGTTATTAGGCGTAATCACGTAAGAAGTGCGGTTGGCGTATTCAGGTTTCATGACGAGAATTGCATCATAGGATTTCATGATTTTTTGATCTGTGTCGGCCGCGACTGCAAATTTGCTG
>JANXTO010000094.1 GCA_025352365.1 Undibacterium sp. | reverse complement strand
CCTGGAACTGCATCTCGGTTAAAGCATTTTTAGTAGCTCCCGGGCGTGGGCTTAATTGGACTTGGCATTCTTCACATACTTATCCAGCCATTGGTCCTGCTCATATAACATGTGCAAAATCGATTCGCGGGCACGATAAGCGTGGCTCTCGTTTGGCAGCGTCACCAATTTAGTCACTGCGCCCAGACCTTGCAATGCCTGATACATGCGCTCACTTTGTATCGGGAATGTACCCGGATTATTGTCCTGCTCGCCATGGATAAACAGAATAGGGTCTTTGATCTGGTCTGCGAAATTAAATGGTGCCATCGCCTGATAGACCTCTTTCGCATCCCAGAAATTGCGGTCTTCGGATTGGAACCCGAAGGGCGTCAGGCTACGGTTGTAAGCACCAGAACGCGCAATCCCGGCGCGGAACAGTCGGGTATGCGCCAGCAAATTCGCGGTCATAAATGCACCGTAGCTATGGCCGCCAATTGCAATCTTGCTGCGATCTGCCACACCCAGACGTACAACTTCATCTACCGCGGCTTCGGCATCCATTTTCAGTTGCGGCAAATAGGTATCATTCGGCTCTTGTTTGCCTTCGCCGACAATCGGCATCGCCGGATGATCAAGCACGGTATAGCCGCGTGCCAGCATGACCTGCGGCCCCCAATAGCTAATCCGGTTGAACTTGTAAGGAGAATCCTTAACCTGTCCCGCTGCTGCCGCAGATTTAAATTCCTCCGGATATGCCCACATCAGCATCGGTCTTGGACCATCGCGCTTAGGATCGTAGCCAGGCGGTAAATATAGCGTTGCCGACAATGCCACGCCATCGGCACGCTGGTAGTTGATCTGCTGTTTTTGCACCCCTTTAAATTGCGGTGTAGGGTGCGAAAACTGCGTCAATGCGCGTGGTTCGGCAGTCGTACTCAGATCGCGCAGATAAAAATTTGGCCGCTCGTCGGCGCTTTCGCGGCTAGTAATTAGATGTTTGCCAGCGTCATCTAATACGGTCAGCACTTGTTCATAAAACGGTGCGGCAGAGCGCCATAAGCGAGTGGTTTTCTTCGTCGTTAAATCAAAGGTATCGAGGAAGGGACGATCGCCTTCAGGGCTTGCCCCGGTACCCAGCAAGAATAGAGTGTTGCCATCAACTGCAGTGCGTAAGACCGAGCGGCCAAAATCGTTAATGCGTTTAGACGGGCTGCCGGGATCGGCATAACGGTCTTCGGATTTGTACGAGAAGATCGCCTCAGGTTTGGTTTGTTCTGCCTGTCCTGGCTGGATGCGCCAGACGCGTACGTCGCGCGTCTTCCACCAATATTCGGTCACCAGCGCCAGATCATCACGCCCCCATTCCACATCGGCAAAACGTGTCGCCAGATCTTGCAATTTTTGCGGAGCGCTTTCAACATGTGCATGATCGAATGGTGCCGCTTGCTGAAACAGCGTATCACGTACCGCAGCCTCTTTATTCGGATCACCTTCATCCTGCGCTTCTGCCCAATATAAGGTCGCTGGTTGATCACTACGCCAGCCATAATTGCGGGGTCCGGTTGCTACTGCATCATTCCCCGGCGGTAGACGGTCACGCAATGGACGCTCGGTCATGGTTTTTAACTTCTTACCGTGCATGTCCCACATCTCTACTAATTGTGGAAAGCGGGAAATCGGCAGCATGTTGGAATACGGTCGGCGCAATTGCGTCGCCAAAATGTATTTACCATCAGGGGATGGTTGAGCGGCCAGCAAGGTCGTGGCGACACCGATGCGCTGTAACTCGCCTTTGGTCGTGACGATCGCGAGCTGGCTTTGCAATTGCCAATCCAGCATATCGGCGTCGGCAGGGGATTTCAACATGTCGGGATAAGTCCGGTTTTGCGTGACCTTACCGCCCAGACTTTCTTGCACATTTGGCCCCGTTGGCGCAGTGGGTGCGACAGGTGCTGCAGCTTGCTTGGACGGATTGACCCGCACCAGCAGTTTTTGCGGCGTATTTGGTGTCAACGAGGACAAACCACTT
>JANXTO010000077.1 GCA_025352365.1 Undibacterium sp. | reverse complement strand
GGCATCACCTCAAGACAAGTTTGCAGCGTTTCCTGGTAAGACCTGACGATCTGATCTGCACCGGCAACTTGCTCCAAGACACCTTCGGTTTCATCAAACGGATTGGCTAGCAAGACCGCTACGATTTTTACGTGGGGAAGTTGACTGCGTAATTTAGTGGCGGCGGATTCCAGATGTTGATGGCCTTTGACCGGATCAGTGCTGACGAAACAGACCATAGAAATGATGTCCGGGGTGGAATCCGGTGGCGGCGGCAATTCAAATTCCTCAATAGAGAAATGACGTGCATCAATATGCTGCGCACGCAGAACTCTGACCAATATTTCTGCCGCCAGTACATCGGTATTGCTTAATCCTATGCTCAGCAAGATCGATCCGGCGGGCGCATTGATCGGCCCTTGCCACTGCCCGATCATCCGTTCGCGTTGACTACGTAATTGCCGCCCTAACGTCATTCCTTCCAATAAGGAGATACGGGAATAATGCTTCCACCATTTTCGGTTCTCTCCCAACTCCTGGATCACAGACACAATGGCGTTACTGACTTTGACTTGCTCGACCTTAGTAATCGCTCTGTCAGTAAAATCCATTTTTGCTAGATGCAAGGCTGGGCCTAACACCGTGTCGCAGTAGGCGCTAAACGATTTGCGCTTTAAAAAGCGACGGGCGTTGGCGATGATTTCTTGTGCATCACCCGCTAAGGCGCGCTGGTAAAAATTCTCTGGCATGGTGAGTGCTGGTATCTCGCCCAACAATACTTCTAAAAAATTCAGCGAGCTGATATAGCGCCCGGCAACCACCATACAAAGCGTCAGCGGCGTGGATAACATTAAACCTACCGGACCCCATAACCAACTCCAGAAAATCGCCGCGATCACGACAGACAATGGCGATAATCCGGTGGTGTGTCCGTACAGATGCGGCTCTATCAATTGGGAAATCACCAGCTCCACCACAAAGAACAGACTGATCGTCATCAGCGCCAGCGACCATCCTGGCGCGATTGCAGCGGCCAGCAAGGTCGCACACACCGCAGCAATCCAGACGCCGACATACGGAATAAACCGTAAAATAGCGGCCATCGCACCCCATAGCAGGGCTTGCGAAAGCCCGATGACGCTCAGCCCTAACCAGATCAGCAAACCCACCGCAATATTCACCCCAAACTGGGATAAGAAAAAACGAGAAAGCCGTTCGCCAGCATCATTGACTGCAATGGTGGTCTCGCGTAAATCATGCTTGCCGATGAGCCGGATAAAACGATCCCGCAGGGCTTCGTGCTCAAGTAAGACGAATATCAGGACAACAAAGACAATACCGGTAGTTTCGATTGGCCCCCATATCGAGTTAAATATTTTTTCTATTAGCTGGAAGGGCTTCAAGGGTGCCGGGCGGACTTCGACCGGTATCGGCGCAATGCTCTTACTGGCGGTAATCGTTTCTCCCGCATTTGTTCCAGCATTCAGCCCAGTACTGACTGCACTACTAGCCACGGCGCTTGCTGCAGTATTGGCGGAACCACCTGCGGTGCTGTTTGCAGCCCGATTGCCGCTATGCTTAGGATTACTAGCGACCTTAGTCGGGGTCTCTGCCGGAGCCAAACTCTCTGGCGCGCTGCTAACTGGTTTTGAATAGTCCGATAAGCCATCCATCACTCGATCTGCCTGTCCGGTCAGTGCGTTCAGTTTGCCCAGCGTTAACTGATCCAGTGCGCGGAGTTTGCCACGGATGGTCTCTTCATATTTTGGCAGGCTGGCACCCATTTGTATCACCTGCACGCCAATCAAAATACACAAAGTACTCAGCGCCAGCGTGAGCGTGACGACCGATACAATCACCGACGCAGCATGCCCAAAACCAATGTGTCGCATACGCCGGATAAGAGGCGCAATCAACAAACTTAAAATCACAGCTAAGGTAATCGGGATCAGAAACTCTCTGCCAAAATAGAGCATACCAAGCACAGTCGCCGCAGCGACGAGTTTGGCTAACTTGTCTGGCGATGTTTTGGGGTTCATGAAATTAAGCAAGGTAGTTCCTGTCGGTGATCTGAATTAATGATCCAAATATGTGAACAAATTAAGCGAGGTAGGTACCCGAAAGATTGTACATGGCGATTCGCAAAAAATACGCGCTCGATGATTCTTTTGAGTAAAGATATGGCGATATAAATCGTGTTGGACGATTACAAATATCTAAGGAAATAAACATATACTCCCAATAAATATTTATAAATATGCCCTATTGACCAATAATTGTATGGACAACCTACATATACAGATAGGGAGTATATTTTTTTCGCCTCAAATTATGCGCCTAAGATTCAGTGTCTAAACCACCTTGAGAAGATGTTCGGCGGATACAAGCCTCCAGCAATTTAACGGCCACTTCCACACCATTCTCCTGCGCCATTGCCTGCGCAATTGCCGCTGCGCGGTTTGCCATGTCTGGCGATGCCAATACCTTGGCGATCGAGGCTGCCAGACGCTTTGCAGAAAGTCGCTTACGGATCAACTTTGGTCCGGCGACACCCAGTCGTTGTAGCTCTGCGCCCCAAAAAAATTGATCGGCGATATGAGCAACCACCACCGATGGTCGCCCTGCGCGCAGGCTGGCCTGAGTGGTACCAGAGCCACCGTGATGGACGATCAAAGCGCAGCGTGGGAAGATAGTTTGATGAGTAGAGCGCTGTACCTTAAAGACATTTTCATTGCAATCAAACACCGACAAATCGTCCCAAGGCAGTTGGTATATAGCGCGGCAACCGACACGCTTAACCGCCTCATTCCAAAGCGCTACGGTCTGCTGGATGTAATTCAAATGATGAATCATCATGCTGCCAAAGCAGAAATAAACGGGCGGGTTTCCAGCAGCAATAAATTCCTCCAACCCCGGCGGAGCGTTTGCTTGTGGCAAGCCTTTTGGTAAATTAAGAAAACCGCAAACGCTATGTGTGCCATTCCAATCCAGTGGCACCTGAAAAATACTGGGGCTGACCGCAATCAGATTCAATCGGTCAGATACCCAGCTTTGCTGGATGACATCGGTATTGGGAATCAGGTGTTCTCTCAGCCTGAGCGCATTGACCCGCGGCAAAAAAATATGATTCAAAATAACGCGCACTATTTTCCATGCGAAGGGATAACTCCAAGACCCAAAGTCAGGGAATCCTCCCGGGCACAAAAACGCCGATGGCTGCAAACTATGGACAAGATTGATCGTCACAATCGGGGTTGCAGATTTCTCCGCAGCGGCGCGTAGGGGGTGCAGGAAAAAATGTCCCACCACTAGATCATTGTTGGCACATAGCTCTTTTGCAGCAGCAAACATCTGCTCCATCACCGGATCAAATCCAAAGCTCAGGATCATCTCGGTCTGCGTGATCAGATTACGCGTACCAATCATTTTTCGCCAAAGTTGCTCCATCACTTCTGGCGACATTTCCTCAGTATTGAGAACATTGATTAGCGTAAATCCGAACTGCTCAGAGTACTTGCTGTAATCCCGCCCCTCATTATCAGTCACCAACAAAGTCACAACATGCCCAGCCTGCACTAAGCCTGCCGCCAATGCGATAAATGGCTGAACATCGCCTTCACTACCCCATGTTTGTAAACCGATTTTCAATTGAGCATCCGCTTTAAATTAAATTTGATTAGCTTAAATAAGCTGAGTACACCGACATGTAAGCGTTGCAAGAAAAAACCCACCCTGATTAAAAGGTGGGCTTCGCATTAACTTCGCATTAACGTTGCTTCAATTTCGTTTTATTTAGTTTTCCCCGTGCCAGCTTCACTGCTCAGGTACAGGATAAAACGATCAAATCTACTCTAGAGTTATACCAATTTAGGTACTTGATTATCAGTAGAATCGACTGGCTCCGCAGGTGCCTCTGCTACATGCTTACCTGAGATCGCTAAATACATCGCTGGAACCACAAACAAAGTGAACAGTGTACCGATGGACAGTCCAGTAAAAATCACCAGACCCATCGCATGACGACCTGCTGCGCCTGCGCCGGACGCGATTACCAGAGGTAATACGCCGAACACCATCGCTGCGGTAGTCATCAGAATCGGGCGCAGACGTTCGCCAGCGGCTTCTTCAATCGCGTCACGTTTGCTCAAGCCTTTTTTGCGTAACTGATTCGCAAATTCGACAATCAAAATACCGTGCTTACTAATCAATCCCATTAAGGTCACCAAACCAACCTGAGTATAAATATTGACCGAAGAGAAGCCCCAGAAGATGAAAATCATCGCGCCGAATAAAGCCAATGGCACCGAAATCAAAATCACGATTGGATCGCGGAAGCTTTCAAACTGCGCCGCTAATGCGAGGAAAACGATAATCACCGCAAACGCCATCGTCACCAGAAAGCCGCCTGATTCGCTCTTGAACTGACGTGACTGGCCAGCATAATCTACGGTGTAGCCAGCTGGCGCGATCTCCTTGACCAAGCCACTCAGATAAGTCAATGCCTCATCTTGCGATACGCCTGCTACACCAGAAATAGTTGCCGAATTCAGTTGCTGAAACCGGTTAATCGCCTCTGGCACTACGCTGGTGGTGATATGTGCCACCGTACTTGCTGGGATCATGCTACCGGTTGGTGTGCGGATATAAAAATCAAGCAAATTCTCTGGATTTAAACGATCTGTCTGCTGTACTTGCGGTATCACT
Source organism: Undibacterium sp. (assembly GCA_025352365.1). GTDB lineage: Bacteria > Pseudomonadota > Gammaproteobacteria > Burkholderiales > Burkholderiaceae_D > Undibacterium. Next base: position 15,215 of record JANXTO010000077.1, on the reverse strand, counting down.
TTGTACGAGCGACCAGCGATGGAGAAGTAATTTACATAACCACCACCTAAGGCCGCGCCCAAAGCTTGTCCCACGTCTTGCTGCGTCATCCCTAGCGCAGTAATTTTGTCACGATCCACTTCCAGAGTGGCTTGTGGTTTATCCAGTTTTAAATCCACATCCATAAAATAAAACTTGCCCGAGGTACGCGCTTTATCCATGACTTGTTGAGCAACTGAATTTAAGTTTTCAAAAGGCTCGGTCGTCGTGATCAAAAACTGAATCGGCAAACCAGAAGAACCAGGCAATGCCGGGAATTGGAAAGCCGCGATTCTGGCGCCAGCAATCTTGTTCCACTTTGCTTGCAAATCTTGCTGGATTTGCTTAGCGCTACGACCGCGTTCACTCCAGTCCTTGAGCAAAACACCGCCAATACCGGCATTGGTCGTTGGCACGCCAGTGATCTGGAACATCTGTTTGTATTCCGGCATGTCATGCGCCACTTTAAATACCTGATCGGCGTAAGTTTGCATCTGATCCGATGTGGCCGTTGGGGCACCGACGACTTGTGACAAGACGATGCCCTGATCTTCTTCTGGCGCCAGTTCAGACTGCGACATCTTAAACATAAGCCCCAAGCATAAAATCAGAATCACACTCATCACAATCAGCACAGGCCAGGTATTTAACAAGCTATGCAAAATACGTAAATATCGGCCACGTACTTTTTCAAAGGTGTGGTCAATGTATTTGGCGAAACGGCCATTGGTTTGTTCCATCTTAAAGAAGCGCGAACACATCATCGGTGACAGCGTCAAGGCGACGATACCAGACATGGCAACCGCACCAGCCAGAGTAAAGGCAAACTCCGTAAACAAAGCACCGGTTAATCCTCCCTGAAAACCAATAGGCACATAGACCGCAATCAGCACCACAGTCATCGCCAAAATCGGCGAGGCCAATTCGCGCGCCGCTAATAGCGACGAGTCCATGATGGACTTACCTTCTTTCATATGCCGGTCGACATTCTCGACCACGATAATCGCGTCATCGACCACCAGACCAATCGCCAGCACCAGCGCGAGTAAGGTCAGCAAATTGATGGAATAGCCAAACATGAGCATCACGAAGAAAGTACCAATCAGTGACAGCGGCATCGCAATCACAGGCACCATCACCGCGCGGAAACTACCGAGGAACAAGTAGATCACTACTGTCACAATTAACAGCGCTTCTAACAATGTTTTGACGACTTCTTCGATCGAGGTGTTAATGAACTCGGTGGAGTCATATACGATTTGTCCGGTCAGACCAGATGGCAATTGCGATTGAATCCCGGGAAAAGCCGTGCGAACGCGTTTTGCCACATCAAGGATGTTTGCTTCTGGCGCTACTTTGATACCGATGAACACCGAACGTACACCACTAAACGCCACGTTAAAGTCGTAATTTTCTGATCCCAGAGTGACGGTAGCAACATCTTCTAGCCGAACAATCGCACCGTTATTTTGCTTGATCGCCAGCTTTTTAAATTCTTCAACCGAGTGCAAGTCCGTACCAGCAGTTAAAGGTACGGTCACCATCTGACCTTTGGATGCACCCAATGCCGTCAGATAATTATTGGAGGCTAAGGCAGTACTGACATCAGCCGCGGTGACGCCGAATGCCGCCATTTTTTGTGCATCCAGCCACGCACGCAGAGCAAATTGACGGGCGCCTAACAGCTCGGCTGTTTGGACGCCCTCAATCGAATCTAACTTTGGCTTAACAACGCGGATCAAAAAATCCGTCACGTTATTGGTTGGCAAGGTATCGCTATAAAAACCCATGTACATCGCATCGGTGGTCTGACCAGTTTGCACCGTCAAGACTGGTTGCTGCGCTTGTGCAGGTAACTGGTTTTTAACCGAGTTGACTTGCGTGCTGATTTCGGTCAAGGCCCGGTTTGCATCGTAGTTAAGACGCAAGGTTGCTGTAATCGTCGATACGCCGCTGGAGCTGGAGGAGGACAAATAATCAATCCCCTGCGCCTGCGCAATAGCGGACTCTAGTGGCTGCGTGATAAAGCCAGCGATGGTTTGTGCGTCTGCACCAAAGTAGGTCGTCGAGATCGTGACGACGGCATTCTGAGTATGAGGATATTGATTGACCGGCAAGCTAAATAACGACCGCATACCGAGTACGACAATCAACAAACTCACTACGATGGCGAGTACCGGACGCTTGATAAAAATGTCGGTAAATTTCATCTTGGCTCCTTTTAGTGTTCTTGCGGAGTTGGATTAGGACTATTTTTTGGCTGGACGGAATTATCGATCAGCACTGGCGTGCCGTTCTTCAATTTAAGCTGTCCGCTGGTGACAACCATTTGTCCGACTTCTATCCCTTTTAGTACTGCGACCTGATCACCACGGGTAGCACCAGTGGTCACAAATACTTGTTGTGCAACTTTAGCGATTTCGCCTTTTTCATCTTTCTTGTCGCTGTCTTTAATCACAAATACTGTGGAGCCATAAGGATTGTAAGTAATCGCTGTTTGCGGCAACGTGATAAATTTATTTTTATCGCCGACATCAATGGCTACGTTTCCAAACATACCTGGCAACAGTAGTTGCTTCTGATTGTTGAGAGTCGCTTCTACCTGAACATTGCGAGTTGCGACATCGATTTTTGGATTGATCGAGGAGATTTGTCCCTGAAAATCCTGACCAGGAAAAGCATCATTGAGGAGCTTAAGACTTTGCCCAATTTTCAGCGAAGCGATTTGTTTTTGCGGCACAAAAAAGTCCACAAAAATAGGATCAATCGTCTGCAAGCTGACTAATTTGTCGCCAGGATTCACGAACTGACCCGGATTCACGGTGCTGATCCCTAGGCGACCTGCGAATGGTGCGCGAATAGTTTTTTTCTCGACGTTAGCGGCTTGTTGGGCGACCAAAGCGCGTTTGCTTTTTAAGTCGGCCATATCGGAATCCACTTGTGCCTGACTAACACCCTCTGCCGCCAATTGCGCCTGATCGCGCTTGAGAACAGTGGCAGATAATTCTGCTGATGCCTCCAAAGAGCGTAGTTGTGCGATGTCAGAATCCGCGTTGAGCTGTATCAAGATGTCGTTATGCTTTACATTTTGACCGGACTTAAATTTGACGTCACGTACCAGACCAGCGATTTCGGAGCTGACGTCGACACCACGATAAGCGGTGACTGTGCCGACGGAAGAAATCTGCGGCTGCCACTCTAAGGTTTCTGCTTTTATCGTGCTAACGGTTTGTGCGCCAGGCTTGGGCGCACTGGCGATTAATTGTTTAATTTGTAGATACTTGCCGAACGCCAGGCCAACGATCAACAACACCACGCAGCCGAGCATGATAAACATACGCTTTGTCATGAATACTTCCCCTTTAATATACTTAAATCAGTCACAAATACGATTGTAAATATGACTCAAACAATCTGAAGAAAATGCAAGAGCCAACAAGATTTATTCTGCGCTTGCGGCTTTGTTATCGGTAATAGCGGAACTGTTAGCGTTGGAAATATCCGTCAACGCCGGACGGTTCCACCATCCACCACCCATGGACTGGAATAACGCCGCCGTATCCGCATACCGGTTTGCCTGTGCCTGAATCAGACTGACACGCGCTGTTTGATAAGTGCGCTTGGCATCGAGCAAGGTCAGAGAACTAACGCTACCCAATTTGTACTGTTTGGTCGTCAAGTCCAAGGTTTCTTTGGCGATGGATTCAACATCTGCTTGCTGCTTTAAAGTTTGCGCATCGAACTCTAAAGCGCGCAAACTATCCGCCACATTTTGGAAAGCCGATAACACCGTAGACCGATATTGTGCTGCCGCCTGGTCGTAAGATGCCACTGCGGCACGCCGCTTAGCTGATAGGGAGCCGGCATTAAAAATCGGTGCCGTCAGACCGCCAGCCAGACTCCAGAAACTCATATTTTCGCTGAACAGATTATTGGTTTTAGTCGATGCAAAACCATAACTACCAGTGAGAGAAAATTGTGGGTACTGATTAGCCGTTGCAACACCGATTTGGGCGCTGGCTTGATGTAATAAGCTTTCAGCAGCGCGAATATCTGGACGTTGGCGCACCAATGCGGAGGGGATAGATACCGGTAATTCTTGCGGCAATTGCAATGCGTCCAGATTGAATTCTGGCAAACCAGGATCACTAGGTAAACGCCCGGCGTACACCGCCAATTGATTACGCGTTTGCTCTAAGGATTTTTGCAGGCCAGGTAAACTGGCACGGGTCTGAGCAACCAGATTACGCTGAGATAAAAAAGACGCTTTGGCGATAGCACCGACTTTGAATTGCTGCTCAATCACTTCTAGCTGTCTGGACTGGGCATCGAGTATTTCTTGTGTGGCTTTTAATTGCGCCCGATAAGACGCTTCCCGTATCGCGGTGGTCACCAGATTGGATGTCAGTGTCAGATACGCTGCCTCAACCTCATAACGCTGATAATCAATACCGGCTTGCAGGCTTTCCAGTCCCCGCTTGTTGGCACCAAATACATCCACGGTGTACGAGACGTTGACGGAAGCATTGTATAAATTGAAGATGGTTCCGCCCGGAATGCCGGTTGACACTGCAGAAGCATGCTCGCGCTCGCCATTGAGGCTGCCAGTCACGGTAGGAAATTGGCTTGATCCATACTGAGCGTTGTAGTTCTCCTGCGCTTGTCGCAGCGCGGCCTGGGCAGATGCCAGCGTTGGACTCTTTGTTAAAGCGTCGCGGATTAATTTGTCTAGTGCTTCAGAGCGGAATACTTGCCACCAGGCTGCTGGAATATCCTGCCCGCTCACCAAGGTTTGTGACGTCCCTGCATTACCTGCCGATGCCTCGGTCTGGCTCGCTGTGGGCGATGGCGTATAAGAATAATTCTCTGATTTGACCGGTGCTGCTGGCGCAGTAAAGTTAGGGCCAACTGCGCATCCGCTGATGAGTAGGCTGAGAGCGATGGTTCCGCCAGCGCCACGAGCCAATGATTGCAGAGAAACTTGCTTGCAGATCCTTGTTTTTTTCAATTTCCACACTCCCGAATACGCGAATAGTTTGGCAACAATATTACTGACTTTGTAGTCAGCTACAGATATTACCTGATTACTTGAAAAGTGCTTTGGATAATTAGTAAAGTTAGGTAAATATTAGTAGTCTGACTAAAGTACGTAAAAATAACCTCACATAGTTTAAATCATGAGTTCATCAATCATCGCTATATGAATGAAAAAATGCGGTAAGTTAACAGAGATATGACGATAAGTTGATGACGAGTAATCTATCCGTTTATATGAAACGAAATATATACCCCTATGTGTATATAAAATCAGACCATATATTAATTAGACGATAAGCCATATTTATTTAAAATAATAGGGAGTATATTAAAATCAATGTTATTACCCCCATCAGCGGAGTGAAATAAATGCGGATTTTATTGGTAGAAGATGATCAGATGATAGGCGAGGCGATCAGAACCTCTTTGCGTCAGCTTGAGTACGTCGTTGATTGGGTACGGGACGGTGGCTTGGCGGATTCTGTTTTACAGACTGAGCATTTTGATCTGGTGTTGCTAGATTTAGGCTTGCCAGGCAAAGACGGGATTGATGTGGTGCGTAGTCTACGTCTTCGCAAGGTGAGTATACCGGTCATCATTATCACTGCGCGCGACGGATTAGAAGACAGGATTAAGGGATTGGATGCGGGCGCTGATGATTATGTGATCAAGCCGTTTGCGATTGAAGAACTGGCAGCGCGTCTGCGTTCTGCCCTGCGGCGCAGCTCTGGGCAAACTGAGCCTGCGATCCAGATCGGCGATGTGATGATTAATCCTACGACACACGAGGTCAAACGTCATGATGTAACGGTACCTTTGTCCGCCCGTGAATACGCAATGATCGAGGCTTTGTTGCTGCGACCTGGTGCGATTTTGTCTCGTGCGCAATTAGAGGAGCGCATGTACGGCTGGGGTGAGGAGGTTGAAAGTAATACGGTCGAAGTGTATATCCACTCGGTACGGCGCAAACTCGGCACCAGCTTTATTCAGAATGTACGTGGGGTTGGTTACTTTATTCCTAAGCCGACATCAACTACAACATCAACTCCTACGACGTAACAACAACGCACAGTTTCTCGATGAAAATTACTTCAATACGCGCAAAATTATCGGTCTTTTTGATCGCTGCAGCCATACTCACAGCATTGCTAATAGGTTTTATCACTTATCGGCACACACTAAAAGAAAATGAAGATTTGCTGGATTACCAGTTGCGTCAGATTGCTTTATCGTTACGTGACCAGGGCGTTGTTGCCGACCCGTCGTATTACCAGCAAGGGGACGCTTTAGATGTCGTGATACAAATCTGGAATAGCAATGGCAGCATGCTGTATTTATCGGTACCGGGCGCACCTTTATTTGATCGCGCAACATTGGGCTTTACCGACGTGGATGTGCCGCCCAATATAAGTTTGAACACCTATCCAAAACGCTGGCGGGTATTTAGCATTGCTACCAGAGACAGGATTATTCAAGTCGCACAACCGCTGGATCTGCGCACCGACCTCGCCGCAACAGCAGCACTGCGCAGCCTGACGCCGCTACTGGCATTTGTGCCGCTGATGGCGCTATTAATCTGGTGGACCGTAGGAAATTCTTTATTACCCTTGCAGCGAGTGGCTAAGGAGGTAGAACAACGCGATGCCCGAAGTCTGGAACAAGTCGCGGAGACCGGATTACCGAGCGAAGTCATACCGTTGATCGTAGCTCTTAACTCACTACTGGCAAGATTGAAGCAAGCGTTCTCTAGCCAGCGCGCATTTGTAGCGGATGCAGCACATGAGCTGCGCTCACCACTGACGGCACTCAAACTGCAATTACAATTATTAGGCAATGCGCCGGATGACGCCGCAAAAAAGCAAGCCTTGGATCAACTCAACCAAGGGGTAGATCGCTCTAGTCATTTAATAGAACAACTATTGATTGCAGCACAAACCGACCCGGCAGATACGCAAATCCAATTGCAAGCCAACGCGCCATCGACCAATATCGCAGAGCTGACGCGGCAGACAATAGTCGATCTTTTCCCGATTGCGCAATCGCGGGAATTACAGCTTGAGCTCGCTGCACCAGAACAATTGTTGATCCCTGTGGATGCCGCACGTTTAAGCATCCTGATCCGCAACCTGATCGACAACGCCATCCGCTACACGCCGAACGGCGGGCAAGTACACACCAGCGTGATTGATCACGGACAGCAAGTTGAGTTATTGGTAGAAGATTCTGGCCCCGGGATCGCACCATCTGATCGTGAGCAGGTTTTCAGCCGGTTTTATCGTCTGAATAATCACCCAAGCCAACAAACGGGCAGCGGCTTGGGATTGTCGATCGTGAAGAATATTACAGACCAATATGGTGCCCAGATTACGCTAGAAAGTTCAGCTTTAGGTGGCCTGAAAATCAGAATCATTTTTCAAGTTAGCCTAAATTAGTTCTAGCTGCAGCGATGGTTACTTGGTGTTAGGAAAAGCTTTTCGGTGATTCCCCCGATACGCTTTTCAACAGTTTGATCCAGCGAGACAGGCATAGCTATTTTTTGGCTAAATACCTAATACGTAATATTCATTGACTGCTGGCGATAAAAGTGTGGATGTCAAAATTGATTTTGATAGTGTCTTTAGTTTCTGTATTTTGAATCTTTGCCAAGAACTCCTCAGCGTAAGCGCTTCCACCTTCTTGATCGATATATCGTGTCACATAACTGGTGGACAAAAAGAATAGCCCAACCTCCAATGGCGTCAGTTCTAGGATGTTTGACAATATATGACGTTCCGCTGAAGCAAATCCTCCCGACGAATCAATGCGTTCTAGTGTGTCATCGTAACTTATCAGGCGGACATCACGGTATTGGCTCCATTTCGTGACGAGCTCCTTTTCTATCAGATCACGAAGAGAACCATATGCAACTGGGAAATCATATTTATACGCGCAGAAGACTCCTCTACTTTTTAGAAGTAACTTGATTCTTTGTAAAACAATATCTCGATCCATCCAGTAAAACGAAGTTGCGCTGGTAATTAGATCAAACTTCTTTTGAGAGGAGTACTCCTCTGCTGGAGATACGCTAAAGCGGATTGCCGGATAGTTAGATTTAGCTTTTTCAATTAGGTTTGCGCCAATGTCGACTCCCTCAACATAATTGAAGTAAGGTGCGAGCCTGATAGTCGAAACTCCATTTCCACACCCGATATCCAACGCAGCGTCAACACCGCCACACCGGATCATCAAATCCTGATACAGCGCCTCGGGATACGCAATTTTTGCACGGACTATATTGTACGCATCCGCATACTGATCAAACTGTTGCATTAAGCAATCTCCGATAGCTTTGGCTACATTCGCCCTTGTTGAAAAAATTTATCAATGAACTGCTGTGACTTACCAACGATCAATATATGAAGCACCAGCAAGTCTGACAGTTATGGGGCGGTTATTCGATGTGAACATGCAATTCTATCTTAAGTCTCATTTAAGTTTGTTCTCTTATTCTACAAATGTCCCCACATTTTTAGGGCAATTTCCTTGCACTGATTTGTACAGACCTGCTGAATAGGAGCAAACATGAAAGCTAAAGAAATTACCATTGCACTGGTTGCCGCTGGCGTCTTATCTGTTGGCACCGCGAACGCATTCAACTGGAATGCATCCGACTGGTTTCATAAAAAAACGGATGCGGCACAAGCCGATACGCCGACAACAATCGCCGGCTCGGCGATACCCTCATCTCCAGCAAGTACATTACAAAATACGCCGTCAGGCACAAACGCCACCGCGCCTATCGGCCCCATCACTGCACCCAATTATCGCGCCATTGTTGAGCGTTATGGCTCTGCCGTTGTGGGTATTAATACCGAAGCGATGCATAAAACCAGTATGGAAGATTCGGACGGCGCATCGGGTGATCCGTTTTCTCAGTTCTTCCGTGGTTTGCCTGGCATGCAAGGCTTTAACGGTCAAGGCCGTATACAACCGCATGACGTCCCTGTGCGTGGACAAGGTTCAGGATTTATTTTAAGCAAAGACGGTTTAATTCTAACCAACGCGCATGTCGTCAACGACGCCGATGAGGTCACGGTCAAATTAAGTGATCGTAGGGAATACAAAGCCAAAGTATTAGGCAGCGATAAAGCGACCGATATCGCAGTACTAAAAATCGACGCCAATAATTTACCAGTAGTCAGCCTTGGCGATACCAAACAACTTGGCGTTGGTGACTATGTTCTGGCCATCGGCTCCCCTTTCGGTTTTGAGCAAAGCGCGACTGCCGGTATCGTCAGCGCAAAAAGTCGCTCATTGCCAGGCGACGGTTATGTGCCATTTATCCAGACCGACGTCGCAGTCAATCCCGGCAATTCTGGTGGCCCCTTGTTTGATGCCAGCGGTAATGTAGTTGGCATCAATTCACAAATTTATAGCCAGACTGGCGGCTATCAAGGCGTCTCATTTGCGATCCCGATTGAGGTTGCTTTAAACGTCAGTAACCAGATCGTCAAGAGCGGCAAAGTAGTCCACGCCCGATTAGGGGTAACGATACAAGAGCTGAACCAAACTCTGGCTGAATCTTTTAAATTGAAACAACCAGATGGTGCCCTGGTCGCCAATATTGCACCCGATAGTGCAGCGGCCAGAGCCGGGCTAGAGCCTGGTGATGTGATCCTTAAATATAACGATCAGATCATTAAGCGATCCGGTGATTTACCGGCACTGGTCGGCATTGGCAAACCCGGCGATAAAGCGACGCTACAAGTGTGGCGCGCTGGCAAGGCGATCGAACTATTAGCCACGCTGGATACCGCAAAAGATGTCGCCATCAATGAGGGTGCATCACCAAGAAACCAGAATAAAGGCAGGCTAGGTGTTGCGGTTCGCCCATTAACCTCCGATGAAATTCGGCAAGCAGGATTGCCATCTGGTTTAGTGGTAGAGCAAGTAGGCGGTGCCGCCGCCCGCGCTGGGATCGAGGCTGGTGATGTGATTATTGCCGTCAACGGTGCCAACGTAAAATCAGTAACGCAACTTCAGTCACTGGTCGCCAAAGAAAATAAGCAGTTGGCTTTGCTGATACAACGAGGCGACGCGAAGATATTTGTACCTGTGAACTTGGGTTAAAAAGAAGTTGAAAGGGAATTAGCGTAACTCAAGAAATACATCAACTGTTTGCTCAATAAAAAATGCCCTTGTGATATTGCAAGGGCATTTTTTATGTCGTCAGAATTTATTTTATAAGGGCTTGCGCAAAATTCTTCACCGAATAATCGCATCAAAGCCCTGTCACTCAGTATGGATCAGGGAAATATAAGCGAGCTGATTCTTCTTTATTCAGTTAAATTTACTCCAAATGACATCGTTACAATTTACGGACTATCAATATACTCCCTGCTTTTTATCTAAAATACCCCTTCTTGTCCAATAACTCTATGGACAACTTAAATATACTATTGGCAGTATATTTAAACTAAATGTCAAAATAGATAATTAGGACAAGCGGTGCGCAAAGCGCATGTCGGAGAATTGTATTTTTTGCCGTCAATTGCGGAGCGGTTGGCAAATCTATCTGTCAGGGGTGATATCTCGCCACAATCGATGCTGGACAGCCGCTCACTGGATATTTTTACTTTGCTGGCAGAGGGATTAACTAATGCAGAGATCGCGGAAAAGTTAGATATCTCTACCAAAACCGTCAGCAACACTAGCCAAAATATTAAAGAAAAATTAGGTGTGCAACGCCAGGCAGAGATGACCAAGTTAGCGCTTAAGCATGGCTTAATTCAGGCATGAATTCGTCTTCAATGCCAGATCTGAATCCTGTTCAAATGCAAGTTCAATTTGGACGTACGCAATGCTAGGCGTTTTTTCGGGCTTTCTTAGCAGACTCCAGAACAGATTTCGCAGTTGGAGCAAGGACTTACACAAAATTGTTCCAGCAAGGCGCGACGACGACAGTACAAAATTACGGCTAGGGCCTGTAACGCGGCTGGGGCGGTTTTGTGTAAGTCCCTGGAATAACTGGAGCATACGCCAGCAATTATTGTTGATTACCTTGTTGCCAGTGACCTATCTATTTTGCATGCTAGTCTGGCATTCTTACTGGCTGCACTCGCACGAGGTAACGGCAGAGGTAGAGGAGCGTGGCAAGATTGTTGCCAAAGTGCTGGCCGAGAGTAGTGAATACGCACTGGCAACAGGCAAGCTATCAGAGTTGCGTTTATCGCTGGACGGTTTGGTGGAATCAGAGCGCGGCATCGTCAGTATCGATATTTTAGATGCCAACAAAAAAATCCTGCTCCACAGTCAACTCAATAGTCAACTTAATAGCCAACTCAGTAGCACGCTCAACAGTCAGCTAGTCGATAACAATCAAACCGAGCTTCGCACTTTTGATGTGCCTATTGAAAAGCGTTTGCTATGGGTAAATGTGATCTCTGGCATTGATAACGCGCTGTTAAAGAATAATCAGAATAGCGTAAACAATAGCGACCACTCGGGGGCCAGCGCACAACTTGCAGGCTATGTCCATGTCGTCATATCACCAAGTGATTTACAACGTAGACAACAACATCGGTTCGGTCTGGAATTGGCCGTAGCCGCCTTGGGCTTGCTGGTCAGCGCCCTGCTGGCAGTGCATTTATCGCGCACCTTATCAACATCATTTAAAAGTTTTATTGAAGCCTGTCGTGATATTCGCAGGGGTCGCTACCCAGTCGATCTGGAAGTCAAAAGTGGCGGCGAAATCGGCGAGCTGCAAGCATCCATTAAAGAAATGGCGATGAGCTTGCAGCAGTCAACTTATGAGCTAGAAAGCAAAGTCACCCAACGTACGCACGAGTTAGAAAATTCGCGCAACGAGGCCTTAAAAGCCAACGCGGAGAAACGTAAGCTAATCCAAAAAGTCCACACCATTGTTGAAGAAGAACGTAAAAGTATCGCGCTAGAAGTACATGATGAATTAAATGCTGCCCTCATCGCAGCACGACTGCAATCACAAAGAATCGCCGATCTTGTGGCGCAAATACCGGCGACTGTCCAGAGCGATGAGATCAGACAACATGCCTTCTCCATCAACCAAATTGCACGTACTTTATATAATAATGGCCGCTCCTTAGTACGTAGACTGCGACCAGAAGTGTTAGATGTGCTGGGACTTGAGGGCGCAGTAACAGAGATGGTAAACAGCTACGACAGTACCCATACGACATGCACGTTTAGCTGCACGACCAAGGGTGATTTTTCTCATTTGGATAATGCGACAGCGATGTCGGCATATCGGATTATTCAGGAAGGTTTATCCAACATCATCAAACATGCAGAAGCCAGTGAGGCGCATGTTTTACTGCAACTAAATGTGCAAGAAAATAGGGTGCATCTGCAAATTTCTGACGATGGAAAAGGTTTTTCTGAAGATGAAGTCACTGCAGGCATAGGCCTGGTCGGCATGCGCGAACGTGTATTTGCGCTGGAGGGGGAGATTCAAATTAAATCCACCGCATCAACAAGATTAATAGCAACATCAACAAAAAATACTGGGACAATTATTTCTATTTGGTTTGCGGCTGTATCGAAAAAAACTATTCCTTAATGCCGACAAACCCGCATAATTTTGCGTAAGCCTTAAAGTAGTTATAGCCGACATCTCATTGGATATTTAAACATGAACATCACCATCCTCTTCCCCACCCAAACAGAAGCAAGCCAGTTTCAACGTGATGATGTATCCACGATGATTTCTGGCGTAGGTCTGACTGCGACCGCGCTTGCGACGATGAAGGCAATTCAGCAATCTCAGCCGGAGTTGATCATCCTCGCGGGAATCGCTGGGGTTTATCCGCATGCGCCATTCAAAAAATATGATGTGGTGTTGGTAGAAACAGAGGTCGAAGGTGATTTGGGATTCTTCACTAAGACTGGTTTTGTACACATGGCACATTTACCCATTGAGATGACGTTTGAGCGACGCCATACTTTGGCTTGTCCACATCTGCCGCTTAATTCACCTTTCCGGCTGGCAAAAAGTATGTCGCTGAATGCGGCATTAGCGCCCTTTGTTGATGTGCAAAATATTGATATAGAAAATATGGAAGGTGCAGCTTTTTTCCATGTCTGCCTGCAAGAGCAACAAAAGTTTTTAGAGCTGCGGGCAATCTCTAACATTGCACAGATTGGCGATGATGATTGGGATATGCAAGGCTCAGTCAAAGTGCTCACTGAAGGATTGCATCAGCTGATCGATATATTGCAAAGATAAGGCTAAACGTTTAGTAATTGAATACGTCAATTTTTTTATTTTAAGGAACCATGATGTACACACTTTTCTATTCCCCGGGTACTGCCAGTATGGTAGTCCATCAAGCGCTGTTAGAAATAGGAGCACCTTTTGAATTGCGTCTGGTAGATTTCGCCTCCAGTGGTCAGCGCGATGCTAGCTATTTGAAATTAAATCCGCAGGGTGTGGTACCTACGTTGATGATTGACGGCAAAGCGATGGTGGAGTCTGGCGCGATTCTGATGATGCTTGCGGACCGTCATCCTGAGTCACATCTGGCACCGGCAGTCGGTACGCCTGAGCGAGACGCCCTGTATCAATGGATCGTATTTTTGAGCAATTCGCTGGCGGCAACTTATCGTTTCTGGTTCTATCCCGCTGACCTTGGGACTACAGAGACGACCGAACATACGCCGGAAGTACGTGCGGCTTTACAAAGAAAAATTGAAAACGTCTGGGACAGACTTGATCAGCATTTGAGTATGAATGGCCCTTATTTATTGGGCGCAGATATCAGTGCTGCCGACTTACTGTTGATTATGCTGATGCGCTGGTCACGTAATATGCCACGTACCGCACTCGACTGGCCTGCACTGAATAAATTTGCTGACTTAATGCGTACACGTCCAAGCTGGAAAACGCTGTACCAAAAAGAGGGGCTGACGGATTGGACAGGATGGTAATACGGGTTATTTCAGTACAAAAAAAGGAGCCGAGGCTCCTTTTTCATTCCCTGAATATCGAGAATTACTTCTTCACAGCATCAGCAGCTGGTGCTGTAGCGGCTGGCGCACTTGCCGGAGCTACTGTCACTGGCGCATTCACCATTTCGATTTTCGCTTTTGTACGGATATCGTCGATCAATTTTTTCAAGCTTTCTTGCTGGACTTGTTGCTTCAATCCGTCTTTAACTTCATCTAATGATGGGACGACTTTTGCACGAGAGTCTTCTAACAAAATTACGTGGTAGCCGAATTGTGATTTAACTGGCTCTACCGTGAATTTTCCTTTTTCTAATTTAGCTACCGCTGCACCAAATTCTGGCACCATGCGTGCCGGGTCAAACCAGCCTAAATCACCACCACTCGCTTTAGAACCCGCGTCCAGTGTTTTTTGTTTAGCCAGTGCTTCGAATTGACTTGGATCTTTTTGCAGCTTAGCGATAATGTCTTTCGCCTCGGCTTCTGTCGCTACCAAAATATGGCGCGCTTTATACTCGTTACCACCGAGTTTGACTTTGATTTTTTCGTATTCTGCTTTGAGCGTGTCATCGCTGATGACATTGGTTTTCAAATAATCTTGAACATACGCATTAGCCAAAATCGATTCTTTGGTCAACTGAGTCTGATCGATCACTTCTGGTGTTTTATCCAGACCTTTTTTTACGGCTTCTTGCGAGACGAGATATTGCAGCGCCAAATGATCAATGATCTCTTTGCGTGATTCTGGCGTGTCGGGCTGGCCTTGGGCTGCACGTTGCTTGACCATCAGATCAACAATACTTTGGCTAATCGGTGTGCCATTGACGGTCGCAGCTGCTTTGGATGGAGTCGCATCTTTGGACGCATCTTTTGAATTACAAGCAGTCAGGATCAGTAAAGAAGCGGTAGCTAACAAAATACTGGCATTAACACGGGACTTGATGAACATCGTTAGATTTCCTCTATAAGGTAAATAATTGGGTACGACTTGGGTTTTACGTAATATTAAGCTTGAGTTGAACTCAAATGATAAATACAGAAAGCCGCATATATTAGCAGCATTGCATGGAATTGCTCAAAATTGAGAGCGATATTGCAATCAACACTGGTGAAAAAGGCAACCAGTACTAACACGGCCAACTCAGCATCCAACTGGGAATGCAAACCTCAGTAATCAAATATTAAGGCAAAAAAATCGC
>JANXTO010000331.1 GCA_025352365.1 Undibacterium sp. | reverse complement strand
ATCAAGAAAATACGGGTATGGGCTGGAAGACAAATCAGAAAATTGATGCCTTTGTCGCCACTCAACCTTCGTCATGCCAAATGAAGCGTCCAGGCTAATTAATTAGATAAAGAGAGCTGGACGTTGGTGCGCTCTCTTTTTTTTGTTAATTAGTACGATCGTCCAATTTTTTCCAAAAGGATCTTTGCAGTGGAATTTACATTGATCACCTTGCTGAACGGGGTTAGTTACGGACTGCTCTTGTTTATGCTGTCCTCTGGACTGACGCTGATTTTCAGTATGATGGGCGTACTCAATTTCGCCCACGCCAGTTTTTATATGATAGGTGCGTATTTTGCCTATGGCATCAGCTCCAAACTTGGCTTTTGGCCTGCCTTGCTTGCTGCCCCTTTGCTTGTTGGCGTCCTCGGCGCACTTGTAGAGCGTTATGGCCTGCGTTCAGTACATAAATACGGGCATATTCCCGAACTATTATTCACCTTTGGTTTGTCTTATGTGATTGTGGAATTAGTGCAATTGATCTGGGGACGTTCTACTGTGCCGTATGCAATTCCTGCTGCATTGGATGGCCCTTTATTCACCTTGTACACAACGACTTTCCCGATGTATCGCGGCTTTATGATGTTTGTCGCCTTGCTGATGCTGATCTCGATTTATTTGTTGCTGACCAAAACTCGTATTGGTCTGGTGATACAAGCTGCACTGACACACCCTGATACGGTGGAGGCACTGGGTCATAATGTGCCGCGCGTATTTATGCTGGTGTTTGGCGGTGGTTGTGCGCTGGCAGGGCTGGCTGGGGTAGTCGGCGGCAATGCTTTTGTGACGGAACCAGGGATGGCAGCGACACTAGGCAGTATTATTTTTGTGGTGGTGGTGGTGGGTGGTATGGGATCGTTAGCGGGTGCTTTTGTGGCCTCAATATTGATTGGTGTCGTACAAACATTTGCTGTCGCACTAGACTATTCATTCGTAACGGTGTTCGCAAAAATGGGGACACAAATTGCAGACACAACGCCTGGCTACGCTTTACTCAATCTGACGATTGCACAGACCGCACCTATCATGCCTTACTTAATGTTGGTGCTTATCCTCATCTTCCGGCCAAGAGGTTTGCTCGGTACACGCGAAGGATAAAAAATGACAAAAAATCTTAACTATAAACCTCTGAACTTAGTGCGCTGGATTATCTGGGTTGCCTTTGTAGTCATGTTAATCGTGGCACCACTGATTTTCAAATCCGGTGGCTCGCTGTCTTTACTCTCCCAAATTGGCACGCTGATGATTTTCGGTTTGTCCTTCAATATGCTGCTGGGGCAGGGCGGTATGCTGTCTTTTGGTCACGCGGTGTATTCGGGGCTGGGAGCATTCTTTTCTATCCATGCGATGAATTTAGTGACTAATGGCTCGCTGATTTTTCCTATCACTTTAATTCCTTTGATTGGTGGTGTTGCCGGTATGATGTTTGGCGTTTTATTTGGCTATGTCACCACCAAAAAATCGGGCACCACGTTTTCTATGATCACCTTGGGTATTGTCGAGCTGGTGTTTGCCTGCTCCTTAATGTTCCCTAACTTCTTTGGTGGTGAAGGTGGTATTTCTACCAACCGCGTGATCGGTCAGTCATTTCTGGGCATTACGTATGGGCCACAAATTGAAGTGTATTACCTGATTGCGTTCTGGTTATTTATCAGCACGATAGGAATGTACGCATTTACTCAAACTCCGCTCGGGCGACTCACCAATGCGGTGAGAGATAATCCAGAGCGGGTAGAGTTTATTGGCTATAACACGCAATGGGTACGTTATCTGACGCTGATCCTGTCTGCATTTTTCGCAGGTATCGCAGGTGGTTTGTCTGCGATTAATTTTGAAATTGTCAGTGCAGAAAATGTCAGTGCCGTGCGTTCTGGTGGCGTTCTGCTATTCACTTTTATTGGCGGTATTGGCTTCTTCTTTGGACCTTTGATCGGTGCAGTCCTTGGCGTAATGCTGACGGTGATGATGTCTGATTTCACTAAAGCATGGCAATTGTACTTAGGAATTATTTTTATTCTTGTGGTGATGTATGCCCCTGGTGGTGTAGCCAGTATTTTGATGATGAATTTACGCGTTGCTAAGTTTGGATTGTTTAAACGTGTCTGGTCACCGATGTGGAAATTATTGCTGGCATCCGCCATCGCGGTGATTGGCATCGTACTCGCCATTGAGATGTTATATCAGCGCACCTTAGAGGCGTCACAAACTTCCACAATGAACCTGTTTGGCGTCAATCTCGACACAGCCTTGCCAAGTTCATGGCTGATTGCTGCTACTTTTATCGTAGTTGGCGTCGCCGGATTTATCTTTACTAAACCAACATTCCAACAAAAATGGGGCGAAGTGAATACCGAAATCGAAGAGCAAATGCGGAGGGTGCAAGCATGAGTCAGTTCTCCCTCGAATTAAAAGAAGTCAGAAAAAGTTTCGGCAAATCAGAAATCATCCGTGGTGCGATCTTGCAAGTACCCAAGGGCGAACGCTTTGCGATTATTGGGCCGAATGGTGCTGGTAAATCGACGCTGTTTAATTTAATTTCTGGTCGCTTCCCGATCACTTCTGGCGATATTTTATTGAATGGTGAAAGTATTTCTGCGCTCAAACCGTTTGAAATTAATCGCCGTGGTTTATCGCGTAGCTTCCAGATTACCAATATCTTTCACCGTTTGTCGGTATATGAAAATTTGCGTTGTGCGGTGTTATGGTCGCTAGGCTACAAGTATTCTTTCTGGCACAGGCTTAATGGTTTAAAAGATGCACATGAACGTGCCGAGGCAGTGTTGGAGCAAATCGGCCTCAAGCGTCGTCGCGATATCACCGCAGGTTTGCTGACTTACGCCGAGCAACGTGCTCTGGAAATCGGTATTACGATTGCCGGTGGTGCCGATGTAATCTTGCTGGATGAACCAACGGCAGGTATGAGCCGTTCAGAGTCCGATGCCGCAGTAGAGCTTATCCGCAAAGTCACCGTGGGTAAAACTTTACTGATGGTAGAGCACGACATGAGTGTGGTGTTTGGTCTGGCAGATAAAATTGCCGTGGTTGTTTATGGCGAAGTCATTGCCTGTGATACACCGATGAACATCCGCAATAATCAAAAAGTGAAAGACGCTTATTTAGGTGGACATGCACCTGTGGAGGCCGCAGCATGAGTGCACTGTTAGAGATCAAAGATTTAAACGCCTTCTACGGTAAGAGCCATGTGTTGCATGGGGTTGATCTGGTCGTCAATCAGGACGAGATCGTCAGCTTGCTTGGACGTAATGGCGTTGGTCGTTCCACCACAGTCAAAGCAACGATGGGACAAGTGGATTCAAAAGGCTCCATCAAGTTTAAAGGCGAAGAAATCATCGGCTTGAAGGCATTCCAGATTGCCCATAAAGGTTTGGGATATGTTCCGGAAAACCGGGATATTTTTCCTACCTTGACAGTAGAGCAAAATTTGATACTCGGTGAAAAATCCGGTAAAAAATCGCGCTGGTGTCTGGATGATATGTACCAGATGTTTCCTCGTCTGAAAGAGCGCCAGCACACAGCTGCCGGAGTTTTGTCCGGTGGTGAGCAACAAATGCTGACGCTGTGTCGTACCCTGATGGGCGATCCTGATCTGATTATGATTGATGAGCCAACCGAAGGTTTAGCGCCAAAAATCGTGGAACTGGTAGCTGAGTATTTAAAAGAACTCAAAAATCGAGGAATTTCAGTTTTATTGGTTGAACAAAAGCTGGCAATTGCGCTAGAGATTTCTCAGCGGGTTTATGTCATGGGTCACGGATGCATTGTGTTTGAAGGCACGCCAGACGAGTTACGCGCTAATGATGCAATCCGCCGTGAATGGCTGGAAGTTTAAATATACTCCATCCTAGTAATATTTAATCGTCCAATGATTCTCTGGGCAATCGGCATACTTTCCTGATTTTTAAGGGGAGTATGTCGAGTAATACGTGCTTAAAAAATTTTTACTTTGAAATAATACGATCGTACTATTTTGCGGTATAGTGAATGTCGGTTAATTAAACGCAGGCATTTTAATGTTCAGTTTTTAATCTGGTGGTCGTTTTAAGCGTCCGGATTAAATAAACAAATCAGCCTGCCGAATGAACAATATTCAATAACATTTCAACCCTTAGGAAGAGACATGAGCGCAGAATATCAAGTCAACGGCAACGTCGCCGTTATCACGCTAAACAATCCCCCTGTGAATGGTTTGGGTCACTCCACGCGCAGTGCGATTGTTGAAGGTATGAAGCAAGCCTTAAACGATGACGCGGTCAAAGCAATCATCATCACTGGTGCTGGCAAAGCATTCTCTGGAGGTGCAGACATCAAAGAATTTAATTCACCTAAAGCCATGGCAGAGCCAACGCTGCACACTGTGATTAATGTAGTGGAAGGTTCCGGCAAGCCTGTTATCGCTGCGATACATTCTGTCTGCATGGGCGGTGGTCTGGAATTGGCTCTGGGTTGTAACTATCGTGTCGCTATCGCTGGCGCACAAATCGCTCTGCCAGAAGTTAAACTGGGCATCTTACCTGGTGCAGGTGGCACACAACGTTTGCCACGCGTATTAGGTTTAGAAATGGCATTGAACATGATCGTGTCCGGTACCGCAATTCCTTCTGAAAAACTCGCAAAAACAGCCTTGTTCAATGAAATGATCGAGGGCGATCTGATGCAAGGTGCGCTAGCATTTGCGGCCAAAGTCGCTGACGTACGGCCTCTGCCAAAAGTGCGCGATATCAAAGTCAACTACCCAAATTACGAAGCGTTTTTACAGTTCTCTCGCAACACCGTGCGCGCGATGTCAGGCCCTTTCCCTGCACCGTTGAAATGCGTTGAAGCCGTTGCTGCGTCGATCACCCATAAGTTTGACGATGGCATCAAAGCAGAGCGCGATTTGTTCTTGGAGTTAGTCCAAACTACCGAATCCAAAGCCTTGCGCCATGCCTTTTTTGGTGAGCGCGCTGCTAGCAAACTGCCAGATGTACCCGAAGACACTCCGGTTCGCCCGATCAAATCGGTGGCCGTGATTGGTGCGGGCACCATGGGCGGTGGTATAGCGATGAACTTTGCTAATGCGGGCATCCCAGTCCAAATTCTGGAAATGAAGCAAGAAGCACTGGACAAAGGGTTGGCCACGATTCGTAAAAATTACGAAAATACGCTAAAAAAAGGCAAGTTGACGCAAGAGAAATTTGATCAGCGCGTTGCTCTGATCACTGGTACTTTATCTTACGAAGCGATCGGCCAAGCCGATATCGTGGTAGAGGCGGTATTTGAAGATATGAGCGTAAAAGAGCAAGTCTTCAAAAAACTCGATGAGGTGATGAAGCCTGGCGCAATCCTCGCATCGAACACATCCACTCTCGACGTCGATAAGATCGCCAGTTTTACCAAACGTCCTGAAGATGTGATCGGAACGCATTTCTTCAGCCCAGCCAATGTGATGAAATTGCTGGAAATCGTCCGCGGTAAAAAAACGGCAAAAGACGTCCTCGCTACGGCCTTAGCATTGTCTAAAAAAATCAAAAAAACGGGCGTGGTGTCTGGCGTCTGCGATGGCTTTATCGGCAATCGTATGATCGAACAATACAGCCGCCAAGCCGGTTTCTTACTGGAAGAGGGCTGCACACCGGAACAGGTTGATAAAGCGGTCGAAAAAATGGGTTTTGCAATGGGTCCGTTCCGCATGGGTGACCTAGCCGGAAATGACATCGGCTGGTATATCCGCAAACGTCGCTATTTGGAAAAGCCAGAAGTAACCTATTCCAAAACGGCAGATCTGCTGTGCGAGTTAGGGCGTTATGGTCAAAAAACCGGCGCAGGCTGGTATGACTACAAACCGGGCGACCGTAAAGCGTATCCATCGCAAATCGTCAACGATATGATCATCAAACATTCTGCCGACCTTGGTGTAGAGCGCCGCAAAATCAGCGATCAGGAAATTGTAGAACGTCTGATCTACGCCTTAGTAAACGAAGCTGCACACATCCTGGAAGAGGGCATCGCTACCCGTGCCTCAGATATCGATATGGTCTACTTAACCGGCTACGGCTTCCCTCTGCACCGCGGTGGTCCGATGTTCTACGCTGACACTGTTGGTTTGCCAAACGTCGTCATGGCGATGGATAAATACGCAAAAGGTCGTCACGGCGACGCATGGAAAGTAGCACCGTTGCTGGCAAAACTGGCAGCAGAGGGAAAGAACTTTAATGGTTAAATAATATTGCTTAGTTGAAATTTCAGTTGAAATATAAAGCGTGCAGCATAAAACCTGCGCGTTTTTTTATCCAATATTAAAGATGTTATTTAAATAAAATCAATATCAATTAGCAATTGATTGCGCCTATTCATTTCAAACCAATAGGATCGCATTTTGGAGGTAGCCTTGTTTGCACTATGTTTGTTACACTAAATACTCTTCTTCAGTGTCACTTACTATTCTGGTTACTTATGAAAATTCAATCTGCTCTTATCGCTAGTTTATTTTTGGTGGTATCTCCACTGTTTGCGGCGACAGACAAATCTAGTTCCGTCTTAGCCAGCGCCGATCATAGTGGGATTGAATGGCGCAAGGATAACGATGTTGACGCGGCCTTTGCCCAGGCTAAATCAGCTAAAAAACCGTTGTTCTTGTATTGGGGAGCAGTTTGGTGCCCACCTTGTAATCAGGTCAAAGCAACGATTTTTAACCGTCAGGATTTTATTGACCGTTCCCGTCATTTTATCCCTGTATATTTGGATGGCGATACGCCAAGTGCGCAAAAATTAGCAGCGCGCTTCAAGGTACGCGGTTATCCCACCATGATTTTATTTATGCCAGATGGTACTGAAATCACGCGCCTGCCTGGCGAAGTCGATTCTGACCGCTATTTACAAGTACTGACCTCAGCGATGAACAGCAGTTTATCCGTACAAGATAGTTTGAAGCTAGCGCTTGCTGGCACTAAAAAAATCAGCGCGGAGGACTGGAGCTTGCTGGCAGATTATTCTTGGGATGATCCTGAGCAGAAATTGGTCAGCAGCAAAGATGTCGTTGCAACGCTCCTGCGTTTGTCAGAGCCAAGTCCAAATCCTTCTAATGCGACACGTTTTTACTTCAAGGCTTTAGCGATCACTGCTAGCGCACCTATTGGCTCAGTGAGAGTCAGTATCGATAAAACGAAGGCGCTAGATAAACTGACTAAAGCATTATCCGATCAAAAAAATGCTCGTGACAATATGGATCTGGTGACTGGTGTACCGGGTGAACTGGTCGAATTTTTGACGAATGCTAAATCCGATTTACGCAATCAACTAGTCGCCACCTTCAATGCTGCATTAGTCAAGCTCGCAGACGATGCCAGCTTATCGAAAACGGATCGATTGGGGGCAATTAATGGTTTGGCCACTTTGGCAACGCTAGATAATGCCAAGCCTGATGCCGCATTTCTAAAAGATATACAAAAGCGGGTCGTGCAAATTGAGCAGGCGACTACTGATGCCTATGAGCGCCAGTCAGTCGTCAACGCTGCAGCACATGCGTATGGTGCAGCAGGCATGATGGACGAGTCAGATAATTTGTTGAAATCTGAATTAAAGCGGTCTCATTCTCCGTATTACTTTATGTCTAGTCTCGCATCTAATGCAAAAAAACGTGGTGACAAGACGGCCGCAGTCAATTGGTACGAGCAAGCCTACAATGCCGCAAAAGGTCCTGCCACACGTCTGCAATGGGGTGCTAGCTATGTAAATAGTTTGATTGAGTTGGCACCGGCTGAAGATGCACGAATAGAGAAAGCGACTCAAAGTGTACTGTCAGAAATTGGCGCAACTGAAAATGCGTTTTATGAGCGTAACCGAACCTCGCTGGACCGGATGGGTAAAAAGCTGATCGACTGGAATAAAGATGGCAAGCACCAGGCGTCGTTCCAAAAAGTACGCAGCCAGCTTGACGGCATTTGTGGCAAATTCCCAGCAAGCGATCCGCAGCGCGCAGCCTGTCAGTCGGTATTGGTAAGCACAAAATCTTAATCAGTTTTTCGTCCGTAATCAACTTGGGTCGACGTGTTGATTACGGATTTATTTGGGCGATGTTGACATATGATTTGAGAAATGCGTTCAAACCAAAAGGCATGATGGCAAGGCGTAGTTCGCCACTAAGGTTGATGCCCTAGCAAGAGCTACAACGCAGTCCATCCGCGCGCATGCAATGGCACTCAGCTTTACCCAGAGATCACAAACAGCGATCAGCCTTACCAAGCGCGCGATGAGCGCATCAATTGACGTGTCACAGAATTGTTTTAATTTGCCAGATCATCGAAAACCTTGGAAAGAGTGATAGCAAAAACAATGGCAGAAGAATGCCCTTTGGTTTGAACTCTCCGGGAGCGGCCTAAGCGGCTATGTGGCATTGTTGCAAACGGCTTACAGTAGTGATCACACTACTGCGCACTTTGCGCCTAGCCCTATAGACCTTTAGACCCATTGGCATTCTCAAATCATATGTCAACACCCTAATATACTCCCTATTTTTCTTTTTTAAATTTGAGCCGTCGTCCAATGATTATATAGACGATTAATATACACATACTACCAGTATGCCGTTGGCGCCCGTAATCAGCTGGTTCGGTTTATATCGTAAGATGAGCTGAACATGTCCGGACTCTGATCTGTTTTTCGGTATGATTTTTGCTCTTATTCAGTCGTACTTGTTGCATTGTAAGCCAAATAAAAAGCCTTATAGACCATCATGATCTATAAGGCTTTTTGTTAATTACTTTGCTAATTAATTCGCTTAATACCGGACTAAGCGCTCGATCTCACCGAACAGTTTACGCTGGCAATAATATTCTGCCTGGGTTGCGTCTGGCGATGCCAGTGAATGCAAAATCAACTTCAGGGTAGTGTCCGGAAACGATATCTGCAATCGCGCGACCTGATCCGGCACCCATTGTCCAACCCAAAGTGCCATGACCTGTGTTGAGGTAAAGATTGTTGTATTTGGTCTTGCCGATGTAAGGCACATTGGATGGTGTCAACGGACGCAAACCAGTCCAGTAAGTTGGATTCTCGTAGTCGCAGGCGTTCGGGAATAACTCGCGGGTACGGCGGGTAATCGCTTCGCAACGAGCCGTATTTAAATCACGGCCATAGCCGTTGACCTCGCAAGTGCCGGCAACGCGCAAACGGTCACCGAGACGTGACACAACTAATTTATAGCCGTCATCAGTCAGCGAAACCGTTGGTGCCTCATCTGGATTGGTGATCTGGTAGGTAGCGGAATATCCTTTACCTGGATAAATCATCAGATTGACGCCCAAAGGCTTTAACAATGGCTGCGAGAAGCTGCCCATTGCCATTACAAAAGAATCGGCGCGCAAGACTTTGTGGCGGCCTTCTGCATCAATAACTTCGACGCCGACAACTTTAGCCGACGAGCCGCTGCCCTCGGTCAGTAAGCGAGTGACGCTAGTATTAAATTGGAAATCGACACCTGCTTCGGCAGCTTTTTTTGCTAAGCCGCTAGTGAATTTATAGACATCGCCGGACTCATCGGTCTCTGTGTAATCGCCACCGACGATTTTGTCCCGAATACTGGCAAGTGCTGGCTCGATGCGTACGACTTCGTCTGCGCCGATTGAATCACGCTGACAACCGAGATCGCGCATCAATTTTGCGGCTGGCAAGGAGTCGTCGAATTCTTTTTTATCGGTATAAAAATGCAAAATACCTTTGGTCAGACAGTCGTAGTCGATGCCTGTTTCAGCACGAACTGCTTGCAATGTTTGACGGCTGTATTCAGAAATCGCCACGATCTGGCGGATGTTGTCTGCTGTGCGTCCTGGAGTGCATTCGCGTAAAAAACTCATGCCCCAGAGCCATTGTAACCATTCTGCCCGTGGGCGGAATAGTAAAGGTGCGTCTTCTTTGCCTAACCATTTTAAGACTTTGAGTGGTGCGGACGGATTCGCCCAAGGTTCTGCATGAGACACAGAAATCTGGCAGCCATTGGCAAAGCTGGTCTCTTGTGCCGCACCGGGTTGACGCTCAATCACAGTGACATCATGACCTTGCTTTTTGAGAAACCAGGCAGAAGAGGTGCCGATAATGCCAGAGCCGAGAACGATAACTTTCATGGGGAGAATCTCCTAGAGCGACAGTTTTGCGAAAATTTGCGATAGCAAGATTGTAGAAAGTTATTGATTGCTGATGTGGTCAATCATGAGGTAAATATTTTTATTTTTAAAAGTATTTTTCTATATTGTGTTTATAAAACAAAAAATAACGGAGTTTTATTTTCTATTTTGTAATTTTGACTTTAGTGATCTCTTGTGTCACCGCACGGGTGATTACTTCTTCCATTGTTTTGTGTAAACCACCACGAATTTCGATTGCCAGGCTCTCGACCGCAGTTTGTAATACATCGGCGAGGCTGTCGCGGACACGATGTTCCAAGACAAAATCAACTCTTGATAACACCTGACGTAATACATTTTCTCTTAAAGTTTGCTCTAGCTTTTGCCAGTCTTCTTCGCTGAGTTGCGTTGCTGTTGGTGCTGTGTTCGATACTGCGTCTGATCCAGTAATCTGGTTGACTGGTGCAGCTATCGTCGCAGTGCCAGGGGCGACTGCCGGGGAGAATTGCGTGCCGGGTTGAATAATTTCGGTAAGTACCGGAATACTGGCATCGATTTGATTGCTCATTTGACGTGATAACTTATGAAGGGCTGTGGGGAATAACTTAGCTTACTCTGCTGTACTTAATTACCTTACTTTTGCAGCGCCGTTAGTCGCATTGGCATTGGTGTGGGATAAAGTATGTCCTTGTTGTTGATAAAAGCGATAACGCTCCCGTCCTGCGGTGGTAGCGGCATCGTCCGTTGCGATGATTTCTATCATGCGTTCAAACTGATCAAAATGGCTGGGTGTAGTTGCCGTTAAGTTAATCAATAACTGATGATGCGGAAGTATCGCTGTGTCGTCATCCGTCAAGATCACTGGTGTATGAGTCGCCAGTGCATCGTCCTGCATCACATGCGGTAAAAAGTCGATTTCTGAAAACGTCCATAACGCACTATTCAGCGCATCTAACTGTGCCCGGTTGCTATCAAATACTACCACCTGACAATTTGCCGCTCTGGCCTTACGGATCAGGCGACATGTGTAGTTGAGCTTGTCGGGTACATTGCTATGGAAATCAATCCGCATCATTTTTGATCTTTAATGTTGTTTTTATTTTGTCTTTAATGACTCTAATTTTAAGCAAGGGAACTAGGATAATAAATAAACTTAAAAGCGGAATCCACTGTTGTTATTGGAGTTGACTGGTGGCGGACTATTTTGTCGTCCTTTAGCGCCGTTCGCGTTATTGATAGCATCCTTGGGTGTTGCCGCCGGTGCTGGTGCAGCTGCTTCTGCTGCTGAATATTTGTAGTCTTTCGGCAGTTTATCGGTTTCCGGATAGCCAGCATTACTCAGTGCGGTACGCCACTCAGTAGTATCTAAACCTCTGAATTTACTAGTGTTAATAACTAAAACTGGTAGTTGATTATCACCACTTACTTGTTTGAGTTTTTTTACATCGTCATCGGATTTGACCGTTTTTTCTTTAAAAGGAATACCGCTTCCTTTTAGAAACGCGCGTCCTTCGTTGCAAGGGCTGCAATCAGGACCTGTGTATAGCGTCACCGGATTTTTTGCTGCTGCTGCGGCTAATTCTGGCGGCAAATTACTAGCAGGTTCACTGCTATCCAGTGATCTGGTTTGCACTTGCTTTGCAGAAGGTGGCGGCGGTACGTCGCTGTAAGTGACTTTGCCATCCGCACCGACCCATTTATATAACTGTGCCTGGGCGCCGCCCATAGCGAATACACTGGCTACTGTGCTGATAAGCAAGAGCAGAGTGCGTATTGATATTTGCTGTTTCATCATATTCTCCGTGTTCCTCATTCTTTATTAGGACTTTCGCAAAATTGTCCCAGCAAGGCGTAGCGACGACAATACTTTAGTACGACTAGGCGCTGCAACGCAGCTGTGGCATTTTTACGTAAGTCCAACATATAAACGTCAGGCAGCCATGCCACTGTGGCGTAATAGCGCGTCAATCGCAGGCTCTCTGCCACGGAACGCCTTAAAAGACTCCAGAGCTGGGCGGGAGCCACCGACTTCTAATACTTGTGACTGGAATTGTTGTCCTACAACACGTGACAGTGTACTGCCTTCCGCTGCGCTGGCCTCTTCAAATGCGGCATATGCATCGGCAGACAAGACCTCTGCCCATTTATAGCTGAAATAACCCGCTGCATAACCGCCTGCAAAGATATGGCTGAATGAGTGCTGAAAGCGGTTGAACGCCGGCGGATTGAAGACCGACACTTGTGCTCTTACCGCATCTACAATCGCTTGCACATTCTGACCGGACTCAATGGCATCATGCAGACGCATATCAAATAAAGAAAACTCGACCTGACGCAAGGTCTGCATACCTGACTGAAAGTTTTTTGCAGCAATCATTTTGTCGTACAGCCCGCGCGGCAATGGCTCGCCCGATTCTGCGTGAGCTGTCATCCCTTGCAGGACATCCCATTCCCAGCAGAAGTTTTCCATAAACTGAGATGGTAATTCGACCGCATCCCATTCCACGCCGGAAATGCCCGATACGGATAACTCTTCGACTTGCGTCAATAAATGATGCAGGCCATGACCAAATTCATGGAACAGCGTAATCACTTCATCGTGCGTGAACAGAGCGGGTTTGGTCACACCGTTAGTCGTGACTGGTTCGCTAAAATTGCAGGTCAGATAAGCGACTGGCGTTTGTATACCGGTGGCAGTACGGCGCCTGCCACGCGCATCATCCATCCAGGCACCGCCACGTTTACCGCTGCGTGCATACAAGTCGAGATAGAACTGTCCGACGAGTTTGCCTGCTTTTTCTATCCGATAAAATTTGACATCAGGATGCCAGCTTGGCGCACTGTCCAGGCGAATTTCTACTGCAAACAAGGTTTCGATCACATTGAACAAGCCGGCGACGACTTGCTGCTCAGGAAAATATTGTTTTAATTCTTGCTCAGAAAAAGCATAGCGTTGTTCGCGCAGTTTTTCTGAAGCGTAAGTGGTGTCCCAGGATTGCAAATCATCGATGCCCAATTGATCTTTAGCAAAACTGCGCAACTCTGCCAAATCTTTTTCTGCAAAAGGGCGGGCGCGGTTCGCCAGATCTAACAAGAAATAACTTACCTGCGCTGGCGTTTCCGCCATCTTGGCCACCAGTGATACTTCAGCAAAATTGTTATAGCCCAGCAAATTGGCTTCTTCCTGGCGCAAGGCTAGCAATTCGGTGATGATCGCCGTGTTGTCCCATTCAGGATTGCTGCCTAACTCAGATGCCTTGGTTGCATTGGCGCGGTAGATTGTTTCGCGCAGGGTACGATTGTCTGCGTATTGCAGGAGTGGGAAATAGGACGGGAAATGCAGCGTAAATTTATAACCCGGCTTACCGTCTTTTTCGGCAGCGGATTTTGCCGCTTGCAACACATCCTCAGGCAAACCTTTTAGCTCATCCAGATTATCGACGAACAAACCATAGTCATTAGTTGCATCTAGTACGTTTTCTGAAAACTTAGTAGAGAGAGCAGCATGTTTTTCTTGTACTTCTGCATAGCGGACTTTTTTATCGTCCGATAATTCTGCACCACCCAGACGGAAATCGCGCACAGCGTTGTTGACGATAGTTTGTCGCGCCGGCGTAAAGTGTGCAAATTCCGGGCTGGCTTGCAAGGCTTTGTACTTGTCGAACAACGCAAGGTTTTGACCCAGAGCGGTCCAAAACTCCGTGATGATGGGCTGATTCTCGTTATACGCGGCACGTAGTTCTGGTGTATCTGCGACGCCGTTAAGGTGACTAACAATGCCCCATGCGCGACCGAGTTTTTCGGTGGCGTTTTCCAAAGGCTCAACAAAATTTTCCCATGTGACGGGATCTGTTGCCGCCTCCAGTTGTGCAACGACGGCACGATTTTCTTCCAATAAGACCGCAATCGCTGGCGCTATATACTCAGGTTTGATGGCATCGAAGCGTGGTAAATCGCTAAAGTCAAGCAGGGGATTTTGTTGCGTCATTGTTGTTCCAGTTAGCTGGTAAATTCATTTAAATTCTTGAGGAGTTCTTAAAGACGTTCTGCAGCTTCTATTGTGTTGACCAGTAACATCGTAATCGTCATCGGGCCAACACCGCCAGGAACTGGAGTGATGTAGCCAGCGACCTCTTTGACATTAAGGTAATCAACGTCGCCACATAATTTGCCTTCGTCATCACGATTCATACCCACATCCAACACCACTGCACCGGGTTTGACCATATTAGCAGTCACGATGTTCCGTTTGCCAGTGGCGACCACCAAAATATCGGCGTTGCGGGTATGGGCGCCCAAATCGCGTGTCTTAGAATTACAGATGGTGACAGTAGCACCTGCTTGCAAGAGCAACATTGCCTGCGGTTTACCGACAATATTGGATGCACCCACCACCACGGCATTGGCACCGCGGATAGGGTAGTTGATTGATTCCAGCATTTTCATCACGCCATACGGTGTGCAAGGACGGAACAGCGGTTGCCCCGTCATCAGCAGGCCTGCATTACTGATATGAAATCCGTCCACATCTTTTTCCGCTGCAATTGCTTCAATTACTTTATTCGCATCAATATGGGCTGGCAAAGGTAACTGCACCAAAATACCGTTGATCTTGCTGTCATTGTTTAGTCTTGCGATGTGCGCGAGCAGGGCGGTTTCGCTCAGGTCTGCGTCGTATTTTTCCAGCACAGAATAAAAGCCGCAGTCCTCACAGGCTTTGACCTTGTTGCGCACGTAGACTTGTGACGCTGGATTTTCACCTACCAAAATCACCGCCAAACCGGGTTGTTTTCCTTGCGCTGTAAGTGCTGCGGCGCGTTGGGTCACTTCGGCACGAATTTGTTGAGAGAGCTGTGTTCCGCTGATGATATGGGCAGTCATGGTGGGCTTTGCAAAAGAAGATCAAGCCAAGATTATAAATTATGCGCTGGATGGCGGGAGCATATTGACTTCCTTGATTGATTAAAAATATGAAAACCAATGTCCAATGATTATCAGCCTTCCAGACCCCAAACGAGCTGGGAGGCCCATAATCATTGGACGTCTAATGTGCAATTTATATTGCACTGCAACCAAAATATCACATTATGAAATCAAATATCGCTATTTGAAAAATTAAAAACTGCTGTTAAAATACCTCTGCAAAGAATTATTATGATTTAAAAACAAGCACTAATTTGTCGATACGCCACCGCGCTTCGCTTCGAAAGCGCACTATCAGGAGACCCAGCAGATGTCAATTTCTTCACCCCAGATCGACCAAGTTTTGGCGCAAGCCGTCA
>JANXTO010000327.1 GCA_025352365.1 Undibacterium sp. | reverse complement strand
GGGGCCATGGAATATCAAAAAGATTTACGACACCTTTCCGCGATTGGAGGAGCGCCGTAGCAATATGGGCAATCAACTCTCTGGCGGTGAACAGCAAATGGTCGCCATTGCCCGTGCGCTGATGACGAATCCCAGCCTGTTATTGCTAGATGAGCCGATGGAGGGATTAGCACCGATCATCGTACAGGATCTGGCGCAAGTGATCCGTAAGCTGATCAGCGAAGAAGGCATGGCGGTGATCGTGGTAGAACAGCATGCCAAACTAGCGCTATCGATGACACAAAATGCGATGGTATTGGAGCGGGGACGTATCGTGCATCAATCGGATAGTGCGAGTTTGATGGCGGATGCGGCGACACTCAGTCGCCTGGTCGCAGTGGCTTAAAGGCTTCGTGATTTAATAATTCAGCTAGGAATTACACAAAAACGCCTTAGCCGCATTGCAGCGCCTCCCTGTAGTTAAATACTGTCTTCGTCGCTGCGCCCTGCTGGGACAATTTTGCGTAAGTCCTATTTAGTGATGTCTTATTTTTGTAGGACTCACGTAAAAACCAAAAAAATCTCACTATAAAGGCGCGGAGGAATAACAAAGCAAGAGAAAGGCAGTTTTTCGCTGGTCTCCTGATTTTCTCGCTATTTAATGTTCCTATGTGTCTCTGTGTAGTTATGTTAATCGGGCTTGATGTTCCAGATTCAGCGATCTGGTTCCATGTGGATGGCAGTGAGTAGCTTTTCGTTTTTTTGCGTAAGTTCTGAATCAAATAAAAAAGCCTGGCAATTTACTCGCCAGGCTTTTTTATTTCGGTAATATTTATTTACCCGTATCTTTCATGTCCAAGAACTTATCAAACTCGACATTAAATAATTCGCCGCCGACCTTTTCTACTTTGCGCACATAAACGGTTTGTATGATGTCCCTGGTTGCCGGATCGATCATGATGGGGCCACGCGGGCTCATCATTTTCAGTCCTTTTAAAATTGCCATGACTTTGTCGCCATCGATTTTGCCGTTGAGCTTTTTAGACACTTCATAAATTGCCGCCATCCCATCATACGCAGCTACTGCCATAAAATTAGCCCGACCTGTACCTGGATTTGCTTCTGCAAAATTTTTCAGGAAGGCTTTATTTTCTGGTGAGTTATGTGCAGCAGAATAATGGAATGTTGTGATCACACCCAGAGTGGCGTCACCCATTGCCGGCAAAACATGGTCGTCAGTCAGATCGCCAGTGGCAATGACTTTGATACCTGCCTCTGCCAAGCCACGCTCCCGATAACCTTTCATAAATGCCACGCCTTGTTCACCAGCTGGTACGAAGATAAAAACAGCTTCCGGTTTTGCGTCTTTAATTCTTTGGATGTAGGGAGCAAATTCCGGGTTACGTAAAGGAACGCGGATGGATTCTGTGATGCTGCCACCGCCACCGACAAAATTGGTTTTAAACGCAGTTTCGGCATCAATACCCGGACCATAATCGGCTACCAGTGTCACTACTTTTTTAATATTGTTTTTTATTGCCCAAGTCGCCATCGGACCAGATACTTGCGGCAAAGTCATCGAGAATCGTGCGATGTAATTTGACTTTGTCGTGATGATTGAGGTTGCCGCATTCATGATGATCATCGGCTTTTTTGCCTGCTCAGCAATCGGCGCTACTGCTAATGCTTCTGGAGTCAAACCAAAGCCTGCCAGAAAATCGACTTTATCTCTTATTACCAATTCTTGTGCTAAACGCTTGGCTACGTCTGGTGCAGGACCGGTCGTGTCCTTAATGATAATTTCAATTTTTTTACCAGCAACCTTGTCACCATATTGATGCATATAGGCCTTGATACCACCCTCAATCTGTTTGCCATAATCTGCAAACGGACCAGAAAACGCAGCTACCACGCCTACTTTGATGGTTTCTTCTGCCTGTGCTGCCAAACTGCTGGCAACCAGACACAATGCACTTAGGGTAAGTGGCAGATATTTTTTGAATTGCATGAATGTCTCCTGATGGATGTACTGCTAGGATGCTTGAGCAATTTATTTTTTATTGACTGTGAAGCACAATAGATAACAGCTTACAGATCACCAACGATTATCCATATTTTGATCCATTCAGCAAGGTGTTGGGCGGTTATCGAACGATTTGTAAAACTGAACAAACGTCCGGTAAACTCCCTCTCCTGACTATTTACTAACCGCTTTTGTTCTCTCTTCCAGCCAAGCTTTTGCTGCACCGGTGACACGCGGTGACAAGCGTTTTAACACGGTCGCGTGATAGTCATTGAGCCATGCCAATTCGTCCTCACGGATGATTTCCATGTCAATGCAGCGGGTGTCGATGGGGCAGAGTGTCAGGGTCTCAAACTGGAGATAGTCGCCAAACTCGCCTTGATGACCGGCGATATTGAGCATCAGATTTTCTATCCGTACACCCCATTTACCCGGGCGATAAATGCCAGGTTCGTTGGAAGTAATCATGCCTGCTTCCATCGCGTTATGCGCCTCTGGAATAGCGCCCGAGATAGATTGCGGACCTTCATGTACATTTAGAAAGTAGCCTACGCCATGGCCGGTGCCGTGACCGTAGTTAATGCCCTCTGCCCAGATCGGTGCGCGTGCCAGAGCATCTAACATCGGTGACAGCGTGCTACGTGGGAACTGCGCACGTGACAAATTGATCATGCCTTTTAAAACCAAGGTGAAGTCGCGTTTTTGTTCGGCTGATACCATGCCAATTGGCATCACGCGGGTGATGTCGGTGGTGCCGTTGAGGTATTGGCCACCGGAATCGATCAGCAGCAAGCCATTGCCTTCGATCACCGCATGCGATTCTGGCAAAGCGCGGTAGTGGGGCATCGCGCCATTGCTGTTAAAGCCAGCGATTGTGCCAAAGCTGGCAGATACGAAGTTAGGCTGGCGTGCGCGAGCCGCAGTAATTTTTTCGTCAATGGTTAGTTCTGTGATGACTTCTTTGCCCAGCGATGCCTCCAGCCAGCTAAAAAATTCACATAATGCGGCGCCATCTTGCTCCATCGCTTCACGTACAAATTGCGCTTCTTGCGGAGTCTTGCGGGATTTTGCAAATACCGATGGATTGATTGCCTCAATTACTTTGACCGAAGCTGGTACTGCCTGGCGGAAAGAGTAGGTAATACGGCGCGGGTCTATCAGCAAACTGCTATTTGCTGGCAATGCAGCCAAGGCGCTGGCGGCTTGCGCATAGTCGGCGATAAACACACCGTCTTTTGCTAATACGTCTACCAATGCAGCAGGTACTTTGCCATGAGAGACAAACAAGGCAGCACTGTCTTGACTGATCAGTGCGTGCCCGACAAATACCGGGTTATAGCTGACATCGGCACCGCGCAGATTGAAGATCCAGGCCAGATCATCCACGGTAGAAACAAAATGCCAGTCCGCCGCTTTGATACGCATTTGCTCACGCACGAGGGCTAGTTTGTCTTGACGGCTGACCACCGCAAATGGTGCCAGATGTTCATAGATAGCGGCTTGCGGCAGATCAGGGCGACCGGACCAAATAGTCTGTAATAAGTCTTTGCTAGTGTCCAATTTGCTGCCACTAGCTTGCAGCGCCTGCTCAAGCATGCGAGCCATCGCTAGCCCAAGCACGGCGCCGTCTACCCCGACAGTTTGCCCAGCTTGCATGGTGCTGGCGAGCCAATCAAGATGCAGCGTGGCGGCGGCAGAATTGATTTTCATCATCTGTATTCCAGTAGGGGCAAGTTCTTGCTCTGCCTGACTCCAATAACGGCTGTCAACCCACAATCCGGCAAAATCTGCCGTCACGATCAGAGTGCCGACCGACCCGGTGAAGCCAGAATATTGCTCGCGGCCTTGCCAGCGCTGTGGCAAATATTCAGACAAATGCGGATCAGCCGAGGGAATAATATAGGCATCTAAACCCGCAGTTTTCATCGCTGCGCGCAATTGGACCAGACGTGCAGGGATGGGAGAGGTAACTGCGGCGGGGCTAAGTGGGCTATTCATGGATATCTGACCGTGGTGAGTTGATCGGTTCAATCAAGTACTGCAAAGAGGTAGCTGGAAGTATATCTCATGGGTAATCTATTGAGAAATCTCTGCGGGATTTTTTGTGAAATCAAGGTGCGAATACCGTGCTGGTTTGACGCTTTGCGCTTATTCTTGATCAAAGTTTTTTTGAGTGCTGGATTGATGCTGAGAGGGGGCGTAACTATTTGCTCATTACGCTGGCAATAAATATTGACCAGATTGCATATACTCCCCATAAAAATTTATAAAATATGCTGATTGTCCATATTCTATATGGGCAGATAAAATATACTTATAGGGAGTATTGTATTGATGCGAGAGCGTTTAAAGCGCTGAGTGACATATGACTTCTTCATATTTGCTATAGTCACTTAGCGATTTTTTTACAAACTAGGTTCGTTAATCCGTTGCGGATTAACGCACTCTCATCCCTGGCTGTGCGCCTGGCCATGCTTCCAGAATATACAAACCAGGATGAGCTTTTTCATCTTCGGCAGACGCGGCTAATACCATGCCTTCAGAAATGCCAAACTTCATCTTACGTGGCGCGAGATTGGCAACCATCACCGTGAATTTACCGATCAGTTGTTCTGGCTGGTAGGCAGATTTAATGCCGGAAAACACGTTACGCATGCGACCTTCGCCAACATCCAGGGTCAGGCGCAGCAATTTGTCTGAGCCGTCGACGTGCTCGCAGTTGACGATTTTGGCGATGCGCAAATCAATTTTTGAAAAATCATCAATCTTAATTTCCGGCGCTAATGCTTCGATCCCGCTGGTAGCGGACGATTCTACTGGTGCGGTTGGCGCTGCTGAGTTTGCTGCTGAAGCTGCTACTGCTGGTGTTGATACAGCAGCGGCAACTTCAGTAGGTGCGTCGAACAATTGATCGAAAATTTTAATATCCACACGTTGCATCAGATGCGTGTACGGCAGCACTTTATGCAGATGTGGTAGCGGTGTTGCAACATCCGTCCATTGCAAAGGAGCGATTTGCAATTGTGCCTCGACCTGTGCAGCGAGCTGCGGTAATACTGGCTTCAGGAATATAGTCAGAATGCGGAAGGCCTCTAGCAAACGGCTGCACACTTCCTGTAATTTGGCATCGTTCTCCGGTTTTTTGGCGAGTTCCCAAGGTTTATTCGCATCGACATAAGCGTTGATGATGTCAGCTTGATCCATGATGGCACGCAAGGCTTTACCGTAATCACGCGCTTCATAGTAAGCCTGAATATCTGGCGACACTTTGCGTAAGTTGCTGATAAATGCATCGTCCGCCGTCGCCCAGTCTGTCACGATTGCACCGTCAAACCGCTTGGTGATAAAACCTGCTGCACGGCTGGCGATATTGACGTATTTACCAATCAGATCAGCGTTCACACGAGCGACGAAGTCTTCAGGATTCATATCCAGATCTTCGACTTTAGAATTCAATTTGGCTGCGAAGTAATAGCGTAGCCACTCAGGATTCATACCGATATCAAGATAACGCAATGGAGAAATACCAGTGCCGCGCGACTTTGACATTTTTTCGCCAGAGACCGTGACAAAGCCATGCGCATACACATTATCTGGTGTTTTGTAGCCAGAAAATTTCAGCATGGCAGGCCAGAACAAGGTGTGGAAATAAGTAATATCTTTGCCGATAAAATGGATCTGCTCCGTCGTCGGATCAGCCATAAAGGCATCGTAATCACGACCGATTTTGCCAAAATAGTTTTTTAAGGATGCCAGATAGCCGACAGGCGCATCCAGCCAGACATAAAAATATTTACCCGGTTGATCAGGGATTTCAATACCAAAGTAGGGCGCGTCGCGGCTGATATCCCAGTCACCCAAACCACCTTCACCTTCTAGCCATTCTTTGCATTTATTGGCGACTTCGGACTGCAGGCGATTATCTTTGAGTGCCCAGCCGCGCAAGAACTCTACGCATTTTTCGTCCGATAATTTAAAGAAAAAATGCTCAGACGATTTCATCACGGGCGTGGCGCCGGTCAGTACTGAGTAAGGATTTTTTACTTCCGTCGGTGAGTACACCGCGCTACAAACTTCGCAAGAATCACCATATTGATCCTTCGCGCCGCATTTCGGACATTCGCCTTTAATGTAGCGGTCTGGTAAAAACATATTTTTAACGGGATCAAAAAACTGCTCTATCGTTTTGCTTGTGATGAAGCCCGCTGCTTTTAGTTTGCGATAAATGTCTTGCGACAGCGCGTGATTTTCCGGGCCATCGGTAGAGTGCCAGTTATCAAAAGTAATATGGAAACCATCCAGATATTGCTTACGCCCGGCCGCGATATTCGCTACAAATTCTTGCGGCGTGATACCGGCTTTTTCCGCTGCAATCATGATCGGCGCACCGTGTGCATCGTCAGCGCCGACGAAATGCACTTCGTTACCCGACATCCGCTGATGACGTACCCAAATATCAGCCTGGATATATTCCATGATGTGGCCTAGGTGGAACGGTGCATTAGCGTAGGGCAGGGCGGTAGTAACGAACAGCTTGCGTGTCATGGTAGTGATACTTTGCGAATGGAAAATTAAGGGGGTGGTTTCAACTAAAAACAATGAAGACCGTTATTCTAACAGCGAAAAAGGTCTTGTCTTTTAAGGGTTTTATTAGTCATACAGGAGTTTTGCGCTAGACTGGCAAAAAAATTTACGGAGAATTGCATGAGCATTACAGTAGACGATGTTAAAACAGCGCTGACTTTGGTCATTGATCCTAATACAAATAAAGATCTGATCACTTCAAAGTCGGCTAAAAATATCAAACTCGATGGCAACGATGTGAGCTTGGATGTGGAGTTGGGTTATCCGGCAAAAAGCCAGATCGAGCTGATACGTCTTAGCGTACAAACGGCGGTCATCAATCTGGCCGGTGTTGGTAAAGTGAGTGTTAATGTGTACAGCAAAATCGTTGCCCATGCGGTACAGGGTGGCATTAAGTTGATGCCTAATGTGAAGAATATTATTGCGGTTGCCTCGGGCAAAGGCGGTGTCGGTAAATCAACGACTGCGGCGAATCTAGCACTGGCACTGGCTGCCGAAGGCGCTGCTGTCGGTATTCTGGATGCGGATATCTATGGTCCTTCGCAGCCTATGATGATGGGGATTTCTGGTCAGCCGTCAAGTGCCGATGGGCAAACCATGGAACCGATGGAGAATCATGGATTACAAGTTTCCAGTATCGGTTTTATGATTAATCCAGATGAACCTATGGTTTGGCGCGGGCCTATGGTGACGCAGGCTTTGACGCAGCTGCTGTCGCAAACTAATTGGCGCGATCTGGATTATTTGATTATTGATATGCCGCCTGGTACTGGCGATATTCAGTTGACGCTTTCGCAAAAAGTCCCGGTTACTGGTGCTGTTATTGTCACGACGCCACAAGACATCGCTTTATTAGATGCCCGCAAAGGCCTGAAAATGTTTGAGAAAGTCGGCATTCCAATTCTGGGAATTGTGGAAAATATGAGTACCCATATTTGCTCAAACTGTGGTCATGCGGAGTCGATTTTTGGTGAAGGTGGTGGTGCCAAAATGTGTGCTGAATATGGCGTTGATTTTCTTGGTGGCTTGCCGCTGACGATGGCGATCCGTGAGCAAGCTGATTCTGGGAAGCCGACCGTGGTCGCTGATCCTGAAGGAAAAATTGCTCTGATCTACAAAGAAATTGCGCGCAAAGTGGCAATTAAAGTCGCTGAAAAAGCTAAAGATATGACGAGCAAATTCCCGACGATTTCTATCCAAAATACCTAAAACTCTACACCGCTGAGTCCGCATGACTGAATCCTATTTGAATGATCAAGCAGGTGAGCCACAAGATATCCGCTTCATGCAAATGGCGCTGGAACTTGCGGCGCAAGCGACGATTGCCACATCGCCTAATCCTAAAGTGGGCTGCGTTATTGTTAAAGATGGCATGGTGATTGGGCGTGGCTATACTCAGCCAGTCGGACAAGCGCATGCGGAAGTACAGGCTTTACGTGATGCGATTGCGACCGGACATGACACGAAAGGTGCTACCGCCTACGTAACATTAGAGCCATGCAGTCATTTTGGACGCACGCCGCCATGCGCCAATGCCTTGATTGAAGGTGGTATTTCTCGGGTCGTAGCAGCAGTCCAAGACCCCAATCCACAAGTCTCAGGCAAAGGTATGACGATGTTGCGCGATGCCGGGATCGTCGTGGAATCCGGTTTACTGGGTGAACGTGCACGCGAAATGAATATTGGTTTTTTTAAGCGTATGGAAACCGGTAAACCTTGGGTGCGACTGAAAGTAGCCGCAAGCCTGGACGGCAGAACTGCGCTGGCAAACGGCGAGAGTAAATGGATCACTGCATCAGATGCGCGT
>JANXTO010000304.1 GCA_025352365.1 Undibacterium sp. | reverse complement strand
CCGCTTATTTTTTCAGCTTGCAATAAAGATACCGCTGCTAGTGCCAATACCGGCAAACTGGCTGGCACTAATGACGGGAACAAGACCTCTTGATTACGCTCAATCAACCCGGTATCTAGATCGGCGGCAGAAAATGCAGGGCTGGTAATCAGACGCTGCAAGAAGGCGATGTTGGAGGACAAGCCGACGATTTGATATTGCGCCAAGGCGTGCGACATACGTGCCAATGCTTCGCCACGATCCTTGCCCCAGACGATTAACTTGGCGATCATTGGATCGTAGAATGGTGAAATACTGTCGCCTTCACGCACGCCGCTATCAATACGAAATGCAGCAGGCGTATTTGCTACGCCACCCAACTCAAAATTGACTGCCGGTGGCGTCTGGTTATGCAGCAATGTACCGATGGATGGCAAGAAGCCTTTTTCTGGATTCTCTGCATACACACGCGCTTCTATCGCATGGCCATTGATGCTAAGTTCTGACTGCGTCATCGGCAAGGGCTGCCCGGCGGCGACACGTAATTGCCACTCCACTAAATCCGTACCCGTAATCATTTCGGTCACAGGATGCTCTACCTGCAAACGAGTATTCATTTCCATAAAGTAGAAAGAACCATCTTGATTAGCGATGAATTCGACCGTGCCTGCACCAACATAGCCTACTGCTTTTGCGGCAGCGACCGCTGCCTCACCCATGGCAGTGCGGCGCTCAGCGGTCATGCCTGGAGCCGGAGCCTCTTCTAATACTTTTTGATGGCGACGTTGTACCGAACAATCACGCTCAAACAGATACACACAGTTGCCTTGTGTATCGGCAAAGACTTGTATCTCGATATGGCGCGGACGTTGCAGATATTTTTCTGCCAGTACTTTGTCATCACCAAACGAGTTAATCGCTTCTCGCTTGCAAGAAGCCAGTGCTTCTTTAAAGTCGGCAGATTTTTCAATCACCCGCATACCTTTGCCACCGCCACCTGCACTAGCTTTGAGCAATACCGGATAACCGATACGATCACCCTCTGTGTGCAAAAAATCCGCATCCTGATTATCACCATGGTAGCCAGGTACCAACGGTACATTGGCTTTTTCCATCAAGGATTTGGCGGCAGACTTACTACCCATCGCGCGGATTGCAGAGGCTGGCGGGCCGATGAAAACTACACCAGCTTTGGCACAGGCCTCGGCAAATTCACTATTCTCTGACAAAAATCCGTACCCCGGATGAATCGCTTGCGCGCCTGTGGCCAGCGCAACTGCGATAATCTTGTCAGCGCGCAGATAGCTCTCTTTCGCTGGAGCAGGTCCGATCAGGACGGCTTCATCGCAGACAGCAACATGTTTTGCATTCGCGTCGGCGTCTGAGTACACAGCGACGGTTTTGATGCCCATGCGGCGTGCGGTAGCAGCGACACGACAAGCGATTTCGCCACGGTTGGCGATCAGGATTTTTGTAAACATGGTTTGCTCTTTCAACGAAATTCAAATCAAAAACGTCACAACAAAGGCATAGTAATACGCAGAAAACTCTTCACGTTCTTTGCCCAGCTTTCTCTGCTCACTTTTACCACTTCAGCCTTTGCCGCTCGCAGTTGTTAGCTACAACTTCCAGCTTTTGCTTCAACTTTGCCACGGGTTTTTAAACCCAGTTTGGCGAGTAATACGCGATCATCTTCTGCATCTGGATTTCCGGTAGTCAGTAATTTATCGCCGTAGAAAATCGAATTAGCGCCTGCCAAAAAACACATCGCTTGTACCGCTTCACCCATCTGGCGGCGACCAGCAGACAAGCGCACTCGTGCCTTTGGCATCGTGATGCGGGCAACGGCGATCGTACGCACAAACTCCAGCGGATCAAGCGGATCGAGTCCATGCAAAGGCGTGCCTTCGACTTGCACCAGATGATTGACCGGTACTGATTCTGGATAGGGATTGAGATTAGCTAATTGTGCAATCAATCCTGCACGTTGACGACGTGATTCACCCATGCCAACAATACCGCCGCAGCAGACTTTGAGGCCAGCAGTACGCACATGACCTAGCGTGTCTAAACGATCTTGGTAATCGCGGGTAGAAATTACATTGCTATAAAACTCTGGTGCAGTGTCAAGATTATGGTTGTAATAATCGAGGCCGGCATTTTTCAGGCGTTGTGCCTGCTCTTCTTTCAGCATACCCAAAGTCGCGCAGGTTTCTAAGCCCATGGCTTTAACTTCACGCACCATGATTTCAACTTTTTCGATATCGCGATCTTTGGGTGAACGCCATGCAGCGCCCATGCAGAAGCGGGTCGCACCGTTTTCACGGGCGGCTTTGGCAGCGTCTAAGACCTCGCGTACATCCAGCATTTTTTTCGCCTCAACACCCGTGTCGTAACGTGCCGCTTGCGGGCAATAGCTGCAATCTTCTTCGCAACCACCGGTCTTGATCGAGAGTAGTGTCGCCAATTCGACATCACCATCCGGGAAATTAGTACGATGTGCTGTCTGAGCTTTAAACATCAGATCGTTAAACGGCAAATCAAACAAGGCCATCACATCGTCAAGAGGCCAAACCTCGGCTTCAATAGGCTTGACCGGCGTTTGGAAATTTAGGGGAGCAGCTGTCTGTTCTGTCTGTTGCATGGTGAAATCCTTCACATCAATTAATTCAATGAGTTACTAAGTTCTGTTGTCACTAGGCTTGGTTGTCAATAGAGTCCATTAACAATTCAGGACTTACGCAAAATTGTCCCGGCAAGGCAGTTGGGACGGTTTTACGTCAGTCCTGCAATTAAATCTAAATTCAAATAGCTGGCAGCGGCCTGTGCGCTTGGATCTGCCAGACTGGGGATAATCCCCAGCAAAGGTGCCGGCAATCTGTCCTTGAGTGCTTGTACGTTTTCTTCAAAATACGACATCTTAGCTTGTGTGGTGTTGGCAACCCATGCAACCAGCTTTAATCCACGCGCACTGATCGCCTCAGCAGTGAGCAATGCATGATTAATACAGCCTAAACGCATACCCACCACCATGATTACTGGCAGGGCAAATTGTTGCGCCATCTGCGCTGTATCAAAGGTCGCTGTCAGTGGTACACAAAAACCACCAACCCCCTCCACTATCACAGCATCGGATTGCTGTTGCAACTGGGTATAGCAAGTCTGGATATGCGTATCAGAAATACTGACATTTTCTTGCATCGCGACGATATGCGGTGCCGCCGCAGCTTGCATCAAATAAGGCGAGGCTAAATCTGTACTCACCTTGATGCTGGAAGCCGCCTGCAACATATCCACATCCTCGTTATGCCAGACGCCGTCAACCAGGCTTGCACCGGCAGCGACTGGTTTCATACCGACAACTCGCAGACCTCGCTGCGAT
The DNA here is from genome assembly GCA_025352365.1 of Undibacterium sp. Classification (GTDB taxonomy): domain Bacteria; phylum Pseudomonadota; class Gammaproteobacteria; order Burkholderiales; family Burkholderiaceae_D; genus Undibacterium. The sequence continues at coordinate 9,443 of JANXTO010000304.1, read as the reverse complement.
AAAGCGTACAGCAAGGCGGCGCTGGTCAGCGTTTTACCGATTTCGGTATCGGTACCAGTAACAAAATAATCAGAGCGGTTTTCTAAGCGATTCATTGCGCAGCCTCTAGTTGATTCATCGCTGAAACCAGCTGTGCGACATCATCACTGGTGTGCGAACCAGACAAGGTGATACGCAAACGCGCAGTACCCACCGGCACTGTCGGCGGACGGATTGCACCTACCCAGTATCCTTGTGCATATAAGTCTGCGGCAATCCGCATGGTGCGGGCATTGTCACCAATCAAAATCGGTTGAATTGCCGTAGAAGACGCCATCAATTGCCAATGATGTAGGTGCAAACCCTGCTGCATTTGCCTGATCAGATTCTGCACATTGGCTCTGCGTATCGCACCCTCCTCACCTTGTATCAGATCAAGGCTAGTTAACAAGGCATGCGCAATCGCGGGTGGTGCTGCCGTGGTGTAAATATAGGGTCGGGCTTTTTGTACCATCCAGTTAATCACCGTGGCATGGGCCGCAACAAACGCACCGGCGACACCGGCGGCCTTGCCCAAGGTTCCCATATAAACCAGATTCGGTGAACGCAAATTAAAATGTTCTAAAGCGCCACGACCATGTTCGCCCAAGACACCAAAACCATGCGCATCATCTACCACTAACCAAGCGTCGTATTGCTCACATAAGGCGAGCAAAGCGGGTAACGGTGCGAGGTCACCATCCATAGAAAATACGCTGTCAGTCACTACAATTTTAGTTGCTGCGTTACTGGCACACAGCAGACTTTCTAAGGCAGCCACATCGCTATGCGGATACACCTTGACGGTGGCACGTGACAAACGTGCGCCATCAATCAGCGAGGCATGATTCAATGCTTCAGAAAAAACGTCGGTGCTTGATTTTGATGCAGCAGCTAACGCAGAAATTACTGCCAGATTTGCCATGTAACCGGTGCAAAAATAGAGCGCTTGCGCTTGCTCTAAATGCGGAGCAAGGAAGCTGGCGAGCCGATCCTCCAGCACTGCATGCGCACGCGAATGGCCGCTGATCAGATGGGATGCACCGCTGCCAGCGCCGTATAAAGCGACCCCTTCTTGCATGGCTGCGATGACCGCCGGATGGGCAGCCAAGCCCAGATAATCATTACTGCAAAAAGCCAGCATTGGCTTACCATCGACTTGGGTACGCGGTGCGCACATAGTGTCGGTGGTGCGACGACGGCGTAGCAAACTTTGTGCATCTAATGTAGTTAATTCCGTTTGCAGGTGGTCGAGTAATTTCATCGCGTCACCTTGGTGACTTCTTCAAATACGGTCTGGATACGGGCCGCGACACCAGCGATTTCTTCATCGTCCAAAATATACGGCGGCATCAGATAAACGCTACGACCAATAGGCCGCAATAACAGCTCATGCTGAAGTGCCGTAGTAAAAAACCGGCGCGAAAAACTACTAGCCGCCGACACATCGTCTATGACTGCATCAAACGCCCAGATCATCCCTTGCTGCCGAAAATGCCGGACTTTGTCATGCTGAGCTAAAGGCTGAAGAGCAGCGGTAACCTTGGCAGCCTTGATCCGGTTTTGATTCAGCACATCGTCCGACTCAAAAATATCCAAGGTCGCCAACGCTGCACGACAAGCCAGCGGATTGCCCGTGTAAGAATGCGAATGCAAAAAACCACGTGCTGTGTCACTGTGATAAAACCCTTGATAAATTTCATCCCGCGTCATGACTAAAGATAAAGGCAAATAGCCACCACTGATCCCTTTAGATAAACAAACAAAATCAGGCCAGATTTTTTGTGATGGATTTGCTTGTTGATGTACCTGTTGATGTGCTTGTTCAAAAGCGAAAAACGTACCGGTACGACCGCAACCGACGGCAATTTCATCCGCAATTAAATGTACCTGGTACTGATCGCATAAGGAACGCACCAGCCGTAAATATTCTGGGTCGTGCATCGCCATGCCAGTCGCACATTGTACTAACGGCTCTAAAATTACGGCGGCGATTTTCCCTGTGTTGGCTTGCAAGCAGCGCTCTAAATCTGCTGCTGCATGGCGCGCCACGTCAGCAGCACTCTCACCGTCTTGCGCCTGACGCGCATCCGGTGAGGCAACCACATGGGTATTGTTAAGCAAGGGGCCGTAGGCATCGCGGAATAACTTGACATCTGTGACCGCCAAGGCACCCAAGGTCTCGCCGTGATAGCTGCCTTTGAGGCAGATAAATTCTTGCTTACTGGTCTGCCCTGCATTACGCCAAAAATGGAAGCTCATTTTTAAGGCAATTTCTACCGCCGAAGCGCCGTCTGAAGCGTAAAAACAATGCCCCAACACGCCACTCGTCAAAGAAGATAAACGCTCGGATAAACGGATCACAGGTTCATGGGTAAAACCCGCCAGCATCGCGTGCTCTAACTGATCAAGCTGATCTTTCAGCGCGGCATTGATACGTGGATTAGCATGTCCAAATAAATTCACCCACCAAGAGCTGATACCATCAAGATAGCGCTTGCCGTCGGTATCAAACAGCCAGGCACCGCGCCCATGACTCACTGGAATCAGCGGCATAGAAGTTTCATGATGTTGCATCTGGGTACACGGATGCCAGACACTTTGCAGGCTGCGCGCGACCCAGTCGGTTTTTTGATTCAAATTCAAACTCACTCCAAACTCTTCAATAGACAATATTTCAAACTAGATCGTCCATTATTTATGCGGCTTCTGGCAGGTTTATGCCCGGGAAGCCGCAGATTGATTGGACGTTCTATTTCAGGTAATTTTAAAAAACTTTAATCGAGATGCCAAACACAGCAGCCGACGATTAAGGATTAAACATCAAGTGGGGTGCGCCATGCGCACTTTGAGTACCTGGCATCTCACCAGATGCACTCTTTTTATTCTTCGTTTGTTCATCAACGGTGCGCATGACGCACCCTACAGACCGTCTTACTGCAAAGCTCCGCTAAAACTGAATTTCCTTAAGGTGATTTTCTATATGCATCACATGCGCGTTAGCAAACTCAGTCTTGCTTAATAAGCCGTAGGCAAAATGTGGCCGCAGTTCTCCGGTATAACTCTGAAACTCTTGCAACGCCTTGATCACCAGATCAATCGCCTAACTGACATTGTCGGTATCGGCAATCGCCGGTGCGCCGGGAATCGGCTCAGTCAAATTGTGGCGCATCGCGCCGGCGACCGAGAATGCAAAGAAGGCGGCACTACCGGCGGTGTGCTGAAACAACTCGGGCTTCATCTCGGGATAACCGGTCATCGAATACTGAATACTTTGCGCCAGATGCACGAACACTTTGTAAGGTGCCCAGCCAGTTTTTTGGACTAATTTGGCAGCCAGATCACGCGACTTCAACGCTTCTAGCTGCGTTAGCATATTCGTGACCGAGGTAATTTCAACAGTCGATTTTCGGTAGCTTGCAAGACCAGCCGCAGCGACAGCAGTCAAGGCAACAGCACTGACTAACAATGTTCTCTTTTTCATAGCAGCCAGCCCGGTTTGCGTTTTTCTAAAAATGAACGAACACCCTCGCGCCCTTCGTCCGACGCACGGATGTGTGCAATGCCCTCAACGGTTGCGGCGATCAGTTCGCCCGTAAGCTCACGGCTTGCCACATCCTGCACCAGACGCTTTGCCTGTCTCACTGCATTCGGGCTATTCGACACAAGCGACTTAACAATCTCTGCGACTTTTTCATCAAGAGCCTCTGCACTCACCAGTTCATGCACAAACCCGATACGATGCGCTTCTGCTGCGCTGAACCTTTCGGCCGTGATGAAGTAACGTCGCGCTGCGCTCTCGCCCATCGCCTTAATCACATACGGAGAAATCGTCGCGGGAATCAAACCGAGTTTGACTTCACTTAAACAATAATTCGCCACATCTGCACTGACCGCGATATCACACGCAGCGACCAATCCCATACCGCCCGCATAGCAATCGCCCTGCACTTTGGCAACCACTGGTTTGTTACAGGTATAAATCGTGCGCAACATCTCGGCCAGTTGCCCCGCATCAGCAAGGTTTTCGGGATGCGTGTAATCCGCCATCTTCTTCATCCAGTTCAGATCGGCACCGGCACAAAAGGCTGGGCCGTTCGCTGCCAACACCACAGCCCGGATCGCCGTATCTGCATCAAGCTCACGAAATACTTGTGTGATTTCGGCAATCGTTGTTTCGTTGAAGGCGTTGCGAACGTCAGGACGGTTTAGGGTAACAGTGACGAGGTGATGGTCAAAAGATACCGTCAATGTTTGAAGGGAGTAATTTTGTTTAGTCATTTTTCACTGCTTTCAACAATCCATTGGCGTCTAAAAATTCACTGACCAAAGGTTCCCATATTTTGATTCCTGAGGAGAACAGGCTATGTCCATCTTTACCGAAGGAAGGCATCAATTTGAATGTCGCTTTACCACCGGCTTTCACGAATGCTGTATACCACGCTTGGCTAAATCGAGGACTAAAGTACTGATCGTTTTCAGTATAGATCCATAGCATAGGTGCCTTGGCAGTTTCACCAAATGTCGCATACATTTTTTCTAATTTGTAGCCCTCGCAGGGCTCACCGGGATGCGATGCAGGATCACCACCGGAGCCACCGGCAAAATTAATCGCAGCGATAAGACCTGGCGGATTTTTCGCCGTCGTTGCAACCGTGCTGTAACCACCGACTGACTGACCGACAATGACAAGACGATTAGGATCTACGAATTGTTGTTGCTTGGCGTAATCGAGCACAGCCAGAATTTCTGTGCTGGCGGCTTCGGCCATGGGCGCATACACTTTCCGGTTACAACCACCGCTTTCTTCAGGATCAGGATAAGTACCCATCTCGCCATACCCAATGCGGGTAGGCTCAAACACAGCGAAACCACGCTGAACAAAATATCTTACTTGCTGGGTGTAACGAAAACGCGGTGGTTCGGCACGATTAGTGGCGCTACGCCCATGATTCAAAATCAGAATAGGAAACGGACCATTACCATCGGGCTTAAATTGCGTAATAACGACTTTTCCCGTGATCTGGCGACCATACATATCATTAACCGTGACGTTGATACTCGCCACGGACTCGTTTAGTTCACTAGACAATCTCGCTATTGCTATCGGATTTGCGGTGCTAGTTGAAGCCAAAGCGTCAGGCTCCTGCGTCTGCTGCCTCGAATGCGCAAATGCAGCGATAGTCAGCGATACAAAAGTAAACATAGTGGACAAAGTCGAGCGACAGAATATAGCCATCATTACATCCTGAATAAACCAAACTTCACATCCGGAATAGGCGCATTCAACGCCGCCGACAAACCTAATCCTAATACCATGCGCGTGTCCACTGGATCGATCACGCCGTCGTCCCATAAGCGTGCCGAGGCGTAATACGGATGTCCCTGATGCTCATATTGTTCTTTGATGGGCTGCTTGAAAGCAGCTTCTTCATCCTCGGTCCAGCTACCGCCTTTACCTTCGATACCATCACGCTTGACGGTCGCCAGAACGCTGGCAGCTTGCTCACCACCCATGACCGAAATACGCGCATTTGGCCACATCCACATAAAGCGCGGGGAGAAAGCACGACCGCACATACCGTAGTTACCGGCGCCAAAACTGCCGCCGATAATGACGGTGAACTTTGGTACGTTAGCGGTGGCAACAGCCGTCACCATCTTGGCGCCGTTGCGGGCAATACCTTCGTTTTCATATTTGCGACCGACCATGAAGCCGGTAATATTTTGTAAAAATACTAGCGGGATTTTGCGCTGACAGCATAACTCAATGAAATGCGTTCCCTTTAATGCAGACTCAGAAAACAGAATACCGTTGTTCGCAATAATACCTACCGGCATGCCGTGGATATGTGCAAAGCCGCAGACTAAGGTCGTACCATAACGCGCCTTGAATTCATCGAAATGGCTACCATCGACTACACGCGCAATCACTTCACGCACATCAAATGGTTTGCGGGTATCTACCGGGATGACGCCATATAATTCTTGCGGGGGGAATTTCGGCTCTTCTACTTCTTTTAATACGACGCTGACTGGCTTCTGACGATTTAAGTTAGAGACGATGGTACGCGCCATCGATAGCGCATGAGTATCGTTTTGTGCCAGATGATCGACCACGCCGGAAAGACGCGTGTGGACGTCACCGCCCCCCAGATCTTCGGCGCTGACGATTTCACCGGTAGCCGCTTTTACTAGCGGTGGACCGCCCAGAAAAATCGTCCCTTGATTTTTGACGATAATCGACTCATCGCTCATTGCGGGGACATACGCACCGCCAGCAGTGCAGGAGCCCATGACTACCGCGATTTGCGGTATGCCTTTAGCAGACATGGTTGCCTGATTGAAGAAGATACGACCGAAATGATCGCGATCAGGGAATACATCATCCTGATTTGGCAAGTTAGCGCCGCCGCTGTCCACCAGATAAATACATGGCAAATTATTTTGTTCAGCAATTTCTTGTGCGCGCAAATGTTTTTTGACCGTCAACGGATAATAAGTCCCGCCCTTGACCGTCGCGTCGTTACAGACAATCACACATTCTTGCCCTGCTACGCGACCGATACCGGTAATTACACCGGCGGACGGAGCGGCGTCGGCACCGCTCTTTTCTTTGTACATATCGTAGGCGGCAAGCTGTGAGAACTCTAGAAATGGCGTGCCTGCATCCAATAACATTTGCACCCGGTCACGTGGCAACAACTTACCGCGTGACAGATGCTTTTTGCGTGCTTCATCACCGCCACCGAGAGCGATCTTAGCTACTTTTTCTTTGAGGTCATCGACCACTCGCTGCATAGCTGCAGCGTTGGCTTTGAAGTCTTCGGAACGGCTATTCAGTTTGGAATCTAAGGTCGTCATTTGTCTTTTCTCTTCTTATCGTCTTTGGTCGGGAAGCTACCATCCACATAAAACCATTTGCCATTTTCTTGTAAAAAACGGCTTACTTCATGCAAGCGATGTGCTCGCCCGCCAATTTTGTAACGTGCTACAAATTCTACTAAAGCGCTGTGGGCGTTGCCTGCATCAAGCGAGTAATTTTTCACTTCTAAGCCCAGCCATTGAGTTGGCTCATCATGCACGATTTTTTCTGCCGGACAAGTGCGCACATCCCAAGTCGCACGCAGATAAGCCTCATCTCCCAAGGTATAGGCGGTATAGCGAGAGCGCATCAAGACCTCTGCATTAGACGCGATAACGCTACCGCTTAAATAGGGAGCACAACACTGGCTAAACGGTTTTCCTGAATCACAGGGACACAACTTTGTCATACCGGTTTATTTGCTTTCACTGTGTCTTTCAATCTTTTTTCTGTTCCGACTAAACAGCGGTTTATTCACTCTGCCGCTTACGGGAGAGTGAACTTTAACCCTGCGCTAACGCACGTCCAATCAGGATTTTTTGGATATCTGAAGTACCTTCATAGATTTGGCAAACCCGCACATCACGGTAAATCCGCTCGACGGGAAAATCGCTGACGTAGCCATAACCACCGTGCACTTGTATCGCATCGGAGCAGACTTTTTCTGCCATTTCAGACGCAAACAATTTCGCCATTGCCGCCTCTTTCAGACAAGGCTTGCCTGCATCTTTTAAACTGGCGGCATGCCAGATCAGTTGACGGGCAGCTTCGATCTGGGTCGCCATATCGGCCAGTTTGAACTGTACCGATTGATGATCAAAAATCGCTTTACCAAAACTGGTACGGTCTTTGGCATACGCCAGAGCAGCCTCAAATGCAGCGCGTGCCATGCCCACTGATTGCGAGGCAATCCCGATACGTCCGCCCTCTAAACCGGATAAGGCAATTTTGTAACCCATGCCCTCTTCAGCAATCAAATTCTCAACTGGAATACGACAATTTTCAAATAAAATTTGCGCCGTATCGGAAGAATGCTGTCCCATTTTTTGTTCCAGACTGGCGACGATATAACCCGGTGTATTGGTTGGTACCCAAAAAGCGCTGATACCTTTTTTACCTGCAGCTTTGTCCGTAACTGCCATGACAATGGCGACGTCCGCATGTTTGCCGCTGGTGATGAATTGCTTGACGCCGGTCAATACGTATTCGTTGCCTTCTCTCTTCGCTGTAGTACGAAGGTCGGAGGCATCGCTGCCTGCATGCGGCTCGGTCAGGCAGAAAGCACCAAGCATCTTGCCACTGGCCAGCGGTCGCAGCCATTGCTCTTTTTGGGCATCGTTCGCATACATCATTGCAATGCTGCACACGGGACAATTGTTGACCGATACCACGGTAGAAGTTCCACCGTCACCGGCGGCAATTTCTTCCAGTACCAGTGCCAGAGACAAATAATCCATACCTGCGCCGCCAAGCTCTTCCGGCACGGCGACACCATAAGCACCCATCTGCGCTAGCTCTTTTAATTCTGCGGCTGGGAAGTGGTGCTCTTTATCCCAACGCGCCGCGTTTGGCACTAACTTTTCCTGAGCAAAGGCGCGAATAGCGTCGCGTATCATTTCGTGTTCTGGCGTTAATAACATGCTTAGTCTCGTAATTTTTATGGATTGCTAATGACTTACCAACTTATTAGAACTTACGCCTTGCTGGGGCAATTTTACGTAAGTCCTAGGTACCTATAAATTTATTACCAGCTTATGCCCGTGCCGTCGTAATTAAAGAACTGCCCATTATCTTTTGCGGTAAAAGCAGCCAGACTAGTGCGTATGCCGCTAGCACTTTGTTCCACCGTGATATCTGCACCAGCGCCACCCATATCAGTTTGTACCCAGCCTGGATGGAAGGCAACGCAGACAACCTGTTTTGCTTCCAGCGAGACATCTTTTAACACTGAATTGAGAGCGGCTTTACTAGCGCGATACAACCATCCGCTGGAACTCTCACGCAAACTGATTGATCCCATACGTGACGAAATCACTGCCAGCTTACCTTTCGTGTTTTCTACCAAAGGCAATACCATTGGCAAGATACGCATCGCAGCCAGAACGTTGGTATGCATGACCTCGTCAAAATGATTTTCATCGGGTGAAGTTAAGCCAGAAATACGTGGCCCGTAGACACCGGCGTTCAGAATCGCGACATCAATTTTTTCATCATCCAGCCGCCAGCCTAATCCCGCACAATCGTTGAGATTGGTGACATCCAGCGGTAAAGCCTCGCAGCCCTCCGCTTGTAACGTCGCCAGATCTTCCGGTTTGCGAGCAGTGGCAATGACGCGCCACCCGGCAGCTTTATATTGCTTTGCCAGTTCGTGGCCGATGCCGCGAGAGGCACCGAGGATTAGAGCTGTTGGCATTATTTTTCCAAAGATAGAAGATAAAACTGAGTATGTCGATCGTGTACGCTCAATGCAATTTAAACCAGCTCAATTGCCATCGCAGTACCTTCGCCGCCACCGATACATAGTGATGCGACACCACGTTTTTTACCTTGTTTTTTCAAC
>JANXTO010000294.1 GCA_025352365.1 Undibacterium sp. | reverse complement strand
CCGGCAGTGTGCAATGCAATTTTTGCGGCAACCGGAAAACGGGTTCGTCAGTTGCCTTTGAGTCGGGTTGATTTGAGCTGGAGTTAAGCATAGCTTGATATTAATACTCTGGTAGGGTATTTTTAATAGTCCAGACAATCATTGGGCAATCAGGATGTTTTTGGATATTTATGGGGGAGTATATTGATTCTTGCTGTCTTGTAGGCAGTTTTTTTGTTAGCCGATAAGCCTGTTTTTCTCTAGCTTCAAGCTCCCTCTCCCGTGTGCGGGAGAGGAAAGTAATACTAAATTCTTGCGTAACGCAGGAGATATTTTTTGCGGTGTTACTAGTGTTCCTAGCTATTCCAAGCTGTTAACGCGATCCAATTTTGACATCGCCAAACAAGGTACTCAGTCCCCGTGGTTGCGAGCGCCAGTATTGTTTTGGCGCTTCGACTTGCGCTCCCAATTCCACTGCAGCATGCCAAGGCCAGCGCGGATCGAATAGCATACCGCGTGCTAATGCCACCATGTCTGCCTTACCTTCGACTACAATTGCTTCGGCATTTTTTGCATCGGTAATCAGGCCGACTGCGATGGTGGGCAGACCGACTTCTTTACGCATTTGTTCTGCCATTGGTACTTGGTAATTGTCGCCTAGCGGGATTTTTTGTAACGGTGAGATGCCGCCGCTGGAAACATGTACAAAGTCGCATCCCAGCTTTTTCAACGCATTGCCAAATACCACGCTTTGATCGATATCCCAACCGCCTTCAATCCAATCCGTCCCTGAGATCCTGATACCAACGGGCATGCTGGCGGGAACCGCAGCGCGGATGGCTGCAAATACTTCCAGCGGGAAGCGCATTCTGTTTTCTAACGTGCCACCATATTCGTCGCTGCGTTGGTTAGAAATCGGAGACAAAAATTCATGCAGCAAATAACCATGTGCCGCATGCACCTCAATTGCATCCAGCCCCAGATGATGTGAACGCTTGGCGGCGGCGACAAAGTTTTGAATGATGCGTTGCATGCCCGCTTTATCCAGCGCAATTGGCGATGCCTCGCCCACATTTTGCGGGATTGCCGAAGGTGCAAAAGTTGCCCAGCCACCGTCTGCTTCTGAGATTAATTGACCGCCATCCCACGGTGTATGACTAGAGGCTTTGCGACCTGCATGCGCGAGCTGGATTGCTACCGGCATGTTGGAATAGGCACGAATGGCATGGATCACTTTTTTCAGCGCTGCCTCATTGCTATCGGACCACAAACCCAAGTCTTCTGGCGTGATGCGACCTTCTGGTTCGACTGCTGTCGCTTCGATAATCAACAAGCCAGCGCCGGATAAGGCCATGCTGCCAAGATGGATCATGTGCCAGTCGGTGGCGTCACCGTTCTGCGCCGAATATTGGCACATCGGTGCAATCACGATACGATTTTTTAATGTTAATGAACCGATAGAAAAAGCGGAAAAAAGTTGGGACATGGGGTGACTCCGTCTAGATGGTTTGTAGTGCACGATGTTGATGTAACTCGTCAGCGGAGTTAGGTAAATTTCCGTTCACATTGCTATTGATGCTGACAAGCTTATTTGAGTACTACACAAATTATAAAGTGATATTGCAAAGTGCATTGGACGCACGACTTTTAGCTGCTCAGCGCAATTCTGGAATCTAGTTCAGAATAATATGAGCATTAAATCTCAAGCTCCAAACAGAAGTTTTGTGCCCAATTTTTAACTTCGTACTTACCGTTCCCGCCAGCCAAATTTATACCCACTTTCATTAATCAAGAAAAGGAAAAATCATGCCAGCATTGTTGAGATCCACTTCATTTTCTATCACCGCAATCACGCTTGCCGTAATAGCACTGACTACGTTAAGCAGTTACACCATTGCGAACGCGCAAACAGCCGCCGTACCTGATACATCCTCAAATAAACCCGTAACAGAACAGATCGTCGATACTCTGACCAAACTGGCAGGTGGCCCGCACGCTGGTTATCGCGCTAACCATGCAAAAGGGATCGTTACTATCGGTGACTTTGTGCCAGCGCCTAGCGCGGCCAGCATCACCAAGGCGGCGCACTTACAACGTACCGCCAGCAAAGTCACAGTGCGCTTTTCTAACGCGTCTGGCGTACCAAATATTCCAGATGCCAATGGCAACGGCTTCCCTAAAGGTATGGCAATCCGGTTTGATTTGCCCAAGGGTGTCAGCACAGACATGGTGGTGATTTCTACTAATGGTTTTCCGGTCGGTACGCCGGAGGACTTTTTGACTTTCCTTAAGGCGATAGAAGCCAGCGGACCCGGTGTTGCCAAGCCAACGCCAGTAGAAAATTTTTTAGCAACGCACCCAGCAACGCTTAAGTTTGTCACCATGCCTAAGCCCGCTCCTGTCAGTTTTGCGACTCAGGCTTTTTATGGTGTCAATGCATTTAAATTTACTAACGCAAAAGGGGAAAGTCATTTCGGTCGTTACCGGATTGAACCACTGGCAGGACAACAATCTTTGACTGCAGAAGAGACAGAAAAAGCGACACCAAATTACTTGATGGATGAGCTGCCAGTCAGGTTGAAAAAAGAGCCAGTCAAATTCCGTATTTCTGTTCAGCTGGCAGAAAAAGATGATGTCATTAACGATGGCACCCAAGTCTGGCCAGATACCAGAAAAATCGTCGAGTTAGGTACGCTAACTTTACGTTCGGTACACGCCGATGGCAGCAAATTTGAAAAAGGCACGATGTTTAATCCACTCACTTTACTGGAGGGGATTGCACCATCTGATGATCCGATTTTGTTGGCAAGACCTGCGGCTTACGCTGTTAGTTTTGGCCGACGTTTGAGCAATCCATAAAGTCCAGCCAGGCTTGTAAAACATAAACAAAAATGCCAAGCTGTTTTACGAGCTTGGCATTTTCATTAATATGGTTCAGCGCAATGACTATTGCGGAACGGCTATTAAATTTCTGGTATTTTTGTCGTCGTTTGCGACAGAGCGCGTTGCTTTTGGTTTAGTTGTAATCTCCGGCTTAGAAGATGGCAATCTACAGCTAAATTGTTCTGCTACAGATTTGTCCGCAACGGAATTCAATGCCTTCGCAAACGCATCTTGTGAAGAAACATAGAACCGCAATGCAAATGCGGCGATTACGAAAGCGATTGGCAAGTATTCAATGATAGACATAACGGGCTCCGTTGGTTTGCGGTAATGCTGCAATGCAGCATATCGCGGAGTCGGTTATAACGCTAATTTCATTTAGCCATATCGGCTATTTAATATTTGAATATCTTAGCCGTATTTTAGTTTGTGCCTTTTTATGTTGATCTACGTCAGATCACTTGCTTACTCGACTTTCTCAAAGTACTTGCTCATAGGGCAGCCCTACATAATTTTCTGCGATCGTGGTGCGCCCTGCTAATGAACTGGTGTAGTACTCCAGCTCTGCCGATTGCATTTTCTGTGCAAAAGGATCGTCGGAGAACTTATGCAGCACCGATGTCATCCACCAGGAAAAGCGCTCGGCTTTCCAGATGCGACGCAGGCAGAGTTCTGAGTATTTTCCGAGGATATCGACCCGACCGTCGTGATATGTTTTACGCAGGCAGTGGTATAAAGTGTACACATCACTGGCTGCCAGGTTGAGCCCTTTTGCTCCTGTTGGTGGAACAATATGAGCAGCGTCGCCTACCAAAAATAAGCGACCAAAGGTCATTGGCTCCGCCACAAAACTGCGCAGCGGCGCGATACTTTTTTCGATTGAATCGCCGGTCACCAGATCTGCCGCTACATGGGCAGGTAAGCGACTTTTTAACTCATCCCAAAATCGCTGATCCGACCAGTCCTCTACTTTGTCATCCAGCGGGCATTGCACGTAGTAGCGGCTTAATACGGCGGAACGCATGCTGCATAAGGCAAAGCCGCGTTCATGGTTGGCGTAAATTAATTCATGGGCGACTGGTGGTGTGGCAGACAAAATCCCTAGCCAGCCAAAAGGGTAAATACGGTCAAAGGTGTTGATTGCACCCGCCGGGACAGATTTGCGCGATACACCATGGAAGCCATCGCATCCTGCAATATAGTCGCAGCTTAGTTCGATATGCTCGCCGTCTTTGGTAAATGTGACGCGTGGCTTATCAGTGTAAAAATAATGCAATTGCACATCGCTGGCTTCGTAAATACTCAGTGCCCCTGCATCTGACCGTGCCTGCATCAGGTCCCGTGTTACTTCTGTCTGGCCATACACCATCACGGTTTTGCCATTGGTTAAGGATTTCAGATCGATGTGTTCATTGCGGCCGTTAAACGCCAGCGTAAATCCTTCATGAATCTGACCTTCTTTATCCATACGGGCACCTGCTTTTGCTTCCCGGATCAGATCAGTCGTGCCTTGTTCCAGCACACCTGCGCGGATTCTTTGCAACACGTACTCCGGCGATTTCGCTTCCAGAATCACCGTGTCTATACCTTGTAATTGCAATAGCTGACCGAGCAATAGCCCAGATGGGCCAGCGCCAATAATTGCGACTTGGGTTTTCATTTTAATGGTCTCCGTTGTTATTTATTATGGCGCAATTGCATGGAATTGAATCGCCATTTTTTTTGCCATGATGTTCCTGTTACGGATTATTTGAAATGGATTTATTTATTTATAAATGGTACTTTTAGCAGATTAATTACCATTTAAAATTTTTCTTCTGAACTATCTTGAGCGTTGTATGACAGAACAAAAAAGCATCCCCATTTACAAGCTATACGGTGAGAGCGATCCATGGCTGATGGCTGATATGGTGCACTGCGAGTCAATTGCCGCACGTAGTCGCTTGCACAATTGGCATATTGCAACACATCAGCATAATGGCTTATTCCAGATTTTATATCTGCTGGCGGGTAGTGCAAAAATTCAACTGGATGATCTTCAATATGAAATGAAGGCGGGACAGATTTTGATGCTGCCACAGATGTGTGTGCATGGTTTTAAATTCAAACGTGATGCCATCGGGCATGTGGTCACGATTGCTTATCCGCTGATACAAAATTTGATGCAGCAACTGAGGCCGCAACTAATGCAGAAACGGATGCAAAAAATGCCGCAATCGACGGGCGAATCACGACTGCAAGCTAGCGATATAACAACTAGCATCAACAACATCAGCGCGTTAACAGTCGCCAACATTCATGCATTAAAAAACGATGAAGAGAGTCGTTATATTCAGGCTGCGTTTACGATGCTGGACAATGAGTATCGCGGCAGATTGCCGCATCGCGCCCAATTGATTGAGTCGCTGCTGGCGAGTATCCTGATCTGGCTGACTCGCAGCGAAACGGTAGCTTTAACACCAGCAAATGCGCGGAAAAAAGATCGCTTCCAAAGCAAGCTCAGTGCCGCGGTATTAAGCCAGACCTCTACCCGGCGAGGAACGCATTTTCCACGCTTTTCTGAATTGATTGAGTTGCACTACACGACGCATCAAGCCGTCTCTTACTATGCCGATCAGCTGGGTATTACGGCAGCCCATTTAAATGCCTTATGTCGCCAGACGGTCGGGCAATCGGCGCTGGGTTTAATTCATGAGCGCCTGATATTAGAAGCCAAGCGTAATCTGGTCTACACATCGATGAGTATTAGTGTGGTGTCGTATACGCTGGGGTTCTCTGACCCCTCTTACTTCACGCGATTTTTTAAACGGCAAGTGGGATTGTCTCCCAAAGAGTTTAAACAAAAAGCGGGAACGAGTGCATGAACAATATATAAAAAATGGTAGCTGATGTTTGTGTTTCTCAGGTGCCAATCGGATGGAACACCGCATGTATTCTTGATGAAAATAATGAGTCGTGCGTACATCGCACATATTTACGAGATTGCGTCTTTTTTGGAATCGTCCGACTTGATCTTTATTCTGTCGCGATCTATCTTTCTGCATGATGTTCTGCTCTGTTAACTTAGCCAGAGCGATCAATAACTAACGATGCACAGACATCCAGGCACTTAAGCACGTAAGCCAGACAAAACATAGGAGCACGCCGTGAAGTTTGATTCCGTAGAAACGGGTTTATATCCCACCCTCATTTATCCTCCTTATAAATCCACGATCAAACGTGGCCCGACGCAAGCGCCTTTGCGCATCGTGGCTGAGCAGCCTGTAACAACCAATATCACCGTCAGCCCCAGCTTGATTTTACCCAATGATATGGATCTGACTGCGCATGGGCAAAGCCAGCCTCTGGGCGAAAAAATTGTGGTTACTGGTCGCGTCCTGGATGAGGATGGTAAGCCAGTACGCAATTCTTTGCTGGAAGTATGGCAATGCAATGCAGCCGGACGTTATTGGCATCAACGTGATCAGCATGATGCGCCGCTTGATCCTAATTTTTATGGCTTCGGCAAGATGCTCACGGATGACGACGGGCGTTATCGCTTTGTAACGATCAAGCCTGGTCCTTATCCTTGGGGAAATCATCATAAAGCCTGGCGGCCTGCGCATATTCATTTCTCGCTGTTCGGCAATGCGTATGCGCAACGTCTGGTGACGCAGATGTATTTTCCTAGCGATCCTTTGTTTGACTACGATCCGATTTTTCAGAGTATTCCAGATCTGGCCGCGCGTCAGCGTTTGATCGCCCGTTTCAGTATGGATGAAACCGTGGATGACAAAATGCTGGGCTATGAATTTACTATTGTCTTGCGCGGTCGCGATGCGACGCCCATGGATTTGTGAATCGATTGGGAAACGACATGACATCAACGATAAAACAAAGCGGTATATCTTCTACTACAGCGTCTGACATGAGCGTATTGCTGACCACTTCACAAACCATCGGTCCTTTTTCGCACGAGGCATGGCGCTGGGCAGTGGATGCAACTGCACAGGTGAGCAGCAACGCGCCGACCATCATGATCAGTGGCGTGATTTACGACGGTGACGGCACGCCAATGAATGACGCGATGATCGAGGCTTGGTTGCCCGGCAGCGTGAGTGCAGAAGCGGCGCATGCGATGCCGGGTTTCCGGCGGGTAGCCAGCGGCGAGGATGGCAGTTTTCAATTTGAACTGTCGCATCCACTGACTGAGGAGATAGCGCAACTCGGGCAGCCAGCTATGTTCGTGACCGTGTTTGCGCGCGGCTTGGTCAAGCATCAATTTACTGCGGTGTTCCTGGAGGACGATGCTGGATTGGCTGACGCGCCGATTCTGACGCAGGTGCCGGCAGAGCGTAGAATCACTTTGATCGCCATCAAACAGGCAGAGCGTAGTTACCGTTGGGATATCTGGATGCAGACAGATAAGGAGACGGTTTTTTTTGACTATGTGTAAGTCCCTTTAATACGGGTGTTGATATGCTGACTGTGGGTTGATTATGGGTTGATTATTGGCGATGGTTCAATATCCAAAATTGCTGGTGAGATACATATACTCCCTATGTTTTTATAAAAATATGCCGTATCGTCCAATAAATATATGGACAATTAAATATACATGGTAGGAGTATATAATTTAATTTTAATGCTGCCTCAGTAGAATCGTATGTAAGCTGATGCCAGCTTTGTCGTCATGTCGATCTAGTTTTGCAACAATTTTTGGTGTCAATTCAGCCAGTCATAAATCAAAGTAGAGATCAATGAGCGTATCGATTTTTGAACATTTTTTGACCACGCCGGACATGATTGCCGTGTTCGATGATGCGGCTATTGTGCAGGCGATGTTGCAGTTTGAGGCTGCGTTAGCCAAGGCGCAGGCAGCCGAGGGCATCATTCCGGAAACCGCCGCACGCGATATTGCCAGCGTCTGCAATGCGCAGCTTTACAATATCCCGGTGATGGTCAATGCCAGCCGCCGCGCTGGTAGCCTGGCAATACCATTGGTGAAAGAACTGACCAAAACAGTCGGGCTTTATAGTGAAGAATCTGCCACGCATGTGCATTGGGGCAGCACCAGCCAAGACGTGATTGATACCGCCATGGTGTTAGCCACTAGGCAGGCAATCAGCTTAATTGAGCGCGACTTGCAAGTACTGATCCAACGCTTGATGCAACTAGCAGAGCAGCATTTACACACGCCCATATTGGCACGCACCTTAATGCAGCCTGCGCAAGTCACCAGTTTTGGCTTCAAACTATTGAGCTGGCTTGCACCTTTGGTACGCGCACGTGAGCAGTTGCGTCAGACTGCCACCCGCGCCTTGGCTTTGCAACTCGGTGGCGCAGTCGGCACGCTAGCGGTGATGGG
>JANXTO010000286.1 GCA_025352365.1 Undibacterium sp. | reverse complement strand
TAATGTGCTGGATGGTCAGGGAATTCGTTTACTGCAACAAGCCGGTATTCAGACTGCCATCATCAGTGCGCGTCAGTCGCCGATTGTAGCGCGTCGTGCAGCAGATTTGGGGATTGTTCATTTGCGCCAGGGTATTCATGATAAACGATCAGCTTTTGAAGAATTGTGTATAGAACTGAATATCGCAAGAGAGTATTGCGGTTTTATTGGCGACGATGTAATTGATTTATCCGTGTTGACGCGAGTTGGTTTTGCCGTCAGCGTGCCGAATGGACATGCCGAAGTACGTTCCCGCGTTGATTATGTGACGCGGGCTACTGGCGGTCACGGCGCAGTGCGCGAAGTCTGTGATTTTATTTTGCAGGCACAAGGTAAATACGACCAGGCTTTAGCGCCTTTTTTAATATGAAAACCTTTATTTCTTTAGACCGGTTCCGGATATGGTTATCCATTGTGATTCTTGGTATTGTCGTACTGTGTAGTTTTTGGGTTTTAGAGGTCATGCGCAAACATGATGTACAAAATACCTCAAACCTTCAAACCAGAATTGAGCCTGATTATTACGTTGAAAATTTCAATTTTATTCGGCTACCAAACAAGGGGAAAATAAACTATCGTATTTCGGGGGATCGCTTAATTCATCGTCCTCGTTATGATAATTTCGAAATATTACAACCGCGTATTAATAGCTTCGACGAAAATAAAACACCTTTATTTATACAAGCTGACAAAGCGGTAATCGAACAAAAAAATGCGCAGACAGCCGTCAAAATAGCACCGCGGGATAGTGATGAGATTCATTTATTTGGGCACGCCAAGGTAACCAGACCCGAGAGCCCAACGACAAAATACATGGAGTTACAGTCGGACTACTTATTACTTCTACCTGATCTGAACATTATGAAAACTGACAAGGCAGTGAGTCTTTTTTCACAAAATACTGAAACGCATGCGGTCGGAATGTTCGCCAATAATGAAACTCAGGAAGTCACTTTGCTAAGTACAGTTCATATTCAGATCCAGCCTAAAAAATAGTAGATTAGCTGCCAAATTTAGTAACAGTATGAGGATATATTTATGACATTTTTTAAACATAAACGTAAAGTATCGATATCATTTTTATTGATGCTTTCAAGCCTGTTGTTGACTCAGTCTTCTGCGTTTGCTGAGAAAGCAGATAGCCAAAAGATGACAGAAATCAGCTCAGACCGATCTGATCGTAACGGTAAAACGAATGTGTCCACGTTGACTGGTGATGTGATCATTATCCGTGGGACATTAATAGTAAAAGCGGCCCGTGCCGTAATGACCGAGTCCGCAACCAGTACCAGTTATGTGCTTTTTTCAGCACCCGGCGTGCAAGTATTTTTCCGTCAAAAAAGAGATGGTGGCACTAATTTATGGGTCGAGGGCGTTGCTGACAGGGTTGAGTATGATGATAAAACCGAGATCACTAAATTTATTTCTAAAGCAGATGTGAAATATCTCGACGGGACTGTAGTCACTCAGGAACAAAAGGGTGAATACCTGTCTTACGACAGTTTGAATGATCTTTTTATCGCTGAGAATAATAGTTCCGGTACGACGGTGCCTGGCTCTGGTCGGACTACTCTGTTCATCGCTCCAAAATCTGATAAAAAAGTCAAATAACAAGATGAGTACATTGTCGATCAAAGGTTTACAAAAACGTTATGGCGCGCGTCAGGTGGTAAGCGATGTGTCATTGGATGTGAAGAGCGGTGAAGTCGTTGGTTTGCTGGGTCCTAACGGCGCAGGTAAGACGACATCGTTTTATATGATTGTTGGTCTGGTCACCTCGGATGGTGGTGAAATTAATATTGATGGCGTCGATATTTCACGGCTGCCGATACATAAAAGAGCCAAGTTGGGTTTGTCTTATTTGCCGCAAGAAGCCTCAGTGTTTCGTAAGTTATCGGTAGAGGACAATATCCGCGCCGTACTCGAATTGCAAAAAAATCCAGAAGGTAAGTTTCTGACTAAGGCTGCCATTGAGCAACGATTAGACACCTTACTTGCTGAATTGCAGATTGAAGGTATTCGAGAGAATCAGGCATTGTCATTGTCCGGCGGTGAGCGTCGCAGGGTAGAGATCGCCCGGGCGCTGGCAACTAGTCCTCGTTTTGTCTTGTTGGATGAGCCTTTTGCAGGCGTCGATCCTATCGCCGTGATTGAAATTCAGCGTATTGTTGGCTTTCTGAAAGATAGAGGGATAGGCGTACTGATTACCGATCACAATGTGCGCGAAACCTTGGGTATTTGTGATCACGCTTACATCATCAATCAAGGTGCAGTGCTTGCAGCAGGTAAGCCCGACGACATCATCAATAATGAGTCTGTCCGCAGAGTTTATCTGGGAGAGCATTTCCGCATGTAGCGGGAAGCCATATGATGAAGCAAAGCCTGCAACTGCGCACGTCACAGCATTTGGCGTTAACGCCCCAATTGCAGCAATCGATACGTTTGCTGCAATTGTCCACGCTGGAGCTACATCAAGAGTTAGAAAATCTACTTTCCGACAATCCCATGTTGGAGCGGGTAGATGATCCTATGGACAATGCAGTGCGCTTGCTT
>JANXTO010000345.1 GCA_025352365.1 Undibacterium sp. | reverse complement strand
TGCCTTGGTCATGATTGATGAGTGTCACGCCTCGGGCTTTATGGGCGCAACAGGTCGCGGTACACATGAGCATCACAACGTCTTAGGTCGCATCGATATCATCACCGGTACTTTGGGCAAAGCCTTAGGTGGTGCGATGGGTGGATTTACGGCAGCGCGTAAAGAAGTGATCGACACCTTGCGTCAAAAATCCCGTCCTTATTTATTTTCTAATACCTTAGCACCGTCGATTGCAGGTGTATCGCTGGCGGTGCTGGAACGCTTATCGACTTCTACTGAATTGCGCGATCGCTTGCATGCCAATACGGCACACTTCCGTCGTGAAATTGCAGCGCTAGGATTCACTATCAAACCCGGCACACATCCTGTCGTACCAGTGATGTTATTCGATGCTCCGGTAGCACAAAAATTTGCTGCGCGTTTGTATGAATTGGGTATCTTAGTTACTGGTTTCTTTTATCCGGTGGTACCGATGGGTCAGGCACGCGTACGAGTGCAATTATCTGCAGCGCATACAACAGAACAACTCGATACCGCCCTCGCCGCCTTTGCGCAAGCAGGCCGTGAACTTGGTTTAATTTAATAAAGGACAGCACATGGAACGTATTTTAGTCATCGGCGCGAATGGTCAAATCGGTAGTGAACTGGTTGAAGCATTAGCCACACAATATGGGGCAGACAATGTCATTGCGGCAGATATCAGCCCTAACAGTTTGTATGGCGCAAAAATCTATGAAGTCATCGACGTGTTAAACACAGCCCGTCTTGCAGAAGTGGTAGAAAAATATACCGTGACTCAGGTGTACCAACTGGCGGCATTGCTGTCTGCCACAGGCGAGCAAGCACCGTTAAAAGCCTGGACATTGAACATGGATGGCTTGCTGAATATTTTAGAACTGGCTCGCATCCGTGGTGAAGCGGGTAAGCCTTTAAAAATATTTTGGCCATCCTCCATCGCTGCATTTGGTCCTAACACGCCCGCCGTCAACACACCGCAATATACGGTGATGGACCCAAGTACGATTTATGGCATCAGCAAATTAGCGGGTGAGCGTCTGTGCGAATATTATTTCCAAAAATATGGTGTAGATGTTCGCAGCATTCGTTACCCGGGCATCATTAGCTACAAATCGCCACCAGGCGGCGGCACTACCGATTATGCAATTGCGATTTTTCACTCTGCTTTACGCGGCGAAAGCTATGAATGCTTCCTGGAAGCTGAGACAACATTGCCGATGATCTATATGCCAGATGCGATTCGCGCGACGATTTCTTTGATGGATGCACCGGCGAGCAAACTTTGTATACGTTCTTCTTACAATGTCGCTGGTTTAAGCTTCAATCCACGGGAATTAGCCCTCGCAATCAAACAAAATTTGCCCGGCTTTGACATACACTACGCGCCAGATAGCCGCCAGGCGATTGCCGCTACTTGGCCACAGAGCCTTGACGACAGCGCCGCCCGTCAGGATTGGGGATGGCAGGCAGAGATCGGCATGACACAATTAGTCAATGACATGCTGAAGAACGTAAAGATCAGCAATGGAGCACAAGCCCAGGCTGCATAAAAATTTTTGAGACAAGGTGAGGTTTGGTATGGACATGCGTGTATTTGATTTATTTAAAATAGGTGTAGGTCCATCCAGCTCACATACCGTCGGCCCGATGCTTGCGGCGCGGCGGTTTTTACTCGAATGTCCTGAATTATTTAAAGTCAGTAAAGTACAAGTTGCCTTATACGGTTCGCTAGCGTTAACGGGGCATGGTCATGCCACTGACAAAGCAGTATTACTCGGCCTGATGGGCGAGACACCGCAAGATGTGATCCCCGATACGATCGAAGATAAATTGACTGCGCTCGCAAGCAGCGGCAGTATGAATTTACTGGGGGAATATCCCGTCAAGTTTGACATGATGGACGACCTCTTATGGCACAAACAAGAAGTTTTGCCAGGACACCCAAATGGCATGCGCTTTACCTTGACGCGCAATGATGGCACTAGCTGCGATCAGGTTTTTTACTCTACTGGTGGCGGGTTTATTTCGACTGAAGCCGAGTTGTTGCAATCAGCCAGTACAGATAATGACAACACCACCTCATCACTCCCTTTTCCATTCGGCACAATGGCAGAATTATTGGCGCACGGTCAGCGTAGCGGATTATCCATTGCCACGATGCTGCGTGCGAATGAGGTCACTCATTGTAGCGATGCAGAACTCGATACAGGCGTCGATAAAATCTGGGCTGTGATGAAAGGCTGTATCTCACGCGGCCTCCAAATCTCGGGGGAATTGCCCGGCGGTTTGCATGTAAAACGACGTGCGGCAAAATTGTGGCGCAGCGCCAATGAAAGTGCCGACGTTTTACCACATGACGGCATGCATAAAGTTAGCTTATATGCGATGGCAGTCAACGAAGAAAATGCAGCAGGTGGGCGTGTCGTGACCGCACCGACCAATGGCGCCGCAGGAATTATCCCTGCGGTGTTACGCTATTACGCAGAAGACTGCAAACCAAGCAATCCCGAAGTAGGTATCCGTAATTTTCTCTTAGTTGCTTCGGCAATCGGCATGCTGTGTAAGAAGAATGCCTCCATCTCTGGTGCAGAAATAGGTTGCCAGGGGGAAGTCGGCGTGGCCTGCGCCATGGCCGCTGCTGGCCTCACAGCTGCACTAGGTGGCACCAATGAGCAGATCGAGTCAGCGGCTGAAATTGGCATTGAACATCATTTAGGCATGACCTGCGACCCCATCGGTGGTCTTGTACAAATTCCCTGCATAGAACGCAACGGCATGGGCGCGGTAAAAGCAATTACAGCAGCATCATTAGCACTGAGAAGCGACGGCACGCATCATGTCAGTCTCGATCAAGTGATAGAAACCATGCGGCAGACCGGTGCTGACATGCAGACTAAATATAAAGAAACTTCACTGGGTGGTTTGGCTGTGCATGTCATCACCGTCAATCATGCCGCCTGCTGATAACACTACTTTGTCTCGCGATGTAAACTGTAATCAAGCTATGACATCGCTGACCAGTATTTGTGAATGACATTGGCTGCGTCAACCGAATCGGGTTGCTAATGCTATGCACCTAAGCCTGCATAAGCACACTTACCAAACTTTTTAATCCATGAGGAAGTAGAATTTGATACTGCTTCTTCATGACACTTTTGCAATGTGGATTGATCTTAGCAAATATCGCCTCTTACTTATACTCCCCTTAAAATTTCTCAAAATACCTCTATTGTCCAATGATTATATGGACAATTAATATATACAGGTAGAGAGTATATTTTTTCACTTTCGACATTCGCGCATCTGTTCTACCATCTTTTTTTAAAAAAATATAACTACATGATCGAAAACGCAATCAAAGTTGCAGTTAAACGAAATAGGTATACGCTTCACTACATCATTTAGTTTTTATCGTTTAGCTTTGTAATCTTCGATCAGGAGTACGCCATGTCTTACAAGACCATACTCGTCCATGTAGATGAATCCAAACGCTCTCACCTGAGAACCCAAGTCGCGGCTCAACTTGCGATTGCAGAAAATGCTCACCTGATCGGTACTGCCGTGACTGGCGTATCGCGTTTTATCTACCAGGACGGCAACATTAGTATGGGTGACCCCAACTTAGTGATTCATTTAAACTTGTTACGTGAGCGTGCAGAAAAAGCTATTGCTGGTTTCAATCAAAGTATGCAGGAATCTGGTGTGCACTCTTTTGCCAGCATGATTGCCAATGATGAGGCTGGCGGTGGAATTGGTTTGCAAGCGCGCTATAGCGATCTGGTGGTGATTGGCCAAACCAATAATGATGAGCCCTCACCGTCCGTATTACCTGACTTTCCAGAATACATCATCATGAACTCTGGGCGTCCTGTACTCATCATCCCCTACCCTGGCGACTTCACGTCAGTAGCAAAGCGACCGCTTATTTCATGGGATGCAAGTAGAGAATCGACGCGCGCGGTTACTGACGCAATTCCACTCCTCAAGCGGGCAGAATTAGTGCAAGTGGCGATCTTCAACCCCAAATCCA
>JANXTO010000257.1 GCA_025352365.1 Undibacterium sp. | reverse complement strand
CTGCATTTTGATGCCGACCATGTTCCAGTCTGACGTACGGCTCCAACAAATGGCTAAAGGCTTCCTCAGGAACACCCGGACCGTGATCTCTGATCTCGATGGCAATCTGATCAGCTTGTTCCGATACGTTGATCTCTACTTGTTTTCCATAGTGAATCGCATTGTCCAACAAATTACCGACCGCTCTCTTGAGAGCAAGAGGTTTAGCAAACACGGTTAAACCAGACTCAATAAATAAAATTTCATGACCTGCTAAGTGCGCACCTTTTACCATGCGTCCCAATAAGGCATCGAGCCGGATCTCAGTGGGGTTCTCATAAATATCACTATCCTTCACACATTGCAGTGCCCCCTTGACCATCATATCCAGCTCATCCAGATCATCATGAAATTCAGCGCGGACTGCATCGTCATCCAGTAGCTCTGTGCGTAATTTAAGACGGACGATTGGCGTGCGCAAGTCGTGAGAAATCGATACAAATAGCCGTTCACGGTCGTCGATGTAACGTTGAATCCGCTCTCTCATTTCACCAAAGGCTCTGGCTGTTTTTACAAATTCTTTGCTGCCAGTTTCGGGGAGTGGCGGCGTATGCTCGCCATTCCCAAACGCTTGCGCCGCTTCCGATAACGCCGCCAAAGGTCTGGTCGTCCAACGTACGACTAAAATCGACATTACTAGAACAGCAGCAAGGGAGAGTAGCTGAAGCAATACCCGATCAGATGAAAATGGATCACCACTTTTAAAAAAATAAGGATTCGGCATTAAGGTCGCAAGATACAACCACTGACCGTCTGCCATCTCGGTCTGGATCACTAAGATGGGGGCAGGATTGGGCTGGGTGATCAGAATATGCTGCACCCATTTTTCCGGCACCTCGCTGATTTGCGAGCCATCATCCGAAACGACTAAATCGGATGGCCATGCAAATCCGATTTTTAATTTATCTAAGGCTGGCAGCTCTTCTTTGAGGGAGGCTTGGATGTCCTGCACTGCCATGCTAGCCAGACGATTGCCAGTTAATTCATTTAACTTGATCGCATTTTTGTTGATACTGACAAAAAACCGTGTTCCACCCATTTCACGAAACAACTGTATCGTCAAAGGCCGATAATTGGATGGGAGGCTGGCAAAGTACCGCATCGTACTGGCCGCACTACGGGCGACATGCTGGGAAGAAGCTTTGGTTTCAATCTCCGACTCTTTACGAACTTGCGCGGTCCAGAACGCATTACCAACAAATTGCGTCAACATCACCCCGGCAACCATCACCACTGTCAATCGCCCCAATAAAGAATGGGGGAGGATTTTTTGCAGAATCCGCTGAGAATGAGAAATGGTCGACATAGGCTGGCGTAACAATCGGGGAATAATCGAGGAATAAGCGGGTAAAAATCAGAGAGTAATCAGGTAATCGTCAGATAATAGTCACGCAACAATCAGGCGTGAGCAGAACTGACATCTGCGGAAAAAACATAACCTGCGCCGCGCACGGTTTTGATGAGGGCTGGCTGCTTACCATCATCATGCAAACGCAGGCGAAGGCGGCTGATTTGTACGTCTAAAGAGCGGTCCAGAGGACCTGCATCACGACCACGCGTCTCTTCGCACAATACGCTGCGATCCAGAATGTCGCCAGGATGCTCAACAAAATATTTGAGTAATTGAAAATCCAGTCCCGTCAGCGCAATCACGGTACCATCACGATCACTGACGGTGCGTTCAACGGTATCAAGAGTAAAGCCGACAAATCGATAATAGCGCGGAGCAGCTAGACTCTCACTACCAGTACGCCTGAGTATTGCTTTAATGCGAGCCAGCAATTCTCTAGGGCTATACGGCTTAGAAATATAGTCATCTGCACCCAGCTCTAAGCCAACGATGCGATCAGTCTCATCCGAACTGGCCGTGAGCATAATCACGGGAACATTAGAGCGGTTTCTCACCACTTTGCACAATGCAAACCCGTCCGTATCTGGCAGCATTACATCTAAAATGACCAAAGATAATTCATCCGCGTAGCGGTGAAATTCGGCCAAAAATGATTCCCCGTTATGTGCCAGCTTGACCTCATATTGATTTTTTTCCAGATAGGTCTTTAACAGAGTTCTGGTTTTTTGGTCGTCATCGACTATCAGTATTTTGCGCATTATTACCTTCAATATTCTATCTTTGCCTAAGTCTTTGGAAGCGAGCGTGCGATGGCGGCTAATCGGCGCTGTGTATCACCTATGGACATTTTGTCGTCGATAAAAAAGCGGACGATCTCAGCAATAATCGCGTCTTTAGAAATTTCGTCGGTCGCCATCCGGTGCGCAAAACTAGGCACTTGCGCGGCACTTCCCACAGAAAATACTTTGAGCGACGCACGGGAGCAGCTATCCATTTTCGACGAATCCTGATTACGCAGAACAGAAATAGAACCTTTGACACGGTTGTACTCTGCTTGCAGCGCTGGCGATACGACCATCTGAGCGAGCTTTTCTTGCGCGGCTCTGTGCGATCCATCCAGCGTCAGCATGACGAGGGTATCGATATCATACAGATGGTAATTTTCTGTACCTGGCACCGCCATGCAACTAAAACCAACATCGGTTGCCAATCCCCAATCATTTAGCTCAGCTTTCGCCCAGTCTCCCATGATAAACATGGCTGCATTGCCATCGGCAAACTGGCGCGCCATTTCTACCCAAGTACGCTCTTGGGTGGACACAGACATCATTTTTTTGAGCGCGCGTAAGCGCTTTAAGGCATTGGCAAAGCGCGCATCAGAGAATGCCTCTACGTCTTTTTTGACAAATAACTCGTTATAAAACCCCGCGCCTGCCTCGGATAACACCAAGTTTTCAAATAAAGTCGCAAGCTGCCATGGTTCGCTGCTTTGTGCCAACGGTATCACGCCTGCCTGTTTTAATTTTTTTGCGACAGCTTCGAATTCATCCCAAGTTTCAGGTGGCTTCAAGTCATATTTTTTGAAAAGTTTTCGATTTATAAATAACGTATTGATGCGATGAATCCCCAGCGGCGCGGCGACCAGACGGCTTTTGGGCTGCACCAAAGTCCAGACCAGTGGAAATAAAACTTTGTCCCATTTTCCGCTGGCGCCTACGGCATCAAAATCCAGTAGCAACCCCAGGTCTGACCATTCGCCGATCAGTACGCCATTGACCTGCGATACCTCGGGCGCGTTACCTGTGAGGATGCGACTTTTCAGCACGATTCCCGCGCCTATGCCTGATCCACTAGGGATCAATGTATCGCGCCAGATAATGTTCTCTTGGGCTAATTTACTCGCCAACACATCGACAGCCTTGTGCTCACTGGCGGATTTCCACCAGTGCAGTACCTGCAATGTCTCTGCCCATGTTGTAGAGCTGGTCACCAGCAACAAAATGGGCAATATCAAGTTACGCACTATCTGCTGCGCAGATAACCGGTAACGACAAACACATTCTGCATGGGGCAACAATCTTATTTTTGCTGTTTGCACCTAAGGATCCTTCTTTGTCTCGGGGGTGACTATAACGTAACTGAATGTTGTTGCGAAGGTAAATAAGCATCGATATTTGTAATGAACTGTGAGCTTACATTGCAATTTATTGCAGTCAGAAAACACATCGATTTTGCTACTGATCCGCTATGAGCTATGTGCGAAGAATTGCAAAAAAGTAAAAATCCCAACGTAAAGTTATGTAACAAGCCCACTTTAGCTTATTTTCAATTTCCTTATAAAAATCAATTACTTAACAGATGATAACCAGATTACAACTCGGGGTGTGGTGTCACAGTATCTGCGGTGCTAATGTCTGCTCGCCGCAACAATAAGTGCCAATACGGATGCTGGATTAGTACCCCGTTTTGGACAAATGATGGTGAGAAAAATTGGGCAACCATCTGGGAGCTTCTAAAAACGCCTTCATCGAGATGTAGCGCTAGGCGCAAAAATTTGTAATACGTCGGTATTACAAATTTTTGTAACAACGCGATGCGCTCGATGATGGGTTTTAGAAGTTTCCATCAGCAGTAGATTAAAAATCCGGGACATACCGGACATGACAGCATGCTCAAAAGCAGCGTCAGCTTGCTTGCGAGCGATTAAAAATACACAGGAGACATAATGAGTAAAACTGCATTTAGAGCGCTACCGCTCGCCCTTTCACTTGCCTTTACTGCTAGCGCAGCACATGCCAGCGATGCTGAAGGTGAATTCCATGGCTACTTGCGCGCTGGCGTAGGCTCTAGTTCACAAAAAGGTCCACAAAGCTGCTACGACTTGGGTGGCAACACCATGAAATATCGCCTCGGCAATGAGTGCGATAGCTACTTTGAAGGCGGTTACACAAAGGAACTGGCAAAATCAGACAACGGTGTGAGCTGGGTCGGTACTTTGTGGATTGACGCTTACAAAAACGGTTCTGATTTTGGCAATGCCAAACCAGAAATCGCCAAAGCTTATGTAGAAGCCAAAGGGCTCGATTTCTTAAACGGCGGTACTGCCTGGATTGGTAAGCGTTACTACTTCCGCCCAGACATCCATATGCTAGATCTGCAATACATCAATTTGAACGGCACGGGCGGTGGCTTTGATAAAGTGGGCGGCTTTGGTCCAGGCAAGTTGGGCTATGCAGTGTTCAAAGATAATGACACCAACGACATTGATGCAACGACAGGCAAAGTACTCAACACGCCAGCAGCGGTGCGCCAGAACTTTATTTATGAAGGTGTGCCCGTCAACGAAAACGGCACCATCGATATGGCAATGTCGCTCATCAGTGCTCAAGGACAAAATCGTCATAACGGCTGGCAGTTCTCGATCTTCCACAAGCAAGATAAAGTACTTGGTGGCGCAAATACTGTTGGTATTCAATACGGTGTTGGTCCAGGCACTGGTATTGGCGGACCATGCTGCGACCGTATCGGTAGCTCCGGCAGCACAACCTTGGGTTCTGACGTTACCCGTTTGCGTGTATTTGATAATTTGGTCATCCAGCCAACAGCACAATTCAGCACTGAATTTATCGCGCTGATGCAGCGTGATAAGTCGGATGCACAGGGCTCCTCCACCTGGACGACATTAGGTGCAAGACCAGTATATGCGTTGACAAAAAACTTTAAGCTGCAAGCAGAAGTTGGCACCAGTCGCGTCACACAAGCCAATGGCGGCGACGCTTTACGCCTGACCAAAATCACCTTCGCACCAACGCTGTCTATGGGTGAAGGCTACTGGTCGCGTCCGGAACTACGCGCCTTTGTCACCTATGGCAAATGGAATGATGCAGCAACCGCCGCTGTCAACGCCAGCAATAACTCCGGTCCGGTGTATGGCAACAATACTAGCGGCACCTCGGTTGGTATTCAGTTAGAAACTTGGTTCTGATACGCCTGCCGGTCACTTTTACGCTCGCTTTTAAATTTGATCTTTGTGACTTAGCTCATTTTTAGTCAATTTTACCGACTGCCCAGATGTGTCTGAACAAAAAATATCAACACATCTGGCGACAGCAAAATAAAATCATTTAAAAACATTCCCCAAACATATTGGAGTAGACAATCATGAAATTGAAACAAATCGTTCAGGCAACTATTGCAGCCACAGCGTTGATCGCTGGCGTGCAAGTTCAGGCAGCAGAAGTCGAAGTCTTACATTATTGGACTTCCGGTGGCGAAGCCAAATCCGTCGCTGAATTGAAAAAAATGATGGAAGCCAAAGGCATCGTCTGGAAAGATTTCGCCGTAGCTGGTGGCGGTGGTGAAAATGCTATGACGGCGTTAAAAGCACGCGTCATTTCTGGTAGCGCACCGACTGCAGCACAGATCAAAGGCCCGTCGATTCAAGAATGGGGTAAAGAAGGCGTGTTAGCGAATATCGATGCCGCGGCGACCGAAGGCAAATGGGATGCCAGCTTGCCAAAAGTAGTCTCTAACATCATGAAATATCAAGGACACTATGTCGCCGCACCGGTCAATGTGCATCGGGTCAACTGGTTATGGGTCAATCCAGAAGTCTTGAAAAAAGCAGGCGCCAAAGCGCCAACCAATTGGGACGAGTTTTTTGATGCTGCCGACAAAATCAAAAAAGCCGGCTTGATTGCCATCGCACACGGCGGTCAGCCATGGCAAGACGCGACGGTATTTGAATCCGTCGCACTCGGCGTCGGCGGTCCCGATTTCTATAAAAAAGCAATCGTACAACTGGACCCGGCAAGTCTGACTGGTCCCACCATGATCAAAACCTTCGATACCTTAACAAAGATCAAAACCTACATCGATAAAGATGCTGCAGGGCGCGACTGGAACCTGGCAACTGCCATGGTCATCAATGGCAAGGCTGGTATGCAATTTATGGGTGACTGGGCGAAAGGCGAATTTACCGCCGCAGGCAAAGTCGCTGGCAAAGACTTTTTGTGTCTGACTGCGCCAGGTACCGAGAAAGCATTCACCTTTAATATCGACTCTCTGACGATGTTTAAAGTCAAAGACGCTGATCAGCAAAAGGCCCAATTGGTCTTGGCAAGCGCGGTGATGAGTCCGGAATTTCAGGAAGTCTTTAACCTGAACAAAGGCTCTATCCCTGCCCGTGCCGGTGCCTCACGCGCTAAGTTTGATAGCTGTGCCATCAAGTCGATGGATGACATGGATGCGACGAGCAAAAGCGGTGGTTTAGTCCCTAGCTTTGCACATGGCATGGCAATCGACTCCGCTAAAGCCGGTGCGATTCAGGACGTGATTGCGAAGTTTATGAACTCCACGATGACCTCGCAAGCCGCAGTACAAGCATTAGCAAAAGCGGCCAAAGCGAAGTAAAGTAAGCTGCAGTAATAGCGACGTGATACGGAAGTAAGCTGCAAATAAGCTGGAAGTACGCTGTAAAACAAGGCGGCAAACGTCATACGCACTGGATGAGATAACAACTCGCTGGTGCGTATGACGAGCAGTGATGAAAATAGTGTCGAATTTTGCTTATTTTCATATACTCCCCCTTATTTTTACTAAAAATGCCTTAGTGTCCAATTATTATATGGACAATAAAATATACATATAGGGAGTATATTTATTCGTTACGTGCGGATAAATTCGAAATGAGATATTTTGCGCTCGTCATTCCCCCTACTTTTTCTGATCGGATAAAAATCATTGCGTGATTCAGAGGTGCTGGTTATGATCGTCCATGAAGCA
>JANXTO010000248.1 GCA_025352365.1 Undibacterium sp. | reverse complement strand
AACTATACAGGTTGAAAAACAAGTTACCCAAGAAGTATTTCCCTCTCTGCTCACAAGCAACGCGCAATCCTTGCCAGAATCGTACTCGATTAAAAAAGCCGAACTGAGTCGCGTAGCAGGCTCCCAATGTCAGGTATTGAGCTTCGAGCCTAAAGATATTTATCGTTACGGCTATCGCTTGTGCATGGACCAGGCCTCAGGCTTGCTATTGCGAGCACAAACTGTCAATGCAAAAAATGAGGTGATAGAGCAAATCGCCTTTACTCAGCTTTATCTGGGTGATATCGATAAGAGTCGCGTTAAGCCAAGTTTTCAAAATACGGCACAATGGCATGTTGAAAACCTCACAGTACAGCCTAATATTAATTCTGGTTGGATCGTTAAGGCTTTGCCTGCGGGATTTAAGAAAAACCGTGAGATGAAGCGTTTGATCCCGATGCTAGTTGCTCCAGTTACTCCGGCAACTGCAGGTGTATCCAGCGGTTCAACTACGGCAGCGGCATCCGTAGCTAGTCAGCCTAAACCTCATGAAGTCATACAAATGATTTTTTCTGATGGCATTGCTGCGATTTCGGTCTTTATCGAGCCAAATACTCAAGGCCGGACCGAGGGGAGTTTGCAGCAGGGCGCGGTGACAATCATGGGTAAGCGTCATGGCGATTACTGGTTGACCGCTGTCGGCGAGGTACCATTTGCTGCAATTAAACAAGTCATAAACTCGATTGAATTTAAACCTAAGTGATGATGCCATGAAAATAACACCACGCTTTCCTGCCAATAATTTTGTTTCTACCGTCATTTCTACTTTAACCATCAGTGCCTGTTTTGGCTTCATCGCCCCAACCGTGATGGGTGCGACATTGGCCGAGGCTGCACCAGCATCTGCAACAGCTCCCCTAGTTACTGGCTTACCTGATTTTACGGACTTGGTGGATAAAACCAGTCCCGCCGTAGTGAATATCCGCACCACAGAAAAAGTCCAGCAAGGACAAATGGAAATGGGTGGGGATGACGAGCAGATGCAAGAGTTTTTCCGTCGCTTCTTCGGCATGCCCATCCCTAAGCAGCAACCTGCACCAACACCAAAAGGTCGTAAAAAAGCACCTCAACAGCAAGAAGAAGAAATCCCGCGCGGCGTAGGCTCCGGTTTTATCATCTCGCAAGATGGGTACGTTCTGACCAACACCCACGTAGTTGAAGGCGCTTCAGAAGTATACGTTAAACTCACCGACAAGCGCGAATTCAAAGCCAAAGTTATAGGCTCAGATCAACGTACTGACGTCGCCGTATTAAAAATCGAAGGTAGCAAGTTGCCACGTTTGTCGATTGGCGATTCAGACAAAATCAGAGCAGGCGAATGGGTACTGGCAATCGGTTCTCCGTTTGATCTGGACAACACAGTTACCGCCGGGATTATCTCTGCTAAAGCCCGTGATACCGGAGATTATCTGCCTTTGATCCAAACGGACGTTGCCGTCAATCCTGGCAATTCAGGCGGTCCGCTGATCAATATGCGTGGCGAAGTGATCGGTATTAACTCCCAGATTTATAGTCGCTCTGGCGGTTATATGGGCATCTCTTTCGCGATTCCGATTGACGAAGCTATGCGTGTCGCCGAGCAGTTAAAGTCTGGCGGCAAAGTCACCCGCGGCCGCATCGGTGTGCAGATTGGCGAATTATCTAAAGATGTTGCAGAATCTATCGGCTTGTCCAAAGCCCAAGGTGCTTTAGTTAGCCGGGTTGAGCCCGGCGCACCGGCAGACAAAGCGGGTATTCAGGACGGTGACGTCATCCTTAAATTTAATGGAGTAGCTATAGAAAAATCTAGCGATCTGCCACGTATTGTTGGCATGGTGAAGCCGGGTTCAAAAGCCACTATCTCCATTTGGCGTAAAGGTGCCGCACGTGAGTTATCCGTTGTGGTGGCGGAAGCAGAAGCTGATAATAAAGTCGCCGCGAAAACGGATAAAAAGCCTAAGCGTGAACAAGCAACAAATGTCTTAGGTATTTTTGTCACCGATATGACCGACGCGCAAAAGAAAGAATTGCCAGGCGCCAGCGGTGTGGTTATCGATTCTGTTGAAGGCCCCGCAGCGCAAGCAGGTCTGCAACAGGGTGACATCATCCTGACCTTGAATAATGTCGATGTCAAAGATGCTAAGCAATTCGCTGCTATGGTCGCAAAACTTGATGCGAAAAAAGCTGCTGTCTTGTTAGTCCGCCGGGACAATATTTCTAAGTTCATCCCGATTCGTCCTGCGGCTCAGTAATTTGATTTTACGTTCGTCGCCACATTGATAAAAACTGCCCGCACTCGTGCGGGCAGTTTTTTTGTAAGTGCTTGAAAGACTTCTGTAGTAGTCACTTAGACCCAATCTATCCACTTATAATGACGTCAGAATTGTTTGGCAGTTTTTCGCCAGTTACATAGTGATTGGCTTGAATGCTGAGAATATACTCTAGGTAAGTATATTTTAATTGTCCAATAGATCATTGGACAATCTGGCATATTGATAAAAATAATCGGGGAGTATAGGTAATATTCCTCTCAGATCAAAGTAAAATGACCGAATTCACCCTTTATTCCCGCAGTTATTGCCATCTTTGCGACGACATGCTGGCGCAGTTGCAAGCGTTTTCCAACGACTTTAACTTCACCGTACAAGTGGTGGACGTTGATGCCGACGATGCTTTGCTCGCTTTGTATGATGAGTTAGTGCCAGTACTCGTGGGTAAAAAAGCCGATGCGCCGGAGCAGCAGATTTGCCATTATTTTTTAGATCACGCCAAACTGAAAGCATTTTTTGATGAGTAAAATCGACTCCACCTTCTCACTGTTTGATTATGAAGGCGAATTAATTTGTGGTGTGGACGAAGCGGGGCGCGGCCCCTTAGCTGGTCCTGTGATGGCTGCGGCAGTGATCCTTGATCCTGCGCATCCGATTGCTGGTTTGCGCGATTCTAAGAAACTGAGTGAGGCCAAGCGCGACCAGTTAGCGATTGAGATTAAGCAATATGCGCTGGCCTGGTCTGTTGCCGAATGTTCTGAGCAAGAAATTGATGAGCTTAATATTTTACAGGCCACCATGCTGGCAATGCGCCGCGCGGTAGAAGGTTTAACTATCCAGCCGACACTGGCACTGATTGACGGCAATCGTTGCCCCGTCATGTCGGTACGGTCAGAGGCGATCGTCAAAGGCGATGACAAAGTACAAGCTATTTCAGCCGCCTCGATTTTGGCAAAAACAGCGCGTGATCACCGCCTGGCACAATTGCATTTACAGTATCCGCAATACGCTTTGGATCAACACAAAGGTTATCCTACCGCCTTACATTTGGCGTTGTTGCGTGAACATGGCGTCTCGCCAATTCATAGAAAATCTTATGCGCCGGTAAGAGCGTTGTTAAGCTCTAGTTTCCAAAAGACTGCCCCCAATTTCTGACTCAATGAAATCAATTACTTCCCGCGATAATGCGCTCTACAAAGAACTAAAGCTGCTCGCTACCAGCTCACAAGCGCGTCGTAAATCTGGCCGTACTTTGCTCGATGGTGTGCATTTATGTCAGGCCTATTGGCAACATCTGGGTGCACCGCAAATCTGTATCGTGTCTGAAGACGCCGTCCATCATCCTGAGGTGGCATCGATACTCTCGCTGTGTAGCGAAAAAGCGAATTGTATTTGCCTGCCCGACGCTTTGTACGATGCGTTGAGTCAGGTCGAGCACGGCATCGGCATCATGTTTATCATCGCCACGCCTGACCCAGTTTTTCCGGCGGCTCTGCAAGAATCCTCCGTCTTACTCGATAACCTGCAAGACCCTGGTAACTTAGGATCGATTTTGCGCAGCGCCGCTGGTGCGGGTATCCGCAATGTATTTTGTAGCCCCGGTACTGCTTTTGCGTGGTCACCCAAAGTGATGCGGGCGGGGATGGGCGCCCACTTTTTGCTGAATGTTTTTGAAAATGTTGATCTATACAGTTTGCTCAACAACGCGCGTATCCCGATTCTGGCGACCAGTTCGCATACGACACAGACGATTTATCAGATTAATTTAAATCAGCCCGTTGCATGGTTATTCGGTCACGAAGGGCAGGGCGTCGCAGAGGATTTGATGGCGCTGGCAAGCCACACCGTCACCATACCGCAACGCGTAGAAATTGAATCACTGAATGTTGCTGCCAGTGCGGCGATTTGTTTTTTTGAGCAAGTCAGACAATCTCTGTAAATTGAGGTTACATAAAAAATAGAGCGCCAATTTCGCGCTCTATTTTTTTGATTTTTTGATCAAGACTACCTAACAGGCATCAAGGATGCAGCCGATACCAATAATGATAACAACGGCTAAATCCCAGTTTTTCATATACCCGGATGGCTGTTGCATTTGCCGCTACGACTTGCAGATAAGCATCGCTGGCACCGCCTGATTTACCCCATGCCATGAGTTTGCTGCAAAGTTGTTGCGCCAACCCTCGCCCGCGAAAATCGGGATGTGTGACGACATCAAATAATCCCAACTGTGTACCAGTGATCACACCAAGCCCGCAGCAGACTATCTGGCTGCTTTCTCGCAATACCGCAAAAGCGCATTGACCTTGGATCGCTTGCAGCATTCGCAGATGAATTTTTTGTCCTACTGCCTCGTAACCCGATAGTTCTTGGAAAGCGCTTAGCCACGGTTTTACCTCAATGAGGAAGCCCTGTTCATGAGCATCATCGCCCATATCGTTGTTACGACTTTCAGCCAAATTGACTGTCATCACCAGCGACAAATCGGCAAACTGATAGCCTTGTTTTTCTAAGCTCTGGTCAACCTCGGGCGACGTGCAAAATGACGCCAGGCGGAAAATAGGTTTTAGCTTGCGTGCGTGGAAAATTGCTTCGATGTGCTTGATCTGTGTTTCGGGCAAGCTCGTGATCCTGACTAAGGCATTCGCAGAATTGGCGCGCTTGGTATACCCCTCAGAAAAACGCAGTCGCCAGCCGCCACAGTCTTGTTGCTCCAGTGCAGGCCATGCGGCAAACGCCGCTTGTTCTATCGTATGCATAAAAATATCTTTTTTTGGTTTTCTCGGCAGAAAATCAGCTACAGGTTTTCCTTTGATGATTTTTATACTCTAGGTGAGTACATATTAAGCGTCCATATAAGCATTGGACACTGTGGCATATTTATTAAAAATAATGGGGAGTATATTGATTTGTACTGGAATTTTTTTGGTATCAAACATACGAGTTAGCTTGAAAATGAATGCGTAACGCAGAGGTACAAAGAACGCAAAGGTGATTTACTCCCTGCGTTTTTTGCTTCTATTCAGCGCCGTGACTACTTGACTTCAAGCTACTTAGTAAATCCTCACATCCGATTTAATCTCTTGCAAAATTGTGGTGGAGATTTCTTCGATAGACTTGGTGGTAGACGATAACCAGCGTATGCCTTCACGCTTCATCATCGCTTCGGCCTCGTTGACTTCATAGCGACAATTTTCTAAAGACGCATATTTGCTGCCGGGACGGCGTTCGTTGCGGATCTCGGATAAGCGCTCTGGCGCGATGCTCAAGCCAAAAATTTTTGCTTTATACGGCGGTAAGTTGGACGGTAATTTGCCACGCTCAAAATCATCTGGTATCAAAGGATAATTCGCCGCTTTAATCCCGTATTGCATTGCCAGATATAAGCTGGTCGGTGTTTTGCCAGAGCGCGATACGCCGACCAGAATGACATCAGCGGCCGACAGATTTTTATGTGATTGGCCGTCGTCATGCGCTAATGAAAAGTTGATGGCCTCGATACGATTTTTATATTCTTCCGAATCGGTCATATTATGGCTACGACCTATGGTGTGGCTGGATTTCACGCCCAGCTCGTGCTCCAGTGGCGCGACAAAGGTCTGGATCAAATCCATATGCATGCCCTTGGATTTAAATACTACTTCGGCCAGATCCGTTTTAACCAGGGTAGAAAAAATAATAGGGCGATTGCCGTCAACCGCCAAAGCCTCATTAATTTTGCGCGCCGCGTCATGCGCTTTGTCTAAGGTGTCGATGAAAGGTAATCGAACTTGCTTAAACTTTAAGTCAAATTGGGTTAAAACTGAATGACCAAAAGTTTCGGCAGTAATACCCGTACCGTCCGATACAAAAAATACGGTCCGGTTAGCGGGTGGAATGGGTGGTTGTAGTGGATCAGGCATGGAGTCTTTGCTCGGCTGGGTGGATTACTTGTTTGCACTGCGATTTATTTCGCCGCACAAAAATTCTTTCTATACTTATAACAAAAAAGACGCTAAATTCTAACTTTACGTGGGCAAATTAGCTGGCACTCCATGTAAAATGGCAGCCAGCAAGTTGCACGCAATAAGTACTTTTCTTTCAGCTCCTCTTTGTCTTCGCGCATTGATACTAAGAATAACAAAAAAATAGCGATGGACGAAGTAGTTTGCACTAAGTAAGAGCATTCAGAGCAGTAAAGATCCGTATCGATTAGCATGTGCCATGACTAGTACAGATTTCTTACCATCAAAAAGAGGTTGTTATGTCCAACGCAGCAATTACCGAGGCAACTTATGTCGCCTCGTTTGAGCATTTACGAATGACGGATGTCGAATCCGTTGGCGGGAAAAATGCATCTTTAGGCGAAATGATTAGCCAACTGGCAACGGCAGGTGTCCGTGTTCCGGGTGGTTTTGCCACTACAGCACAGGCTTTCCGTGATTTTTTATCTTTCAGCGAAAACGGCGGCGCACCATTGGCACAGCGTATCGCGGATCGCCTCGTCACTTTAGATATTGAAGACGTCAAAGAACTGGCAAGAGCGGGTGCAGAAATTCGTCAATGGATTATTGACACACCTTTCCAGCCACGTTTGCAAAAAGAGATTGAAGAGTTTTATAACCGCTTGGTTGCAGACTCGACGGCAGAAATGTCATTTGCCGTGCGCTCCTCCGCCACCGCAGAAGATTTGCCAGATGCCTCATTCGCAGGCCAGCAAGAGACTTTCCTCAACGTGGTCGGCATCGACAACGTGTTAGAGGCGATGAAGCATGTTTTTGCATCGTTGTATAACGACCGTGCCATTTCCTACCGTGTACACAAAAGCTTTACGCATGCTGAAGTCGCCTTGTCAGCGGGCGTGCAGCGCATGGTGCGTTCTGATCTGGGCGCGGCTGGCGTAATGTTTACGATTGATACCGAGTCCGGTTTTAAAGACGTGGTTTTCATCACATCGAGCTACGGTCTGGGCGAAACAGTCGTGCAGGGCGCGGTCAATCCCGATGAATTTTACGTTCATAAACCCATGCTGGAACTGGGCAAATTGCCTGTAATCCGCCGCAATATCGGCTCCAAGCTGATTAAAATGGAATTTACCGGCGAAGCTAAAGCCGGTCGCTCTGTGAAAACAGTGGACGTGCCTATCGAATTGCGCAATCGCTATTCACTCAATGACACTGAAGTGGTTGAGCTCGCCAAGTACGCTGTCATCATCGAAAAACACTACGGTCGTCCCATGGATATCGAGTGGGGTAAAGATGGTCGTGACGGCAAACTCTACATTTTGCAGGCACGTCCTGAAACCGTTAAATCGCAACAAAAATCCACCGATGCCCAGCAACGCTTTAAGCTCAAAGGTACTGGTATTGTGATTACATCTGGCCGTGCCATTGGACAGAAAATCGGCGCAGGTCGCGTCCGTGTGATCCACGATCCATCCGAGATGGAACGTGTACAACCAGGTGACGTATTAGTTGCCGACATGACCGACCCTAACTGGGAACCCGTCATGAAGCGTGCTGCAGCCATCGTGACTAATCGCGGTGGCCGTACTTGCCACGCAGCGATTATTGCGCGTGAGCTGGGCGTACCTGCGGTGGTTGGTTGTGGTGACGCGACAGAACTACTTAAAGACGGCACGCTGGTCACCGTATCTTGTGCCGAGGGTGACGAAGGCAAAATCTACGACGGTTTGCTAGAGACAGAAATTACGGAAGAAATGCGTGGCGAATTGCCTAAGCTCCCACTCAAAATTATGCTCAATGTGGGCAATCCGCAATTGGCGTTTGATTTTCAGTCCGTACCAAACGAAGGTGTTGGTCTGGCACGCTTGGAATTCATCATCAACAACAATATTGGTGTTCATCCAAAAGCGATTTTGGAATATCCGAATATTGATGCAGATCTGAAAAAAGCAGTGGAGTCGGTCGCTCGTGGTCACGCTTCTCCAAGAGCGTTTTATGTCGATAAATTAGCCGAAGGTATTGCTACAATTGCCGCAGCATTCTGGCCGAAGAAAGTCATCGTGCGTTTGTCCGATTTTAAATCGAACGAGTACAAAAAATTGATCGGCGGATCACGTTACGAGCCAGATGAAGAAAATCCGATGTTAGGCTTCCGCGGTGCGGCGCGTTATCTGGCGGGTGACTTTGCTGAGTCGTTTGAGATGGAATGCCTGGCACTGAAACGGGTCCGTAACGACATGGGTCTTACCAATGTCGAGATCATGGTGCCGTTTGTCCGTACTTTAGGACAAGCCGAAAAAGTAGTAAATCTGCTCGCTAAAAACGGCCTCAAGCGCGGTGAAAACGGCTTGCGCATTATCATGATGTGCGAAGTCCCGTCCAATGCGATTCTGGCAGAAGAATTCTTGCAATTCTTTGATGGCTTCTCGATCGGCTCCAACGATCTGACTCAGCTCACGCTGGGCTTGGATCGTGATTCTGGTATGGAGTTGCTGGCGGCTGATTTTGATGAACGTGATCCTGCTGTACGCGCTTTGCTGTCACGCGCTATTGCTGCCTGTATCAAATTGAATAAGTACGTTGGTATTTGCGGTCAGGGTCCATCCGATCATCCAGACTTTGCAGAATGGTTGATGAAGGAAGGTATAGAGTCGATTTCACTCAATCCTGATTCTGTCATTGATACCTGGCAAAAACTGGCTGCTGTGAGCAAATAAAAATCTCATCGATTTTAGTAGTCAGTAGCAAAAAAAGCGTGAGCCTGTAGCAAAAACAGGCTCACGCTTTTTTGTTGGTGCGCCGCAACAAGACTGATTTTAGTGGTTGTATTTTAAGGAATTTGGACTAGACTACTGATGCCTTAACAGTAATAAAAATAAAATCAATACTTCAACAAAATTCGATAAAAAAAGCCTCCGCTGCCATTAGGTAGCGGAGGCTTTTTTTATATAAATTGATGAGTAAATTCTCAACGCGATTACCGATGATCATTTGAAAAAAATCGCGCAGAATGCAAAAACTTATCCCTGTTGGCGATATTAAACCTGAGTAATCATGAATCACTATAAGGAGAAAAAACGACTATGAATGCATGGATGATGTGGTTGGTGCTGGCAGGGCTGGTGGTGATACTGGAGTTGTTTACCGGCACCTTTTATTTGCTAATGATTTCTATCGGCATTGTGGCAGGTGCCTTGGTTGCTTTCTTCAATTTTGGTGTGTCCACACAATTAATTGTTGCCGCCTTGGTCGGCGCTATTGCAACGATCACGCTGCATAAAAGCAAGTATGGTTTTACAAAAAATGTGGATGCGGCACGTGATCCAAATGTGAATATGGACATCGGTCAGAGCATACAAATCGATGAGTGGAAAGAGGTCGGTAACTGTAAATTTATCGCCCGCGCCATGTATCGCGGTGCTATGTGGGATGTGGAGTCGCAACACTCGGCTGCCTATCCTGGCGCATATGTAATTGATGAAATACAAGGAAGTCGTTTGATAGTGAAGCCGTCGTAAAAGTGTCGAAAATGCGTCGGCAATGCGTCGGAAAAATGTAGAAAAATCGTCGTACTGGCTTAGTCGCTGTATTAAGTCATCTTAAGTTGTCTGAAGAATTTTATGGAGTGTATATATGGGTAGTTTTAGTGGTGTAGCGTTAATTCTGTTTGTTCTCGCAATGGTCTTTGTCATCAAAACCATTAATGTCGTGCCGCAACAGCATGCTTGGGTAGTCGAGCGTTTGGGTAAATATCATGCAACTCTGGGGCCAGGTTTAAACATTGTTGTTCCTTTTGTTGATCGCATAGCCTACAAACATATTTTGAAAGAAATCCCGTTGGATGTGCCACCGCAAGTCTGTATCACTCGTGACAACACACAGTTGCAAGTGGACGGTATTTTGTATTTTCAAATTACGGATGCGATGCGCGCATCGTATGGGTCTTCCAATTACATCGCTGCGATTACGCAACTGGCACAAACCACCTTGCGTTCTGTGATCGGTAAGATGGAACTGGACAAAACATTTGAAGAGCGCGATCACATCAATACGACGATCGTGAATGCGATTGATGAGTCTGCTGCAAACTGGGGTGTCAAAGTCTTGCGTTACGAAATCAAAGATCTCACACCACCCAAAGAGATTCTGCATGCAATGCAAGCGCAGATTACTGCCGAGCGTGAAAAACGTGCCCTGATCGCCGCGTCGGAAGGTCGTAAGCAAGAGCAAATCAATATTGCAACCGGTGAGAGAGAAGCCTCCATCGCCAAATCAGAAGGTGAAATGCAAGCATCGATTAACCGTGCGCAAGGTCAGGCAGCCGCTATCCTCTCTATTGCAGAAGCGAGTGCAGAAGCGATTCGTAAAACTGCCGCTGCGATGCAATTACCAGGTGGTTCTGATGCCGCTAATCTTAAAGTTGCAGAGCAATATGTAGCGGCCTTTGCCAATTTAGCTAAGACCAATAATTCCATCATTATCCCAGCCAATTTGGGTGATATGAGCGGTCTGATCGCCACCGCAATGCAAGTTGTTAAGTCCCAAAAAGTCATCGCAACAGAAGTGCCGCGACGACCTTCTTAACTTTCTTATGGAGCGTGACAGGCTCCATATTTTTCCAAAAAAAACAAACAGTAGTTCAGCTAGCGCTTATCCAGTGCTAGTCAGGCCGCTGCATTTTCAGAAATTCGGGATTTATAAAAAAGGGATTCATCATGCTTGAAATTATTTTGGCAGTCTCCGTACTTGCCCTCATTATTTTGGTGTACGCCAGCAATATGCTGGTGTATATCTCCAACGAAAAAATCGGTATCGTAGAGAAGAAATGGTCACTGTCAGGTTCCTTAGAACATGGATTTATCGCCTTAAGCGGTGAGGCTGGTTTTCAGCCCGAAGTCTTACGTGGTGGCTTCCATTTATTCTTCCCATTCCAATATACGATTCATCGGCATGATCTGGTAACGATACAGCAGGGCACATTGGCCTATGTGTTTGCACGTGACGGACAAGCGATGGCACCGACACAAAATCTGGCCTGCAATAAAACCGCAAACGACTTTACTGACGTGCGTGGATTTTTGACTAGCGCAGGCCAAAAAGGTTTGCAAAGAAAAATTTTGCGTGAAGGTACTTATGCGATCAACCTTGCTCAATTCGTCGTCTTGAGTTCTGAAAAAGTCTACGCCTTGCCTCTGCCAGGCGACACCAATATCAATAGCGAAGGTCAGGTCGTTGGTCAATTAGCAGAAATGTTAAATGAACTCAGAAAGCGTAACGGCTTTCAGCCTCTGGTGATCCGTGACGATAAACTGGCTGTCATTACTACGCATGAAGGCCAATCTCTGCCAGAGGGCACCATCGTTGCACCCGTGGTTGGTGCCGATCCCCATCACGCTGCCAGCTATCACCATGATTATCAAAATCCTGAAGTTTTCATTGACGCTGGTGGTTATAAAGGTCGTCAATTACAAGTGCTGGTGGAGGGTACTTATTATCTGAATGCACGTTTCGCCAGTTATGAAATCGTAGAGAAACGCGTGGTCGCAGTGGGCTATGTCGGTGTGGTTGTTTCTTACACTGGCAAAGCGGGTAATGATGTGACAGGTGAGGCGTATCGTCATGGTGAGCTGGTGGGCAGTGATGAAAAAGGTGTGCAAGCTGCGCCGCTATTGCCTGGAAAATACGCACTTAATCCCTATGCTAAACGGGTTATCGATGTCCCAACAACGAATTTCATTTTGAAATGGCAATCTGGTGCTGTTGGTTCGCATGAGTTGGATAAGCATTTGAGCGAAGTGTCCTTAATTACCAAAGATGCGTTTGAGCCTGATTTGCCATTATCTGTAGTCGTCAATATCGACTACAAAATGGCACCGCTCGTGATTCAGCGCTTCGGCGATATCCAAAAATTGGTTGAGCAGACGTTGGACC
The DNA here is from genome assembly GCA_025352365.1 of Undibacterium sp. Classification (GTDB taxonomy): domain Bacteria; phylum Pseudomonadota; class Gammaproteobacteria; order Burkholderiales; family Burkholderiaceae_D; genus Undibacterium. The sequence goes on along the minus strand of JANXTO010000248.1, from coordinate 1,970 downwards.
CGATGGTTGCTGCTTATTTTAAAAATATAGGACAAGGCAAAACGCTGATCGAATTATTGCAAGAGCGTTCCGATATTCAGGAACGTGCCAAAGCAGAAATGCGCAAGAACTTTGAAGGTTATAACCTGACTTTAAATGAAGTCTTGATCGGTACTCCACGCGCCAAAACAGGTGATACACAAATTGAAGTCATCCTGAAACAACTGCGTGAGCGCCAAGTATCGAGAGAACAATTAGAAACTTATAAAACGAAAGAAACTGCGGCAGTACAAGAGCGAATTTTGCGCGAGGCCGAGGCTAAAGCGAAACAACAAACGGCTATTACCGAATCAGAATTAGCCGTCAAAATCGCTGAAAACCAAGGTAGCGCCGCAGTCCAAAAAGCCATCAAGTCAGCTGAAGAAGCACGTCAAACGGCGTCTGGTGCAGCGGATGCTAAACGGACTCTGGCCAACGCCGAAGCGTATCAGCTACAACAAGTCGGTGAGGCACAAGCAAAAGCAACTCGCTTGAATGTAGAAGCCTACGGCGGTCCAGAACTACAATTCCAGCAAACCGTCTTGCTGCGCTTTGCTGAAGCGATTGAAAAAGGTCACATCGCCATGGTACCAAGCATACAAACCGGTGGCGCAAGTGCGTCAGCAGTGGATGCATTTCTGGCCTTGGCAGCGAAGGATTTATTGAACAAGTCTGAGAAAAAAGAAGCAATCGTTATTTGACCAGTCAAGCTCGATCTGATTGCAGCAGATCACAAAAGTACCGCATGACGTTGAAAAGAGTCATGCGGTTTTTGTTGTAATTCAGGAGTGATGCACATCACGGATTTATTGACCGACGCTGAGACAAAAGCTTTTCTCTCCAAACATCCCAAATAAGACGGTAATTTAATATACTCCCCATAATTTTTATGAAATATGCCTCATCGTCCAATCATTATAAGGACAATAAATTATACTAACTAGGAGTATTAATTTTTATGAGATGGTAGTGATGCCTAAACTTTAGCTGAACTGATGCCTGACACGCCAAATCAAGAGGCGTGTTTCTGCTCTGTTCGCGATGTCTTGCCCGCATTGATTGAAGTAAATTTTTGTCGAAAATATTATGATCTGACTTAAGATACGGCTTGATTGCAACTACACCATTCTTGTTTCGCTCTGCGGCCTCATAGCCTTAGCAACCCAATCCAACTTTGCCAACACACGTACTTACTTCATGAGCCAATCCCGAAAAATTATTCTCGCCATTGCCGCCTTCGTTGTTGCGGTGCTGGTCGCATCAGGTACTTATATTTTTTCTACCAACAAGGTAACAAAGCCAGAGCAGGGCAAAGCCGATGTCGTTGATAGCGCTCCATCGCTAAACAAGTTGCCGAAAGAGTTAGGCGATATTCTCGCCGCGTACAGAAAAGTGATCGTACTGCTAGGCGACGAAAAATCACTCAGTGCCAAAGAGAAAACCGCTGCCAACCGGATTGGCCAAGCCTTGTTTCATGAAAATCTGGGGCGACTTGTTGCGGTTGATGAATATCTTGAATCATTAAAAAAACTCAAAGCGCCAGAGCGCGAAGCCGCGTATGACACGATACTGAACTTTATCGAGTCTGGTGACGGTTTGTTCGACGCAGATCGTCTGGCTTTCCGCGAAGTCTTACTCAAGCTGCAAAAAGCGATTGCGACTGAACAGACTTTGCCCGCGATCAAATTACATAAACGCGTCGGTGACGATTTGGCTGCCTTAGACGAGATCGAAAGAGAATACGATAAAGAATTAAAAGATATTTTTTCCTGATTTGAAACCCGCTCGATTGAATTAAAACGGGAGCGTTGGGATGATTACCTCAACAAGCTGCGCAAGCTATATCCGCGTGAACAGATCCTCAAAGATTATGGTGTGATCTTGCCTTACCCCGAGATTCCGGAACCGATTGATCCCGCTGCTGCCGCCAAAGATAAGGATATTTTTGGCAC
>JANXTO010000244.1 GCA_025352365.1 Undibacterium sp. | reverse complement strand
GAGATCGGCGCAACTGTCAAATCCAAACCTGAATTAGAGGCATTATAAGTATCCACAAATTTAGAACGCCAGTTATAAGCCAAACGTCCAGACCACCCGTTTTTTTCATACAAAGCAGCAATGTTGTAAGAAAATTTTGATAGACCAGTAAAAGGCTTGTCGACTAATGTTGGGTCAACTGATTTGGTCGTTTTTCCTTCCATGTAAGTCATGTTTGCCTGCAAACCGAAACCACCTAACCAACCCGGCAATTTATCGTAAAACTGTTGATAGGCGACTTCCAGTCCTTGCAATTTTCCGCTATCGGTATTGTATGGCCGTGTGACTTGATATACCGTCCCTACAAAAGTTTCAGCTTGTGTTTTATTGAGAATATAGCCATCAAAATAATGCTGAAAAACCGCCGCGCTGACAGATCCCGCTGGTGCAAAATACCACTCAAGTGCGGCATCAAAATTGCGGCCTGTTACTGGTTTTAAGTCTGGATTACCGCCTGTTGCTGTCGGATTGACAGTCACGCCCGCAGTCACGTAAGCAGCGCCAGGATTAAGTTGAGCAAAATCAGGACGGGTAATCGTTTTACCTGCGGCCAGACGAGCAATCAGATCTGGGCGCAAATTAAATTTAAAACTCATACTCGGCAATACATCGGTGCTTGAACTGCTTTTTTGTGTCGCAACATAGCTACCGTCGGTCAACAAATTATTACCCTGTAGTTCCTCGTCTGTTTTAACTATACGCACACCAATAACGCCACTCACTGGTACGCGACCCCAGTCGAAGCCAACATTTGTTTTTCCATAAAATGCATAGCTTTTTTCAGAATCTTGGAACATCGATCCCGGATCAAGTGCTTTCGCGCTGGAGGAGCCGGTCACTGCATTGCGAATCGCTGCCGTATTGTTGATCAGGAAAGTAGAACATGGCGTGTACCATTGCGCCAGGCCGTAGTTACCTCCCAAGGCTGGCGATACACAACTCAAGCCATTGATACTCGCAGCATTAATACCTGGTGGCGCACCCACGCCACCTTCAAATGATTTAATCGACTCTGCTGTTCTGCTCGATACGCGGACACCCGCGCTAAACTCTTTAAATAAGCCCTCAGATTCTGGCGTATAAAAACCATCCGCACGCCAATCCGTTGAGCCGCCTTTATCACGACCATAGCGATCAAATAATTGGAATAAAGAGAAATTTTTCGCATCCTTCATATCAATACCTGTGTATTGAAAATTGGGCGTACCGTTCAAACTGGTATTGACATTAACATTGGGAACCGTGGTATTGGTATCCAGGATTGGATTAGCCCAAGTGTATTTACTGGAGGTTGTGGATAGTTCTGAAGTAAATTTTAAGCCCGGACTCGCATTCCATCGACCACCGACTGCAAACTGCTGTGTCAGCGTATCCGCCTTATTCGCCTGGGTAGAGTCAATCGTAAAAGTATTATGTGAAGAGATTGTCTGCACCTAGTTTGTACCAAGGATCGTCGTGGTCGTCACTGAATTACCAAGCCATGGCAGCCCGACAAAAAAATCTGTTTCGAACGTATTTTTATAGCGAGTAGAGATACCCTCTGCGTACAATTCAACATCCGCATTAGGACGCCATTGCACGGCCACATTCTCTGCCAAACGACGACGATTGCCGGGAATGGCTTCAATACCCATCACAAAAGGGCCTGTCAGATTGGGGCCTTGGGCAGTTGGATTGGTATTAAATGCGCGCTCTTCCTGATACTTATTTTCAACATAAGACAGACCGAATAGGGCACCAAATTCACCGTAGGCTGTTTTCCAGCGATTGGATACCATCATCCCGACATTGGGGTCATTGGATTTTGATTTATCGCTGTTTTCTAAATGTCCATTGGCTGAAAACGTGTAGCCTTTAAAATCGAAAGGCCGATTGGTGCGGACATCCACTACACCAGCAATACCGCCTTCCACCAAATCGGCGCTTTGAGATTTATACACATCGACCCGCTGCAACATGGTTGACGGAATATCCGCCAGGTTCACATAGCGTCCGTTGGTGGTGTACATTTCTCTACCGTTTAACAACGTAGCAATCCCGGGAAGCCCGCGTATCAATACCGAATTGGCTTCTCCGGCATCACGACGAACCTGAATCCCGCTCACACGCGCCAAAGTCTCGGCAACATTTGTATCGGGGAATTTGCCAATGTCATCAGCAACAATGGTGTCGATGACCTGATCTGAATTTCTTTTGATTTGCAGTGCACTTTCAGCCGACTTGCGTACACCGGTGACCACTACTACGACACCTTCGTCAGCAGCGGCAGCAACTGCTTTAGTTTCTTGCGCCCAGACAGAAGCACAAGTCAACATCCCGGCACTAGCGAGTGCCGCCACGGATACTTTTAAAACCAAAGGGCGATAAGGCTTGGCCATATCTGGGCCAGATACGTTGCGTTTCATACGTCTCCAATTTATTTTTAGTTATGTGCTTCAAAGTCAGGCATTTTTGTCTACATGCTCTAAATTCATCTTAAGGTGCACACAAAAATCTCTCCAATCAATTTTTTAGCGTTTTCGATATCAATATCGATATCAGGACTCCCTTAGGAATTAGCCTAGAAGCGCGCTTAGAGCGCGACCCCAGAATTGATTGGCTACAACGATGTCAGATCACATCGCCAAAAAGGGCAAGCTTGCCCTTGTAAGCCTAGGGAAATTGCCATGCCATAGAAATTCAGCACAATTTGTGCACATATTGTCCAAGCAAGATGTGATGTAAGCCAGCACGGTTTAAGAGCGGCATAGATTAGCTCATCGCAAGAGATCGTTTTTTTCTGTGTAAAAACCGTGGGAATTTACAACACTTCTGCTAGCAACTGCAACACTAGACGCAATCATCCTCAGTAATTATGTCGTGCCAAGTTTGGAAAGGGCGGCGAATGAGCTATCAAAAAAATGATAACTGGAAGGAGAATCAGGCTCACAACGAAGCGTCGTAAGCCTGAAACTGATCCTGACCTAACGCTGACAAAATAGCGAAAAGATTAGTAAGTTGGCCATCCATTCGAGAAATACAGATCATTTAAAAACAGGACGCCATTGAAATTATTCTGACTATCCAGTTTATGTCTGGCGAGCACACCGTTACTAACCGACTCTCCGCCAGGAGCAAAAAAACGACCGCCGCCCGCCTCTAAGGTAGTACCGCCAGAATTGAGCATATCGTTACCGCTCATGTCGAGATAAGGGCCAGTAATACTGGTCGATCTACCATAAGAGATGTGATAAGTGCTGTTGGCTTTTGAGCAGCAAGTACCTTTAGAAACAAACAGGTAGTAGTAGCCACCATTGATCATGATGAAGGCGTTTTCAATCCCGCTACTATCAGAGGCTAGGTGGTATCGGGTACCAATCGGCTTTAATGTGGTCGGATCAACTCTGCTGGTATAAATCCCAGTCCACCAAGACCCAAAAGTCAGCCACGGCTGCCCCGCTTTATCTACTACAAAATTCGGATCAATCGCATTAAAGTTATCGCCACTCTTAGAGGACAAAACAAGCCCTTTATCCACCCAGTCGCCTTTGGCAATACTGGATGCAGTAGCAAGGCCGATGGCTGATTTTTGCGAACCGAAGGTCGATACGGCATAGTACAAAATCGCTTTGCCATTATAGACACGCATGTCGGGTGCCCAAACGACTTTAGAATTGCCGTTGTACTGCCCCCACCACGACAAACCGCCAGCAAATATGCTGCCACCTTGCGTCCAGGCATGTCCGTCAGGCGAGTATTTGACACCAATGCCGGTGTCGCTGGTTTCAACGATCCACCAAGTGTTACCGTCTTTTATCATACTAGGATCATGCGTCACGACTGCGCCGGTTAACGTCCATGCCGCGGCCTGTGCGCTGGATACTGGCAAGATACTGCTAAGCATAATGCCGACGATTACCGACCATTTTTTGATGCGATTTATCTTATTCATCGTAGCCTCTATTTTATGTATATAAATATAATGGGCACTATATTTACTCTGGCGTTTTTGCCAAATGTGGGTGTCTCCCACATTTATACTGCGATAAACGGATTGTCTCGTCCAATCACTTTTTTATGACGATCCATATTGCTATGGATATCAATCTGGGCTTACAAACGGGCACCATAATGCGACACGATCACTAAGACTACCGCGACGTTTTGTCTATCATTAAATGAATTTTAAAACGTTATTGCGATGCGACCAAAAAGATACTCGTCCGTTAAACACTCTTGGCTGATCTTATCTGTATAGGAAGACGGCGTTGTGATTGCAACGGCAATTTCGCGTAGTGTGGGGTTAGTGTCTGGCGATGAGAGCCTGTTGATTGAGCCAATCTATGTCAACCAAATAGCAATATTGAAGAGGTTTTCTGCTAGAGGAGCAGAAATGATTTGTTCTTACGGACTTAGTTATTACATCTTTATTACATCTTTACCACATCTGAATTGATCGCTCAGTTGCCAGATTAATTTGCCAGGCTAGCTTGACTGCTTAGGTCATTCTGAGCAAGTGCGTGGCTGTTTGCTACACAGCCTGGGTAATTACTTATTTTATACCAATAATTAATATACTCCCCATAAAATAATAAAAATATCGCTTATAGACCAATAATTACAAGGACAATAAAATATACCTATGGGGAGTATTAAAAATCACAAACTAAACACAAACTAAGCATCAATCCAAAATCTATTCAGTACCACGCAAAAGCATGCGTGCAGCGGCTCACTGACATCTGGTCGCATTCGCTGAACTTATCCCCCAATTAAATACAGTAAAAAGGCGTTTATAACGCTTGCAAAATAATCTTTTAAAGCTCTTTCAGGTAGTAGCGATTCCCGTTATTACTGACGATGACGTTATCTTCTAATCTGCCGGCGGGCGTCCCATACATCAGTTTTTGAAGGTCTGCCTTTTTATAAAAGAAAAGACCATGCTCTGTACTCGTTTGTGTCGGATGATCGCCAAGCTCCACGTAATACACACGATCTAACAGATAGCCTACAGGGCTTTGCTGATCAGCGTGAGAAAACAAATCATATTGCACGGCTGCTTGTAAATCTAAGTATTCATCACTCATGTACATCTCCAGAAAATTTTTTAATTTTAATTAAATAGGGCAAAACAGAAAGCAGGATCACGCATCCGGCACTCTTCCCAAATAGGGGCCAGTGGACTTGCTCCAATGCGCCATATCCTCACTTGCCTCTGCCTCAGAGTGAAAGGTTTTTTCTGAGGTAATGGACTTGCCCTCAACTTCTTTTTTAGAGTGCGGATCAATATGAACGTCATACACTCGCCATAACCAAAGACCTTCGGGCGTTTCATGAAATTGTGTTTTAGTAGACATCATCATTCCTTCAAAAAAAGCGTGGCCTTTAATTTGAGCCAAGAGAAAGTAAACATCCCGCCAACAAGACAATGAATACCAGTGACAGTGCAGCGGCACCAATATCCCGCGCCAGAATCGCTGTCCAAGATGGCTTCCCGATATTAAATTCATCGACCTCGTTATCAAAAATCAGGCTCTCATTTTTTGTTTCAGCTTGGGCATGCATGTAATTCTCCATTTTTCAGGTTGGCTCTGACCGTGTCATAGCTGACTTGAAATTACGCCGATTATTGACAGAGATCGGTTCGATAACCCACATAAGTCATTTTTTCCTGCAATTGTTATTTTGCTTGGTAAGCGTTGCTGAATTCTGTTGGACTCTTACTTAATTACCACCTCGATTACGCTTACGTGCGGTCACACACAGACTGTGTTTAGGCTTAAACCATAAACTCGACGCTCGACTTAACAACTACCGAAGGGTCAGCCATGTCATCTCTTATGCCACCGAATTTGCCACCGAATTTGCCACCAACGTCACCCCTGCCTTATAAATCAAGCTATGAAATGTCTGAAGAGGAAGAAGATGAAACACAAATTGGTTTGCTCAAAACGCTGCGACATATTTCGGACATCACCTACAAAGATTCAGGTCACGCGACCCGTAGTGTGCATGCAAAAAGTCATGGCTTATTACATGGGGAAATGTCGGTTGTAGACAATCTGGCGCCCGCACTGGCACAGGGTATTTTTGCTACTCCCGGAACATGGCCGATGGTCATCAGATTATCGACCATCCCAGGTGATGTACTGGACGATGCCGTATCCACACCACGCGGCATGGCAATTAAACTTATTGGTGTTAAAGGAGAAAGGCTGGCAGGTAGCGAGGAGGATGTTACTCAAGATTTTTTATTGGTCAACGACAGCCCTACTTTTGCAGCGCCACGGGCGAAAGAGTTTTTGGGTAGCCTAAAATTATTAGCATCGACGACCGATAAAGCGCCGGGCTTGAAAAAGATATTGTCCTCAGTATTACAAAGCACAGAAAAAGTGCTGGAAGCGGTCGGAGGCAAGAGCGGTACGATCATCGCCTTGGGCGGTCATCCAGAAACCCATATTTTAGGCGAAACGTTTTTTAGTCAGGTGCCGATTCTATTCGGTGACTACATGGCAAAATTTTCTGTCGTCCCGGTGTCTTCTGGTTTGGTGGAGCTGACTGGCGCAGTGGTCGATTTAAACGACAAACCGAATGGCTTGCGTGAGGCAGTAGTCGACTTCTTTGCGCATAACAATGCAGTATGGGAATTGCGTGTACAGCTTTGTACTGACATAGAAAAAATGCCGATTGAGGATGCCTCTGTGGCCTGGCCAGAGGAGCTCAGTCCTTACCTGACCGTTGCCCGCATATCAGTACCGTCCCAGGTCGCCTGGAGTGAAGGCCGCTCAAAAGCGATTGATGACGGCATGTCGTTTAGCCCGTGGCATGGCGTTGTTGCACATCGGCCTTTAGGTTCTATCATGCGACTCCGAAAAGCGGCGTATGAGATGTCGGCTAAGTTCCGAGCAGAACATAATAGACTTGCGATAACTGAGCCTACTAGCCTCAACGACCCCTCACTCTAAGTAGTGCATAATCCTTGGCTTCAAAGCAATTATTGGAGCCATTTTTATCTATTGGCTGTATAGTCATGTTGCCGATTACGTCGTTGATAGGACTTACGTAAAACCGCTCCAGCTGCGTTGTCGCGCCTCGCCGGGGTTATTTTGCATAAGTTCTGCTCTGATAAAAAAACAATGCAATCTTCAGTCGGATCAACAGAGAGCTATTATGCGTAAAAATAAAAACTGGGCTGCTCAATTAAAAACCATAACAAAGCTGTTCCTCCTTCCCAGTCCAAGTAGACTCGGTGGACTCAACGGTCTGAGCAAGATCATCACGCCATTTAAGCGTATTGTAAAGAAGCGACCTAAGAAATTATTGGCCTCTAAATTACCCAATATAAGTGCTTTTGATATTTCTAAACCCATCAGCGATTTAATTGATGCCACTAGACTGAAAGTACCGTCCACCTGGCCATATAGCCAAACCGCGTTCAACGATATCCGCAACAAGAGTGACGCGGCAGGACAGTTTTTGACCAAGTCCTATGTCAAGAAAATTCCTTCTCACACGTATAAAATTTTTATCCCCAGTAATACCGATGGTAAGGATTTGCCACTGCTCATCATGTTGCATGGCTGTACACAAAATCCAGATGATTTTGCAGCAGGCACGGCGATGAATGAGATTGCGGAAGAGCAAAAATTGATAGTCGCCTATCCAGCACAAACTCAAGCTGCTAACGCACAAAAATGCTGGAACTGGTTTCGGACTGGCGATCAATTACGCGGGCAAGGGGAGCCATCTATTATTGCTGGTATCACTGGAGAAATCATCCATGATTACCCGGTAGATACGACCCGCGTATATATCGCGGGCTTGTCTGCTGGCGGCGCAATGGCGGTTACGGTGGCAACGCTGTATCCAGATGTTTATACGGCTGTCGGAGTGCATTCTGGATTACCTTACGCCTCTGCAAATAACATACCGTCAGCCTTGTCAGCAATGCGACAGGGAAGCTATAAAGCCAAGCACCGACAAGTAGAAGAGGCAATTCAGACTGCCATCCCGATTATTGTTTTTCATGGTGATCATGACCGTACAGTTAACGCCACTAATGGCGATCATCTGATTAAGCAGAATATCGCGGCTCAAGACATAGAAATCGATCCAGAATCACCTCAGAATATCTCGATACAAATAGGCAAGACAGATGGTGGATACGCTTACTCAACAACTTGTTACCACGACAGTGAGGGCCATTCTATCGCAGAGCATTGGGTGATCCATGAGGGGGGGCATGCCTGGTCCGGTGGTAATCCCGCTGGTAGCTACACCGACCCTAAAGGCCCCAATGCCTCACGAGAAATGCTACGATTTTTTTTGAGTCATCAGTCTTTTCAACCTAGAAACGGCGGTTGAGCAGAGACAAAAAGGTAAAACACCAAGACATCTCAACACACAGGCGTCATGATGTTATGTGCACTGACATTCAAGCTACATGTAGGCACCAAAAAGAACCATCTCTGAATATACTCCCCCTAAAAATTAAATAAATCGCCTTATAGACCAATTAATCATTAGATGATTTAAAATACACATAGGGAGTATTTTATTTACATCACTACAATAGCATTAGCAAAAATCTAGCTCACCGTGCTAGACACCGGCATCACCTCAAGACAAGTTTGCAGCGTTTCCTGGTAAGACCTGACGATCTGATCTGCACCGGCAACTTGCTCCAAGACACCTTCGGTTTCATCAAACGGATTGGCTAGCAAGACCGCTACGATTTTTACGTGGGGAAGT
>JANXTO010000340.1 GCA_025352365.1 Undibacterium sp. | reverse complement strand
CCGGTATCAAGACCGCAACCCTGAAGGTGGAAGGCGAATACGCTTACGGATTTTTGCGCACAGAAACCGGCGTGCATCGCTTGGTTCGCAAATCACCATTTGATTCTGCCAATGGTCGCCATACCTCTTTCTCCAGCTTGTTTGTCTACCCAGAGGTAGACGAATCTTTTGAAATTGATATCAATCCTGCCGATGTACGCGTGGATACCTATCGCGCTTCGGGTGCTGGTGGTCAGCATATTAATAAGACCGATTCCGCCGTGCGCCTGACGCATGGCCCATCCGGTATCGTAGTCCAGTGCCAGAACGATCGCAGTCAGCATCGTAACCGTGCAGAAGCCTGGGAAATGTTGAAAGCAAAATTGTTTGAGCTGGAATTGCGCAAACGTATGAGCGAGAAACAAAATCTGGAAGACACTAAAACTGACGTCGGCTGGGGTCATCAAATTCGTTCCTACGTACTAGATCAATCTCGCATCAAAGATTTGCGTACCAACTTTGAAATGGGCAATACTAAAGCCGTGCTGGATGGTGATCTGGATGACTTTATCGCAGCCTCGCTCAAGCAAGGCGTATAAATTCAGCGCTATCAGCGGCCACTATTGATGGGAAAAGTCCCCAATAATGGCTGCCACGAATAAGTAAAATAAATTATCACTGAGAGAAATTTCATGTCAGACCAAACTAATAACGCAGCACCCGCAGAACCCGTTGTCGATGAACATTCCATCATCACCGAGCGTCGTGCCAAGTTAGATGCTATTCGCAAGCAAGGTATTGCATTCCCAAATGACTTCCGTCCACAACATAAAGCTGCTGCCTTGCAAGCGCAATATGGCGCGACGACACGTGAAGAACTGGAAGAGTTGAATATTACGGTGGTGGTTGCTGGTCGTATGATGCTCAAGCGCGAGGCTGGTAAAAAAGCCGCTTTCGCTACTCTGCAAGATGCTTCTGGTATTAAGGCAGATGGTCGTATTCAGTTGTACGTCACCTCCGACAAAACTGGCGAAGCCGAGATGGATGCTTTCCGCCACTACGATCTGGGTGATATTTTAGGTATCGAAGGTACGCTCTTCAAAACCAAGACAGATGAACTGACGATCAAAGTCACGACATTACGCTTGCTGACTAAATCACTGCGCCCTCTTCCAGATAAATTCCATGGGCTGGCAAATCAAGAGACGAAATATCGTCAACGTTATGTTGATCTGATCATGAGCGAAGAAACGCGCCGTACATTTAAAGCGCGTACTGCTGCGATGACTTCGATCCGTAATTTCATGATCAATAATGAGTTTATGGAAGTAGAAACACCGATGTTGCACGTCATTCCTGGCGGCGCTGCGGCGAAACCTTTCATCACACATCACAATGCACTCGACATGCAAATGTATCTGCGTATCGCGCCAGAACTGTATCTGAAGCGTCTGGTGGTCGGCGGTTTTGACCGTGTGTTTGAGGTCAACCGCAACTTCCGCAATGAAGGTGTCTCACCGCGTCATAATCCAGAATTTACCATGATGGAATTTTACGCAGCCTATGTGGATTACAAATGGCTGATGGATTTTACTGAGCAAGTCATCCGAAAAGCGGCAGAGGATGCGCATGGCACAGCAGTCCTGACATACCAAGGTAAAGAGCTGGATCTGAGTAAGCCTTTCCAACGCTTGACGATTGTCGGTGCGATCAACAAATATGCGCCGCGTTACACTAATGAACAACTGCATGATGCCGACTTCATCAAAACAGAATTGCTCAAGTTTGGTGTAAAACCGTTTGCAACAGCAGGTCTGGGGGCATTGCAGCTAGCTTTGTTTGAAGAAACAGCAGAAGCACAACTGTGGGAGCCGACCTACATCATCGACTATCCAGTTGAAGTGTCGCCATTAGCGCGTGCCTCTGATACCGTTGCTGGTATCACTGAGCGTTTTGAATTATTCATGACTGGCCGTGAAATCGCTAACGGCTTCTCTGAGTTAAATGATGCGGAAGATCAGGCGGCACGTTTCCAGGCACAGGTAGCAGCAAAAGACGCTGGTGACGAAGAAGCTATGTATTATGATGCAGATTACATCCGTGCATTGGAATATGGCCTGCCACCGACCGGCGGTTGCGGTATCGGTATTGATCGTTTGATGATGTTGATCACTGACTCACCCAATATCCGTGATGTGATTTTGTTCCCACATCTGCGTCGCGAAGAATAATCATGCTGTAAGCTAGAAATCCTCAGGGACTGTAAAATTTGCAGTCCCTTTTTATTTTGCTTCATTTGCAAAACCCTTCGTCAAATTGATCGAGCGCTATGACAAAAACTCCAATGACAGCAACTGCAGGCACGACGCCCATACACCCTCTCAAAAAACTACTTAGCTATTCAAAAAAATACCGTACTGATTTTCGTCTGGCGACGCTATATTCGGTTCTGAATAAATTTTTTGATGTCTTGCCAGAAGTTCTGATTGGCGTCGCTGTTGATATTGTCGTCAATGGTGATAAAAGCTTTTTAGCAAAAAAAATCCTCGGCAACTTTGGCATCGTTGATACTTGGCATCAATTAGTCTTGTTAGGTATTGTCAATGTGATTGTATGGGGCGGAGAGTCCTGGTTTGAATATCTGCTTTGTCTGAAATGGCGTAAGCTCGCCCAAAACTTGCAGCATGATTTACGACTAGATACGTACGACCATGTACAAAAGCTGGAGATGGCGTATTTCGAAAACCAGCGTACCGGTAATCTGATGTCGATACTGAATGAAGACATCAATCAAATGGAACGCTTTTTAAATGGCGGCGCTAATCAGATCATTCAGGTGATTTGCTCCTCTGTGATGGTCAGTGCTGTGTTCTTCGCCTTGCAACCTTCGCTAGCAATCATTTCTTTGCTGCCTGTACCGGCGATACTGATTGGTGCATTCTGGTTCCAAAAACGCTTGGCACCACGTTATGCAGAAGTGCGTGAGGCAGCAGGTGACGTCAGTGCCCGCCTGAATAATAATCTGCTCGGACTAGCCACTATCAAAGCTTTTGCTACAGAGAATTTTGAAAGCGCCCATATTGCACAAGCCAGTAATGCCTACCGCGATGCGAATGGGCGCGCTATTGCAATAAATTCAGCCATCACGCCAGTTATACGGATGGCGATTCTGGCTGGTTTTACCGCGACCTTGGTCTATGGCGGCTGGCTGACAATCCATGGACAGTTGGCAGTTGGTGCTTATTCTGTGCTCGTATTTTTAACCCAGCGTTTGCTATGGCCAATGACCGGTTTGGCAGATGTCGCGGATATGTATCAGCGATCTATGTCTGCGATTGATCGTGCGATGAACTTACTGAACACGCCGATCAAGATTACCTATGAGGGTGCGCATTTGCCACCTCATCAGGTCCAAGGTGAATTACGCTTTGAAGAGCTCGGCTTTGCCTATGGTGACACGACCACGCTGAAGAATATCAACCTGCATATTCCTGCAGGCAAAACAGTGGCGTTTGTCGGGTCAACTGGCTCAGGCAAATCAACTCTGGTGAAATTATTGTTACGTTTTTATGAATCACAGTCGGGACGGATTTTGCTGGATAATCAGCCGATTAATGATATCAACTTACAAGACTTGCGGCGTTCGATTGGCTATGTGGCACAGGATAGTTTTTTAACCGATGGTACGATTGCCGAGAATATTGCGTATGGTCTGAGTAACATATCAGAACAGGCCATTGTTGATGCAGCACAAGCGGCGGAGGCGACTGAATTTATCAATAAACTGCCATTAGGATTCGCTACTCGCATTGGTGAGCGTGGCCAAAAATTGTCTGGCGGCCAGCGTCAGCGTCTAGCATTGGCAAGAGCAATTTTAAAAAATCCGCCTATCCTTATTTTGGATGAGGCGACTAGCGCGGTCGATAATGAAACCGAAGCCGCGATCCAACGCAGTCTGGATGTCGTCAGTCGCAACCGCACAACCATCGTGATTGCACATCGCTTATCGACAATTCGTCAGGCTGACTGTATCTATTTATTAGAATCGGGTGAAGTAGTCGAAAGCGGTACGCATGAGGAGTTGCTGGCGCTCAATGGCGGCTACGCATCATTATGGCGTTTACAAACAGGTGAGAGGATGACGACAATATGAACAAATCATTCAAATACGGGATCGCTGGAGTAGCAGGAATCATCGCTGGTGTTATCGGTGTCGCTATCTGCGGTTCGATTGCCTATGCGATCCACGTAGCACCTGCAACTAGCAGCACCGTTAGCATGCCAACTCAGGCATTTGCGGTCGATCCTAGTTGGGTCAAGTCGGGCAAACCCAACTTTAAAGCAGTGGAGTTTTCAGCGGCGACAGATGGCAGTTCCAGCTCAGGTATTTTTGAAGCGGAGGGACCATCCACCTTTGAATGGCATTACCAATTGGACGAATCAATTTATGTGCTGAGTGGTGGCGTGGAGATTGATTATCTCGGTCAGCACTTCACCTTGAAGGAAGGCGATACGGCATTTTTCCGCGCAGGTACGGTAGCATTGTGGCATGTGCCAGTGGGTATCAAAAAAACCTGGACGCTTTACAATCCGGGCAGACTGGCTCGCTGGCTAGGACGTCTAGGTAACTAATTCTGTGGAAACAGTCAGGGAACCAAAACTAAAACGTACTGAACCAACACTAAGACAACATTAAACCAGCACCATACCAGAACGATAATTTGTCGTTTCTATGAGCCAGAAACGACAAATCACTACAAATCATTTGAAAATATACTGCCTGCTGTATTTTTAAATGTCCATAGATAATCTGGACATTAAGTATGTTTTCTACCTATACTCCCCTTTTTTTATCAATCCAAGAGACTACGCAGCAGAAAATTTACTCGCTAAAGCCAATGCACTGGTGAAGGCATTTTCTACCCGCCCCGATCCTGCAAGCCCTGCTGCAAACCAGTCACCGCACACGCCTATCCCCTGCTTCGCATTCCACAAGCAATCTTCTGCCATTGGCTCCACTGCTTGCGCATAACGCCAGCGATGCGCAACGGCGTGAATCGGCTGGATTAGTGATCCCGTTGCCTCATGAAACGCCTTGGACAACTTCTCTTTGGCACGCTCGTTATCATCTTCCAGATGTTCTATGCTCCAATCTTGCGTCGCATGACAAACCCAACGCTCGCCCACCCGATGTGATGGTTTAGCAGTGTCGCTGGCGATCCAGCCCAAGCGTGAATTGCTGACCCAGGCACCTTCATAGGGCAAATTAAGCGGCGTCTGAAAACCCAGCATTAACGTCCAGCACGGTGCCAGATGGACTTTGTCAGTTAGCTTCGCCATAGCAGGAGCGACTTGCAGCAAAGGTGTTGCCTGCTCTGGCGGAATCGCCAGCAGTACCGCATCAAAAGGCCCTGCAGAAGCAGGAATCGGCACCATGTCCGATTTGATTGACAGTACCCATTGCTTTTCGAAAGGCACAATCGCGACCACCTGCTGCTCGGTGCGAACGTCTACACCATGTGCCAGTTGCTTACCCAAAGAACTCATCCCGGGAACCGCGACATATCGTTTGGCGGAGTTTCCAGTTGGCTTACTAAGACCATGATCCAACGTCACTAGCTTACTTTCCCAAGGCACAACCCAACCTAATTTTCGCCAATCGTTAATCTCTTTTTTAAAGCGATCCGAAGTCGCCGTGAAATACTGTGCGCCATGATCAAAACCACCTAGCTCTGTCATACGGGTGCTCATACGTCCACTGACACCACGGCTTTTCTCGTACACCGTCACATGATGGCCTTGTGACTGTAATTGACGGGCGACAGTGAGTCCTGCTAATCCTGCTCCAACGATGGCGATTTGCATATAGTTCCTTCAAAAATTTGAGCAAAAGAAAACGCCCGCAAATCAGATCTGCAGGCGTCGTTTTATTCTGTACGGGTATTAAAAAATTGCGACAAACTGAGCAAGGCTTGAACTGGGGGAGTTACGAAAAATTGTCCCTGCAACGCACGTCGGCGGCGGCAATACAAAAAGTACTGCACCGCCAAATCACGCCGCAAAGGCGGTTTTGCGTCGATCCGCAAAGTCATTATTCTTCCTGCTGTTCTACTGGCCAATCACGGATATACGCTTTCAGCATTTTGTTCTCAAAACTTTGCGCTTCGAGCACTGCTCTTGCCACGTCGTAGAAGGAAATAATACCTAGCAGTGTTTTCGCATTCATCACTGGCAGGTAGCGGGAATGTTTTTCCAGCATCATGCGGCGTACTTCGTTGACCTCGGTATCTGGAGTGACAGTCAATGGATGATCATCCATATATTTGCGCACGGTGCCGTTACCTAAGGAGCCGTTATTGGCATGGATCGCACGGATCACTTCGCGGAAAGTAAGGATGCCGGACAAATCGCCGTATTCCATTACCACCAGCGAACCAATATCCTTTTCTTCCATCACACTGACCGCTTCTGAAATCGGAGTATCGGGAGTAATGGTGTAAAGAATATTGCCTTTTACCTGAAGAATTTCTGAGACTTTCATACCGCTCTCCTCTTTGTCATCAGTTGACATTGACTGATGTTTAATTTTTTGTGCCAACGACCGCAAGATTGGTCAGCACATTTGATGTTGTATGTTCAATGTATCGCAAGCATCGCAAAAAATCCAGCACAGATGCCAACTAATTTGCACGAAAACATAACAATTTCAAGCAAACCGCTTCATTTTCATAGCAGAACAGGGTCGCAAGCGCATCCCAAACATCGGTGTTTCGATGGTAGCATTAGCACACTAAAAATCAGGAGAACAACATCATCATGAGCGGTCCAAAATACCACGGCTTTGACACTCTTTCCCTGCACGCTGGCGCGGCACCAGACCCAGTAACCGGCGCACGTGCAACCCCAATTTATCTGACATCCTCGTTTGTCTTTAAAGATTCTGACCATGCGGCATCCTTATTCAATATGGAGCGCGCTGGCCATGTTTACTCTCGTATCTCTAACCCGACCAATGCGGTGCTGGAAGAACGTATTGCCGCATTGGAAGGTGGTGTCGCTGGGATTGCGGTTGCCAGCGGCCAGGCGGCGATGCATTTAGGCTTGGCAACGATCGCTGGCGCTGGTTCCCACGTAGTAGCCTCACGCGCTTTGTACGGTGGCTCACAAAACTTGCTGGCTTACACAATGAAGCGCTTCGGTATAGAGACGACATTTGTTGACCCTCGCAATCTGGATGCCTGGCGTGCAGCGATCCGCCCGAATACCAAAGTCCTGTTTGCAGAAACCTTGGGCAATCCCGGCCTAGATGTCTTGAATATTGCAGCGGTCGCAGAAATCGCCCATAGCAATTACTTGCCATTGATGCTGGACTCCACCTTCACGACACCTTATCTGCTGCGCCCGTTTGATCATGGCGCTGATCTGATATTCCATTCGGCAACCAAGTTCTTATGCGGTCACGGTACGGCAATCGGTGGCTTATTGGTCGATGGTGGTACTTTCGACTGGCAACAAGCGTATGAAAAAACCGGACGTTTTGCAGAGTTATGTGAGCCTTATGATGGTTTTCACGGCATGGTGTTTTCAGAAGAATCCACCGTCGCCGCCTTCTCATTACGCGCCCGGCGCGAGGGTTTGCGTGACTTTGGTGCCAGCTTGAGCCCACATAATGCCTTTGCTATTCTGCAAGGGATAGAAACACTCGGCCTACGCATGGACAGGCATGTTGCCAACACCCGCAAAGTAGTCGAATTTTTAGTCGCCCATCCAGCCGTCGAATCAGTCTCGTATCCAGAACTGGAATCTCATCCTGACTATGAACTGGCAAAAACCTTGCTACCCAAAGGTTGTGGTGCCGTGTTCTCTTTCAGCATCAAGGGCAACCGCGCCGCTGGCCAACGCTTTGTCGAATCTTTACATTTATTCTCGCATCTGGCGAACGTTGGTGATGCCAAATCACTAGTGATTCATCCCGCATCAACGACACACTTCCGCGTCCCGGCAGAACAATTGATCGCCTCCGGCATTACCGAGGGAACCATGCGCTTATCGATAGGATTAGAGAACGTTGACGATTTGATTGAAGATTTGGCGCGTGGCTTAAAAGCTGCCCAGAAAGGAGTCTGAGATGCTACTCACCGTTCATGACCACGTCGCATACTGTTACACAGGCGGCAAACAATACAATCCAGCACAAGCAACCGTTGTTTTCCTCCATGGCGCACAAAATGACCATTCCGTGTGGGCATTGCAAACCCGTTATATCGCTCATCACGGTTTTAATGTTCTGGCAGTGGATTTGCCGGGACATGGTCGCAGTAAAGGTGTAGCGCTGACGACGGTCGAACAAATGGCAGATTGGCTGATCGCCTTGTTAGATGCCGCTGGCGTGCAGAAGGCAATGCTAGTTGGTCACAGCATGGGATCTCTGATTGCATTAGAAACCAGTGCACGCGCACCAGCAAAAGTCAGCAAATTAGCCCTCATCGGTACTGCCTATCCGATGAAGGTATCAGACACCTTACTCAATGCTGCACGCGACGAGGAGCAGACCGCCATCGATATGGTGAATATCTGGTCCCATAGCTCCATCGCGCATAAACCATCTTGCCCGGG
>JANXTO010000201.1 GCA_025352365.1 Undibacterium sp. | reverse complement strand
CTTGTCCAAAGACGAAGGTGGTCGTCACACACCATTCTTCAACAACTACCGTCCACAGTTCTACTTCCGCACAACGGACGTAACTGGCTCGATCGAGTTGCCGAAGGATAAAGAAATGGTCATGCCAGGTGACAACGTCTCCATCACAGTAAAGTTGATCAACCCGATTGCGATGGAAGAAGGCTTGCGCTTCGCGATTCGTGAAGGTGGTCGTACTGTGGGTGCTGGTGTTGTTGCTAAAATCTTGGCCGATTAATTCAGTCAGAGTTCGTGACTTCATTAAGCATGAACTTGTTTTGACCTAATCGTAATTTTGTTCTTTGTTTGAAAAAATGCTACGGATCTGAATTTAATATCCGTAGCTCGTTCTTTTTAGGAAATGTTATGTCTACTAATCAAAAAATCCGTATTCGTCTAAAGGCTTTCGATTACAAATTGATCGATCAGTCTGCTCTTGAAATCGTGGAAACAGCTAAACGTACTGGCGCTGTTGTTAAGGGGCCAGTGCCTTTGCCAACACGGATTCAGCGTTTTGACGTTTTGCGCTCGCCACACGTGAACAAAACTTCTCGCGATCAATTTGAAATCCGTACTCATCAACGTCTGATGGACATCGTTGATCCAACTGATAAAACGGTTGATGCCTTGATGAAGTTAGACTTGCCAGCTGGTGTGGATGTAGAAATTAAGTTGCAATAAATTTTATGGTCGCAAATAGAAAATGCTACATACCATAATTTTTAGCATTTTCAAATAAATAGTCTTGTGAAATAAAATTTAGCAAGCTATAATCGAAGGCTTAGCTGTAGATCGACATGTGTCGATCTATTTGTTTAAGTTTTTTAATAGTCAGCCTCACCCAATCGTAGGTGAGAATGGAGAAAAAAATGAGCTTGGGCCTTGTAGGTCGCAAGGTTGGTATGATGCGTATTTTTACAGATGACGGTGATTCAATTCCAGTTACTGTGCTAGATGTATCCAACAACCGCGTGACACAAATTAAAACTCCTGAAACAGATGGTTATTCCGCTGTTCAGGTAACTTTCGGTCAGCGCCGCGCATCCCGTGTAACTAAAGCGGCTGCCGGTCATCTTGCAAAAGCGGGTGTTGAAGCTGGTACTGTATTAAAAGAATTCCGTGTTGATGCTGCTAAAGCTTCTGAGATGAAGGCGGGCGATGTTGTGCCTGTTGGATTGTTTGAAGTTGGCCAGAAGGTCGACGTTCAGGGTGTGACAATTGGTAAGGGTTATGCCGGCGTTATCAAGCGCTATCATTTTTCTTCGGGTCGCGCAACACATGGTAACTCGCGTTCCCATAATGTTCCTGGTTCAATCGGTATGGCGCAAGATCCAGGTCGTGTGTTTCCTGGTAAGCGTATGACGGGTCATCTTGGTGATGATAATCGTACGGTGCAAAATTTGGTGATCGCACGTGTAGATGCTGATCGTCAATTATTGCTTGTTAAGGGTGCCGTGCCAGGCGCAAAAAATGGTCAGGTAATTGTATTGCCGGCCATTAAAGTTAAAACGAAGAACGGAGCTTAATTATGGAACTGAAGCTCCTAAATGCAGATGGTCAATCTGCTTCTAATGTTGTTGCTCCGGATACTATTTTTGCTCGTGACTACAACGAGGCTTTGATTCACCAAGTCGTCGTTGCTTTTCAGGCAAATGCGCGTAGCGGTAATCGCAAGCAAAAAGATCGTGAAGAAGTTCATCACACTACGAAGAAGCCTTGGCGTCAAAAGGGCACTGGCCGCGCTCGTGCTGGTATGTCATCTTCGCCACTCTGGCGTGGTGGTGGTCGTATATTTCCAAACTCGCCGGATGAAAATTTTTCACACAAGGTTAACAAGAAGATGTATCGCGCTGGTATTTGCTCGATATTGTCCCAGTTAGCCCGTGAGGGTCGCCTGAGTATTGTAGATAGTATTGCTGTTGATGCTCCGAAAACGAAATTGCTGTCCGAAAAATTGAAGGCAATGGGATGTTTGGATTCAGTATTGATTATTACTGAAGAATTCAATGAAAACTTGATGCTTGCTGCTCGCAACTTGGTAAATATTTTAGTTGTCGAGCCCCGTTATGCTGATCCAGTTTCTTTGGTTTTCTACAAGAAAGTATTGATTACCAAGGCTGCATTGATCAAGATTGAGGAGATGCTGGCATGAACGCATTAGTTAAACATAGCGAAGAGCGCCTGATGAAGGTGTTGTTGGCTCCTGTGATTTCAGAAAAGGCGACTATGGTTGCTGAGAAGAATGAGCAGGTAGTATTTTTGGTTATGCCAGATGCTACAAAGCCAGAAATTAAAGCTGCCGTAGAATTGCTGTTTAAGGTTCAGGTTGAATCTGTTCAAGTAGCAAATCGTCAAGGTAAACAAAAACGTACTGGTAGATTTAATGGTCGCAGAAATCATACAAAACGAGCTTTTGTGTGTTTAAAGCCGGGCCAGGAAATCAACTTCACTGAAGGGGCATAAGCATGGCACTCGTTAAGATGAAGCCAACCTCGCCAGGTCGTCGTGGTATGGTAAAAGTGGTAACAGAGGGTCTTTATAAAGGTCGTCCGTTTGCTGCATTGTTGGAAAAGAAATCTAAAACTGCAGGCCGTAATAATAATGGTCATATCACTACCCGTCATATCGGTGGCGGTCACAAACAGCATTATCGGTTAGTTGATTTTAAGCGTAATAAAGACGGTATTCCTGCAAAAGTAGAGCGTATTGAATACGATCCTAATCGCACTGCACACATCGCGTTGTTGTGTTATGCAGATGGTGAGCGTCAATATATTATTGCTACTAAGGGAATGGCTGTTGGTGATCAGTTAATGAATGGTTCCCAAGCGCCGATTAAATCCGGTAATTGCTTGCCTATTCGTAACATTCCGGTAGGCACGACTATGCATTGCGTTGAAATGTTGCCTGGTAAGGGCGCTCAAATCGCCCGTACTGCTGGTGCTGGTGTTGTTCTAATGGCTCGTGATGGCACTTATGCGCAGGTTCGTTTGCGTTCAGGTGAAGTTCGCCGTATCCATATCGAATGCCGTGCAACAATCGGTGAAGTTGGTAATGGAGAGCACAATCTGCGTAAGATTGGTAAGGCTGGTGCTATGCGTTGGCGTGGTGTCCGTCCTACCGTTCGTGGTGTTGTTATGAACCCAGTTGATCACCCGCATGGTGGTGGTGAGGGTAAAACTGCAGCAGGTCGTCATCCGGTATCTCCATGGGGTCAGCAAACCAAGGGTAAAAAGACTCGCCGCAACAAGCGTACAACTTCGATGATCGTCTCACGCCGCGGCAAGAAATAAGGGGTAATACATGACACGTTCAGCGAAAAAAGGGCCGTTTTGCGACGCCCACTTGGTGAAAAAAGTCGAAACTGCGCAAGCAATTAAAGACAAAAAGCCAATTAAGACATGGTCACGTCGTTCGACAATTATGCCGGACTTTATTGGCCTGACAATCGCGGTACATAATGGTAAGCAGCACGTACCAGTTTATGTGTCCGAGAATATGGTTGGTCATAAACTTGGCGAATTTGCGTTGACTCGTACGTTCAAAGGTCACGCCGCCGATAAAAAGGCTAAGAGATAGGTGCAATGATGGAAACTAAAGCAATTCTGCGCGGTGTGCGTCTGTCTGAGCAAAAAGGTCGCCTGGTGGCAGATCTGATTCGCGGTAAAAAAGTAGATCAGGCATTGAATATCTTGGCTTTCAGCCCGAAAAAAGGTGCAACAATCATTAAAAAAGTCTTGGAATCTGCAATTGCAAATGCTGAGCATAATGATGGCGCTGATATCGATGAGTTGAAAGTAAAGACTATTTATGTTGAAAAAGGCACGATTTTGAAGCGTTTTACAGCGCGTGCAAAAGGTCGTGGCGATCGTATCTCTAAACAATCCTGTCACATATACGTGACTGTCGGTAATTAAGGAGTCGCGATGGGACAGAAGATACATCCAACCGGTTTTCGTCTTGCGGTAACGCGTAACTGGTCATCTCGTTGGTATGCAGGCAATGGTAATTTTGCTTCCATGCTCGGGGAAGATCTTAAAGTACGTGCGTATCTGAAGAAAAAACTGAAGAATGCATCAGTAGGTCGTATTACTATTGAGCGTCCAGCAAAAAATGCCCGCATTACCATTTATAGCTCCCGTCCAGGTGTTGTAATCGGTAAAAAAGGCGAAGATATTGAACT
Source organism: Undibacterium sp. (assembly GCA_025352365.1). Taxonomy (GTDB): domain Bacteria; phylum Pseudomonadota; class Gammaproteobacteria; order Burkholderiales; family Burkholderiaceae_D; genus Undibacterium. The sequence continues at coordinate 2,122 of JANXTO010000201.1, read as the reverse complement.
GTTGAAGGCAGATTTGGCCAAGTTGATGGGCGTGCCGGTTCATGTCAATATCGAGGAAATTCGTAAGCCAGAGATTGACGCGCAATTAATTTCCGATTCTATTGCTCAGCAACTCGAAAAACGTATTATGTTTCGCCGCGCGATGAAACGTGCCATGCAAAATGCGATGCGTTTAGGTGCTAAAGGCATTAAAATTATGTCTAGTGGTCGCTTGAACGGTATTGAAATTGCTCGTAAGGAATGGTATCGTGAAGGTCGCGTGCCACTGCACACACTGCGTGCCGACATCGATTACGGTTTTAGCGAAGCATCTACAACCTACGGAATTATCGGTGTTAAGGTTTGGGTTTATAAAGGTGATCGCTTAGCTAATGGTGATGCGCCAGTTATAGAATCTACTCCAGAAGACGATAAGAAGCGTCGTGGTCCTCGCCGTGACGATGGTAAGCCAAGTAGTCGTCCTCGCACTAAGCGTCCAGAAGGTCAAACAACCGGTATCGCAGCAGCACCTGCAGCCAAGCGTGCTCGCACGAAAGTAGATGGCGCAACAGTTGCGGCACCGGCTGAGAAAGCAGGAGAATAATCATGCTGCAACCAGCACGTAGAAAGTACCGTAAAGAACAAAAAGGTCGTAACAAGGGGATTTCTCATTCCCGTGGTACTGCTGTTTCTTTTGGTGAGTTTGGTCTAAAGGCAATAGGTCGTGGTCGTATTACTGCTCGACAAATCGAAGCAGCACGCCGTGCTATGACTCGTCACATTAAACGTGGTGGCCGTATCTGGATCCGTATTTTCCCGGACAAGCCAATCTCTCAGAAGCCTGCAGAAGTTCGTATGGGTAATGGTAAGGGTAATCCTGAGTACTATGTTGCCGAGATTCAACCAGGTAAAATGTTGTACGAAATGGATGGCGTTGATGAAACGCTCGCACGCGAAGCGTTCCGCTTAGCTGCAGCTAAATTGCCGTTATTGACTACGTTCGTCGTGCGTCAAGTCGGCCAATAATAGGGGTTGTAAATGAAAGTATCTGAACTCCAAGGTAAAGATCCGGCGGCGTTGGCAAAGGAACTGAATGAACTGCTAAAAGCTCAATTTAGTTTGCGTATGCAAATTGCAACACAGCAATTGAACAATACTTCTCAGCTCAAAAAGGTTCGCCGCGATATCGCACGCGTAAAAACTGTCATCAATCAGAAGGATGCCAAATAATGAACGATCAAGTTAGTGTTCAAACAAAAGTGGCATTGAAGCGCACATTGATTGGTAAGGTTGTTTCTGACAAGATGGACAAGACTGTAACAGTAGTCGTTGAACGTCATGTCAAACATCCTTTGTACGGTAAAATCATCGTTCGTACTAACAAGTACCATGCTCACGATGAAGCAAACCAAGCTAAGGCTGGGGATACCGTCGAAATTCAAGAGGGTCGTCCTATTTCCAAGACTAAAGCTTGGACTGTGACGCGTGTGGTTCAAGTCGCACAAGTTTTATAAAGTTATTGCACAATTTGTTTTTTGATGTAATAATAGTGGGCTGTCATTTGCAAATTACGTACGTGGCAGCCTAAATGCCTTTCACAGAATGAAAAACGTTTGTGGGAGTAATTAAAAATTCGTCCACCTAATCAGTTGGCTCGTGCATTGTTTGTATTGGGTTGGCTGGCAGGACCAAAACTGACTACAGATTTGCATCGTGCGGATTGTGTGGGTTAAGTTGGGAAAGAGAACATTATGATTCAAACAGAAAGCCGGCTTGAAGTGGCTGACAATACTGGTGCGCGCGAAGTTTTGTGTATTAAGGTATTGGGTGGCTCTAAGCGTCGTTATGCGGGTATAGGTGATGTAATTAAAGTCACCGTTAAGTCTGCTGCGCCTCGTGGTCGTGTAAAAAAAGGTGAAATTTACAATGCTGTTGTTGTTAGAACTGCTAAGGGTGTTCGTCGTCAAGATGGTTCCTTGGTCAAGTTTGATAGCAATGCTGCGGTTTTGTTAAATGCAAAGTTAGAGCCTATAGGAACTCGTATTTTCGGCCCAGTGACACGTGAATTGCGTACTGAGCGCTTTATGAAAATCGTTTCGCTAGCTCCAGAAGTGTTGTAAGGGGTTGTGATGAACAAAATTCG
>JANXTO010000200.1 GCA_025352365.1 Undibacterium sp. | reverse complement strand
CATCTCACCACGCACCCAGCCTTGCAAAGCATAAAACCGGTTTGCCCGCGTATCTGGTTGCGTACCTAATTTAATCTGGTTTGCGCCCCGCTGAAATAGCCAGTCGGTAGCGAGCGTGAGTAAGTTTTTACCGACACCGTGGCCTTCAAATTGAGGCAACACAAATAGCGCCCAGATCGAATTATCTTCGGACGCTGCATAAGAAAATCCGACTACCTGCTGATCCTTTTCGGCGACCCAACCATGCCCCAGCTTATCCAGATAATCGATGCACATCGCTGGTGTAACGGCATTGGGATTGGTCAAGACATTTTCTTTTACGGCAAAACGGATTTCCATGATGACGGGGATATCTTCCCTAGTGGCGATTCTGTAGCTAATGGACATAGTATTGAGTCTGATAAGTTAGACTGATAATTAAACAGACTCAAACAATAAGCTGTTCTGTCTAATAAAGCAAAAATCCCTTGAACAGCACATACTATTCAAGGGATTTTCTATATCGTACTGCCTGTGTTGATCGTCTTATTTTTTACCACTACCATCCAGACTCAATGCACCACTGCCATAGATGATGACAAATAACAGACCGCCCATCATGGAAATATTTTTCATGAAATGAATCATTTGATTTTGCGCCTGATCAGCTGGCACACCCCAGAAGTTATGGAAAATCACCGCAGCAGAGGCAGTAAAAATCAGCATCGCTGCGGCAGCCCAACGCGCTTTCCAGCCAAGGATGACCGCTAAGCCGCCACCAAGTTCGACGATGATGGCAGCGATGGCAGCTAACTGTGGCAAAGGCAAACCCTTGCTAGCGATGTAGCCGACGGTGCCTTCAAAACCAGCGATTTTACCTGCGCCAGAAGCGACAAAAATCAATGCGATCAGGATGCGTCCAATCAAAGGGCCAAATTTATTCAGTGCGTTCATATTGTTAGTCTTTCTAAAGTGAGATGACTCTATTTTGGATAAAACACGATTACTTAAAAAACTGCAACTGCCACTACTTAGCGAGGAACAACAAATTACGCCGTCAAAGTACCGGTCCGAAAATCATTAATTGCCTGGAATACTTCTGCCTGACTGTTCATCACAAAGGGGCCGTATTGCACGATCGTTTCACGCAGTGGCTGACCGGCAATGAGCAAAGCGCGGGTCGCACCAGTCGCGCGCATCCGCACGCCGTCGCTATGCTGATCGTTACGTAAAATTGCCATACGTTGTTGCGCTACGGTTTTATCTCCGATCTGCAATTCACCACGATAAACGTAGATAAACGCGTTCATGCTATCGACCATTTCTTGCGTAAATTCAGCGCCGTCTTCCAGATGAATATCCAGATATAAAGGCTCGGTCACCGCCCGTTGCATGGCACCTGTAACGCCATGGCTGGTGCCTGCAATCACGCGCACCGTTGCTCCATCGGCCGCAAATGCGGGGATATCCGCATGCTGAAAATCTTTGTACCAAGGCGTCATCATTTTGTCTTTGGCCGCCAGATTAAGCCAAAGTTGGAAGCCCTCCATGCGCCCCTCTTTTTGCTCAGGCAACTCTGAATGGATCACACCACGGCCAGCCGTCATCCACTGCACGCCGCCGTCCTCCAGCAAACCCTTGTTACCGGCGCTGTCGTGATGGCGCATACGGCCAGAAATCATATAAGTAATGGTCTCAAAACCACGGTGCGGATGATCGGGAAAGCCACCGATATAGTCTTGCGGATCATCGGTACCAAACGCGTCGAGCATCAAAAACGGATCCAGCCGGTATTGGAGATTTTGCGTTAATACGCGAGTCAGCTTGACCCCATCGCCATCCGACGTCGCCAACCCAACGATGACTTGCTCCACCGTGCGTGGCTGAAGAACGGTTTCCGAAGTAATGGCAGATGTCATAAAAGGCTCCCTATGGATACAACAATAAATCAAATGTAATCGAGTTTGGCTAGACTCATCAAAATATACTCATTATCAGTATATTTTAACTGTCCATATGTTCTATGGACAATAAGGCATTTTTATTAAAAATAATGGGGAGTATATTAAAATCTGATATATCCCCTCTTTTTAACCTACTTTAACTTAACGTCAACCTGCGGTTAAAAAACATGGCGCTAATTATGCTGCAACAGCCAATTCGATTTGCTGGATTTGCTCATGCGCAGATGCGAATGCGGCTTTCTCTGCGTCTGGCCCCATTGCCAAACCTTCAGCAAAAATAAACTGGACATCGGTCATACCCAAAAAGCCCAGGAAGGTTTTTAAATACGGTGTTTGGGTATCGTTAGGTGTGTTGCGATACAAGCCACCACGAGTCAAGACAACGACAACTTTTTTGCCCGTTAACAATCCTTCTGGGCCATTTGCGCCGTAACGGAAAGTAACTTGCGCACGCGAGATCGCGTCGATCCAGTTTTTCAATTGCGCTGAGATACCAAAGTTGTACATCGGCACGGCGAGGACTACGGTATCGGCAGCCTGAATTTCAGCGATCAAAGCGTCATCTAGGGCAACGCGGACAGCTTGCTCTGGCGAACGATTTTCGGCTGGTGTAAACAACGCACCTAAGGCAGCGCCATCTAACGAGGGATGCGGTGTTGCACCCAGATCACGCACGGTCAACTGTGCCTCTGGTGTGGCCGTACGCAAACGTTGTACGACGACATTGGCTAAATTGCTGGAATGGGAGGCATCAGCACGGACGCTGGAGTTGATTTGCAGGATGTTCATTTTGGAACCTTTTCATGTGAAGTGGTAGTGCATGCACTGTAGCTGTTCCGAAATCAATGCAGAAGACCTTAATTTGGATATCATTGTGCCGATAATGGAACAATAAAGTACAATCGGATGCAAACAACGCAAAATCAAACCCCGTTCACGCCCTTCAGCCACCACACTTCAATGAAAGATCAGCATGAGCCTAGAAGCCAACGATTTACTGCTATTTGCCCGTGTGGTGGATGAAGGTAGTTTTAGTCGCGCCGCGGAGCGTTTGGGCTTGCCCAAATCCACCTTGTCACGCCGGATCACGGAACTGGAATCGCAACTGGGCGAGCGCCTGTTATTGCGCACCACCCGCAAGCTGAGCGTGACTGATTTTGGGCATGCCGTTTTGGCACATGCGCATCAGGTGACAGCAGAAGTGGAATCGACGATGGCCTTGGCGCAGCACCGGCAAGTGCAACCGAGCGGGCGCTTGCGGGTATCGATGCCAAATGATTTTGCGAACGATGTGCTGGCCAACTTGCTGGCGGATTTTATTGCGACTTATCCGGCGATCTCATTAGAACTCGATTTATCCGCACGACGGGTTGATCTGATTAGTGAAAATTTTGATGTGGCAATCCGCATGGGAGATTTACCCGACGACGCCACTCTTGCTGCCCGTCGTTTACTGGTCGCTACGGTCGGCCTGTATGCCGCACCCGCTTATCTGGAAAAACGTGGCATACCTCATGAACCAGAGGCTTTGATGGAACATGATTGTCTGCGCATATTAATGCGCAATGGCGACGCTGCTGTCTGGTCATTTACTCGTGGTGAAGAGAGCTGGGCAGGTTCGCCACCAGCACGGGCGATTGCCAATTCACCTGACGCGCTGGTGCGACTGGCACGATCAGGCGCAGGGATTACGATGCTGTCTGATTATTTTGCAGAAGACATGATCAAGAGAGGTGAATTAGTTCAGGTACTGGGAGCATGGCAGATGCCATCGGTTACTGCCTGGGCAGTTTTCCCCGGAAGGCGCTTAATGCCAGCCAGAACGCGAGTGTTTTTAGACACGCTGCAAGCCCATTTTTCCGGGTCTGGCTGCCAAATAATGGAAAACCAAATCAGCGCAAGAAAATCTGCCAATAAAGCGCCTGTCTAATGCTGAAATAAGCTGAGATTGTTTTGCATATTAATGTCGCCATCACCGCAAAAATTGGATTAAGGGTGATGGCTAATTTAAATAATTTTCAGAATACGCTAAGCGAGTATTCAAACAAAAATACTAACTCAGCGCAGATCATTAAAACTTAAAGTTACCTGCATCCAGCACTAAAGTCGCTGCGCCACAAGCTGGAGTTACAGCTTCACGGTTGCCGCTAGTGGTGGATTGATTGCTTTCCCACACATCAGCTACTGCGCCGTATTTCATAAATTTATATTGAATCGCCGTTGATGGCGGCAACTGGATAGTCTGCGACCAAGGCACGTTAGCACCACTTCCCTCAATTGTCATACTGGTCGCTGGCGTCCAATTACTCAGCTCATTACGGTTGCCCAATACATAGACATTTTGGCCAACAACGGTATTAGCGTTGGCCACGCGGAACTTGACGCTCACCGTTGTGCATGCTCCACCACCTGTGCCACCGCCCGTGCCGCCACTACCATTGATTTTTTGGTTAATATGCAAAGCAACAGCGGGTACGGTAGAACCACCATTTGCCGCAATGCTGACGGTCGCAATCCCATTGCTGCCAACAACAACGCTGTCACTGGTGCATGCCGTTTTAGCTGCGTTCAACTGGCCATGTACGACGTTGCAATAAGTGCCCGCCGCTAAACCGGTTTGGAATGATGCATTCCAGGCTGAGGCATCATTATTGATCGCCACAAAACCATTCGCGCCACGGCTAAACGCAATCTGATTAATCGTGCCATTGGTGAAATTACCCACACCCTGACCCGACGTCGCTGCGCGGAAAGCCACCATGTTAGCGATGTCAGACCAGCGATGAATAAAATCCCAATCGACATTAATTTTGGGATTACCACTCGCATCAAACGGACTGGCACTTGGTGCGTTCTGATCCTTATTACTAAAGCGGAAACCCGAGTGAATTTGCGCATGCCCATACGGCCAGGCCAGCATAAAAATATTCGCCAGATCGTAGCGTTTTGTCCCCTGCGTATCATTCGTCACACCGGTGAAATTGCTGGCATTCATTGAATCACCGTTGCGCTCTGTGTCCCAATTATTTACAAAGACAGTGGCTTTAGCACTATCCACAAATCCCCATGTGCCGCCCCAATTACCCGGTGTGCCCATATAAGTACGGATTTGAGAAAGTTGATTGCCATTGGTAGACCGGAAAGTCTCACGCATGGCCGCAGCAAACTTAAATTCATTGATGGTACCCGCCGAAAAATAGTCAGCGCGATTGACCGTGCCATCGGCAATAATTTCTTGCGTCACCCATACTGGCTCGCCAGCAGAAGTCGTGCTGGCGACGCTAGTAACAAACGCCTGCAAGTCAGCGGGCGCCATATGTTTAGCCGCATCAAAGCGGAAACCATCGACGCCCATGCCCAACAATTTGGTCAGATAATTTTTGACCTGTCCGCGCACATACGTGCCTTCGGTTTTTAAATCCGGCAGACCGACCAAGCGACAAACGATGACGTTGTTGCGGTTATTGTTGTAGTCACTATCCTGGATATCACATGCCGGATGGAAGTCGTTTGTCCCAAAGTTAGGGTATTGCAAGCTAGTCGAATTCCAGGTCGATCCGTCCGAACCAGTACCTGATCCGGCCGCCATATGATTCACCACCACATCTGCATAAATCCGCACTTTGGCTGCATGGCAGGTGTTGATCATGGACTGAAATTCTGCCTCCGTACCCATATTACTTTTCAGCGCGGTAAAGTTCACCGGCTGATAAATGTCGTACCAGGTATTCAGATTGGCAGAGGCATGTGGCGGCGATATCTGCACGCCACCATAACCTTGCGGCCCCAGCCAGCTGGTACATTCTTTGGCAATATCATTCCAACGCCAATGAAACATCTGCACCGAGGTATCAGTCGGATTAAAGTTAGCCGCCTGCGCTGGCAACGATGCACCCAGCATGCCAAAGGCAATGGAACTTGCCAACACACTGCGACCAAACAGGCGCAATGCGAGTGTTTGCTGATGACGACTTGTCGATTTAATACGTGAATCTACTTTCATGTCTACTCCGTTATTTTTTAAGGTTTGGAAAGTCCCAAAATGCGCCGCGCCATGCCAGCCGTCTATGCGGAGTGCAGCTTGCGGTGTAAGGCAAATAGGTAACAAAAATGCGTAGCAAAAGACCATGCCAGCATGTACAGCCTGGAAGACAGCAGAGATAATTATGCTAATGGATGAGAGCTACTTCCGATTATTAATGTAGCATAACTACATTTATTTAATAGGTAAAACATCATTTTTTGAGAAAAATCAACCAAAGTACTTTGGATTTTGTAATTAAGTTACATTCATTCCACTAAAAATAATTGCGTAAGGAATGTGGCTGGAATCCAGCTATAGCGTCAAAAACAGCCATTCCTGCAACAAGCCCTATTTAGTGCTTTTGAACAATAAACCTACTGCTATACTCGTTTTCGCTCACGTTTTCGCTCTCTCACCCTAGACTCTTACATCAACGCCAATGTCGATATCTGATCCCGCTCAATTACTACAACGTATCCCGGAGTTGCAGTCCTTAGTTGATGACCCCCAAATTAGCCGGGCGATTGAGAGTGGCGATCCGTTCAAAGTATATCGGGCGCTGGTGTTGGCAAAGTTATTCCGCCGTCTGCCAGAACATGCCGATGTGTTGCGTCTACTGACCAGTGAACGGCGTTTGTTTGCTAAGCCCCTCAGAGGGACGCCATCGCTGGGCAATATCAACTCAGTCGGCTTTGGATTTGTTGGTCAGGCAGATAAGGATCTGGACGATAGCTATATTGCTTTGCATGCGTTTGTTATTTTGTTTGTGATTCCGCTGATACCACTCGGTGCGTATGTCGTCAAAAGTACGGGAACACGAAAATGGCAAATTTACGCCCGTGCGCCGCTGGGGATTTTAGGCTGGCTGTACACACGCGGTCTGGCATTGAGCGCGGTGGTGTTAGTGCTGTCTGGCGCGGCGCATAGCTATCACGAATCTAACTCGCAAGACATGCTGTTGCTCAATGGCTTTGATGTGCCGTTGACAGTCAATTTTGATCATCAGACCATCACTTTGCCGGCTCAGGGCAGAGCCACGATCAATCTGAAAGCAGGAAAAGTTCATGGTACCGCAACTGCGACCAATTCCGCCAAAGCGGCGGGCGTGATCGATCAATTTGATGAAACCCTCAACAGCAGCGACAGTTATAGTATCTGGAACATCGCAGGCGCTGCGCCGCTGTTGCTGAATACGATTGTGTACAGCAAAGTCGCACCTGAGAATCCTGAAAATCAAGGCAGCCAGATTGTTTATTGCGGCAAGCGTTTTATTGAACTGAACAACGTCAAATATGCGTTTGAAGAACCACCAAAAACCATGAGCATGAGTAAGCATGAATCCAGCGTCAGCATTAATCATCTGACCGTCGCCACCAGCGACAAGACGCCAGGTGTGCTTGCCTGCATCAACTACGCAATGGATCACGGTTTAGAAAAAGAGATTGCCAAAGCGACTGAAGCATTGGCGCAACTGCATGATTGGGACATACGCTACTCCAGCGCCGCGATTGTGACTGCGCAGAGTGTGTCTAACGCAGAGGCTATGCGAGTTGCTGGCCGTATCATGCAAGCCAAACCTGGCGATGTAGTGTACGAGCGCATGGTGCAAAATATTCGTGAAGCAGCTGGTCAGCACGAGGCTTTGTTAAGTGAATATGGTGAACGCGCAAAACAGCAACCGGACTCCGCCAATGCGCAATATTTGTTTGCCTCTTTACAGTCTGGCGATGAGGGGATTAATGCGATGCAGAACCTGACGCAAAAATTCCCTCAAGACCCCAATCTCCTGCGCAGTCTGGTCTGGCGCAAAGCGGCGCATGGTGACTATCAGGGCGCAAACAATGACATCACGCGGCTGCATAAGTTATCCCCTAGCGATGCAGCGCGTTTGCTGGATGTTGAAGTCCGTATAAAGGTCGCTTTGCGTCGTGGCTTTGAGGCGATGAATTTACTCAATGCGGCGGTACGTGACAAGGTGGCAGATAACCGTGCCGGACATGCAGCAGACTTCGGCTTAGTCGCCCGTTATTTTGGGGCTGATCCTGAGATCTACCTGAAAGCCTTACCGGGTGATGAGCAAAATATGAAAGCCTTAGATTTTTATAGAGTACGCGCTGGCCTGCCCGTGATATTGCCGCAAAACACGCTAGTCCCGGAAATCAAATTAGCATTGGCTTTACGCAATGCGCCAGCGACCGCCCTCACCGTTGCACACGATCTCAGCCGCAACCAGATAAGCAGTTTAGGAACCGACCAACTCACTCTGCTGTATGGCGAAGCTGTCCGTACCAACGACAAAGTATTGCTCACCAAGTTGCAAGAGATTTTACATTTATCAAAAACCGAAGAAACAGCTCTGCAAGGATTTTTACGTGGCGAGAATATCTCGCTGGAGCAGTTTGATATTGAACTGGATATTCAGGCCGCCGCTTATTTGATCCGATCCCGCAATCCCCAACTGCCCGCAGCAGAACGCAGCGCCCTGCGCGCCCGCGCCGCAAGAACCGATCTTTTGCATGGCGTCATCAGTACCGCACTCAATCAATGGCAAGGCTAAACCCATGGATAACACGACCAATTCTAAAATAAATACATCCAGAGCCAAAAGTACTCAGATCGCTCAGCGCGCTAGCCTGGTGTTGGCCTTGTGGTTGGGTTTCTGGCTGCTCGCCATCGGCCTGGTGATAGGGCTGTTATGGATACCGTTCGCTCAATTGCATTACCGTTCATCGTTGCAGTTCACTGGCATCGTGGCAGGGCTTGCGGCTTTGAGTCTGGCGTATTCACTACGCCCTCGCCGACGTGAAAAAACTACTGCCTCCATTGCCAAGCCACTATCGCGCGAGACCGCAGCGCCGCTGTATGCGATGGTAGAAAAGATCGCTGCCAAGCTGCATATCCAGGCACCAGTAAATATCCATTTAATCGGTGCTGCTAGCGCATTCATCAGCGGCAAACGCAACTGGCAAGGCAAAATTAAAACATTGGAGGTCGGCCTTGGTTTACCTTTGCTCGGTACCTTGTCTGAGCAAGAATTGGGTTCTGTCATCGCACATGAATTTGGTCATTTTGTGGCGGGTGATTTGTCGCTGGGGCCATGGGTGTACCGCACTCGCATGTCGATTGCACATACCGTTACTGATCTGGATGATTCTTTATTTTTTCTGGATCTGCTGTTTAGCTATTATGGCAAATGGTTTTTGCGTTTGTCGTCCAGCGTCTCGCGCGTGCAAGAGTTCGCGGCAGATGCGCTGGCATCCAAAACCTTCGGCATCGTCGCTACCCGTACCGCGCTGGAAAAAGTCCATCTGATTGATCCTATGTGGTCGACCTATCTGGACTACGAGCTTGGTCCCGCCATCAACCGTGGCGCACGGATGCCGATTTTTGAAGGCTTCCGTCGCTTTAGCAAACTAGGTGTTAAGCGCGCTGCAGTGCAGGTGGCGATCAAACGTGCGGAGACCCGCAAGGCATCCGAGTTTGATACCCATCCATCATTGGAAGAGCGGGTAAGTGCCTTGGTGCCGGGCGCCAAACCTAGCTTTCCTCCGCTGTCCCATTGCTGGGAATTATTGGGAGGCGAACAAGCGACCGAAGCCGCCTGGTATGCCTCGTTTGATGCCGACAAACTAACGACGAGCGACTGGGATGCGTTTGGCGAACAGGTGTTGCAAACACAAATCCAGCAACGTTTTGCCGGTAGCTGGATGGACCCCAGGCAACTGGCGTTCACCGAACTGGTGACAATGGCGCAGCGTCCCGAGGACTCTTGGGACAAACTAAAACCAGAGGGTGTGAGTTTTTTATCGCCGCAAGGCAAACGTAATCATGTGCTGGATATTTTAGAAGAATGGATTGCAGCCTGCCTGATTCATCGTGGCTTCAAACTCAAAGCAACGCCAGGTCAGCCCTGGGTAATGCTGCGTGAGGATAAAGCCATACAACCTGCGGAGCTGTTACAACAAGCCTTAGGCGGCTCGCTGCGGTCGGTACAGTTAGCGCAGTTTGACTTAAAAATTTGATTTGGAATTTGATCTGGAAATTTGATTTAAGCTTGGATGCGCAGTGTGATCGGCCAGATAATTTGTGAGGGCAATATATTTATACTAGGTAATAGTATATTTAATCGTCCATATATTATTTGGACAATATTCCCTATTTATCAACATACTCCCCAATAAATCTCGTTTATTGAGATAAATAACAGGTGAACTATTGAACGTACTCCACCTGTATTTTCTCCTTAAGACTGCCGCAACACCCGCATACAATCGGCATACCCAGCCTGAATACGATCTTGCTCCACATGCCGTCCATGCTGCACTACCAGGCGACCGCCAACCCACACATCACGCACTAGATTATCGTTGCCTGCAAAAATCCAGGTATTGAGTAGATCAGCCACTGGCAAGCCTTGCAGATTAGGATGCTGATCATCCAGCACTAAAACATCAGCCCGTTTACCAATCGCGAGTTGGCCCACCTGACGACCAGACGCCTGCGTTCCGCCTTGCAAACTGGCATGCCATAAAAAATCACCAACGCGGCGCTGCCCAGTTTGACTGGCGATATTGCGGCCTTGCAAACGCAAGCGCTGGCCGTATTCTAACCAGCGCAATTCCTCAACCGGACTTTGGGAGGCATGACTGTCACTGCCGATGCCAAAGCGACCTTGCGCCGCGATGTAATCCGGCAGATCAAAAAATCCATCGCCCAAATTACCCTCGGTCGTTGTGCAGATACCCGCGACGGCCTTGCTGGCGGCAACCGCGGCCAGCTCAGCCTTGTCTAGATGCGTGGCGTGTACCAGACACCAGCGATGATCGACTTGCTGGGTGTCCAACAACAACTGCACTGGTCGTTTGCCGCTGCGCGCAATACAGGCATCGACTTCTCTTTGTTGTTCGGCAATGTGGATATGAATTGGCCTGTCCGCTGGCAAAGCAGTCACTAATTCTTTGATCTGTACCACGTTGGCAGCGCGTAGCGAATGCGGTGCAACACCGACTTCAACCTGACCATTACGTGCGGTTTCTAACTGGCTGATCAACTGCAAAATCTGCTCGGTATTGGTAGAGAAACGACGCTGGTCATGCCGCAGCGGCACGTCACCAAAATCGGCAAAGCTATACAGCACCGGCAACATGCTGATGCCCATGCCGGTGGTATATGCGGCAGCAATTACGCGTTGCGCGGTCTCTGCCATGTTGGCATAAAACCCGCCGTCAGGCGCGCGATGCAGATAGTGGAATTCGCACACGCTAGTATACCCATGGCGCAAGCATTCCATATATAACTGGGCAGCAATCGCCTCTATCTGCTCAGGCGTGATCTGCAATGCCATGCGGTACATCAGGTCGCGCCAGGTCCAGAAACTATCCGGTCCCTCGCCTGCGATTTCGGTCATACCCGCCATTGCACGCTGGAAGGCATGAGAATGCAAATTGATCATGCCAGGCAGGACAAATTCTTCCTGTACCTCGTGTGCGTCAGGCGTCGCATCACAAATGACTTCTGTAAGATCACCGTCCGCACTCCAAGTCAGTCTGACGTTCTTGGCCCAACCGTCAGCAAGATAGGCATTACAGGCAAACAACGTAGAACTCAAGACTGCACCATGTTAGTTGAAGTGGCTACAGACGATTGTGGTGTCAATTCAAAGTGCGATTGCTGTTGCGCCCACTCCAGGCAGGTTGTGAGTAACTGACGCAGTAATGGCTGCACTTGTGCCGCCAGATCAGGGCGATAGGCATAGGGTGCTGGCTCATCCATGTAGATGCACTGACTCATTTCTAGCTGCACAGCATGGACACCATCATGCGGCTGGCCATAATTACGGGTGATGTAACCGCCTTTAAAACGACCATTAAATATATGGCTATAAGTTTGCGCCTCTGCTGACATTTGCAGACAATGCATCAGCGCTTGCTGCAAACCGGGATCACAGGATTTTTGATCTGCAGTACCAAAATTTAGGTCAGATAATTTGCCTTGAAAAAACCGCGGGACTTGCGACGCAATCGAATGGGCATCCCACAAAATCACTGTCCCAAACTGCGCACGCAAGCGTGTCAGCTCTTGCTGCAATTGATCGTGATACGGCTGCCAGTAAGTCGCAACACGTCGTTGCACTTCTGCCGCATCGGGCGTTTTACCCTCTGGATATAAAGCTTGTTTGGTAAAGGTATCGACCGGGCACAAGCCCGTTGTATCCAGCCCCGGGTACAGATTACTGTCATCGCGAGAGCGATTCAGATCAATCACATAACGTGAGTAATCGGCATGGATTACTGAGGCGCCCAAGTCTTGCGCCATGTTGTAGAGCAAGGGCAAATGCCAGTCGGTATCCGCTTTATCAAAAGCCACAGGCTCTAACTGAGCGCTAACTTCGGGTGGAATATTGGTGCCGACGTGCGGCATAGAAATCAATAAAGGCACACTGCCTTGCTGGAAATGGAATACGGGTTGCATGATGAACTTCTCTTGAAAAAAACTCTCAGGTGTATCGTAATTTTAGTGACTTATTGCTGCCGGGATTGTTGTCGCCGAGTTCTTAGATATTAAAGACTTCTAAAAACTTTTTAATGAGGCCTGATCATAATAAGTAGGGCGCACCATACGCACCGGAATACTTACTATTCGTGCGGTGTACACCGATTGGCTTCGGTACACATGGTTCACCCTATGGCATTTCGATTAAACGATTTTTAGAAAGTCAAATGGATCGTCCAGTCATTCTGCGGCTTCGCAGAGGTTTTCCTTCTGCAAGCCTCAGAAGTATTGGACTATCCTTTATAAATTCCACAAGCAAAATAAAGATCGTCGACTCGTTCTACGTAGGTGCTTTTTTGCTCTAAGACTTTGGTGATCGGATTTGGCCACTTGTAGTCAACCCAGCCTTTACCTTCTTTGCTGGCGGCGACTTCCGTCATTTTACGGACGAAAAAAACGCCGTCCACATCTTTCAATTCACCTAAACTTTTACCGATCAATTTAGGGTTAGCGCCATGTGCCAGCGTCGGACCACCGCCTTTGACCGTGCCGGCAAAGATGTACAAATCTTTCACCAGAAATTGCCCTTTGGGATCGTTGATCTCGGCAAATGTTTTTTCTTTACCATTGGCTTTGTAATAGGCGATTACCTTCTTTACCAGATCGGTTGTCTCTTGCGCACTGCCGTGCTCGACAGCCAAGGCGCTACCGGCAAATGAGATGATAAATAGACCAGCGAATACGGTCGCTACCAATATTTTGATGAATGCTTTCATATTGTCTCCTGTTATATTATTAGAGTTACCACAGAATTATTGAAAAAACTGTTGGCGGTTTTAGCATAATCCATCCTTAAGTCAGACACAAACTACTTATGCATGAATTAGAACAACACGACATGTTAGAGACGGCAGAAGTTGTACTGGCTGTTACAACCCAAATGTAACAATGGATGGTTAATGCGCTTATAATTTTTAGGTAACTTTCTAAGACGTATTTAAGTTTTAACCTCAAGTTTTAACCTCAAGTTTTAATATCGAGTTTTAATAGATCGCCCCTATGAAAAATCCAGATAGCGACCAACCTGCGCAAGACCAGTCAGACCATGTCGAAGACGAACTGGACGACGCGGATGGCGAGCCTCTGCAAGAGGCTAAGAATGTCTTATCGGATACTTCATCAAGTGAGCCATCAAGTGGGCAGACAAGCGCACCCTCCAACTTCGCTCCGATCTCTATTTCGACCAGGCTGCCCCGCGCCAACAATCGCATTTATAAACGTTATCTAGTTAAATGGCGTATGGCGATTGTGTATGAAGGTGGCATGGGCAAAAAGACTTTCCATGGACGCGTCAACGAGATATCGCTGGGAGGTTTGAGTATCCATTGCGATCACAATGTCTTTTATGAGGGTAAAGTGATTTTGCTACTGGCATTGCCGCCGCTGAATGCGGGCACTAAAGAAAAGATTCTGGAAATTAGTTGCCGCATGAATTACACCATCTTGTCGCAAAAATTATTTCGCATCGGTCTGGAGTTTGTGGATTTCCGTAGCGGCGATAAAAAATTGCTGGAAGAGAGGCTAGAGATTAGCAATGCGGGTGGAATTTCTTACTCAGAAATGTAAATTTGGACCGAGTCAAGCCTCACGTTTTTAGCGCCAGCTCTGTCACAAGTCCCACACCACTCTTACCACCACTAATTAGCGGGTAAGAGCGTGCCTCATCAGCTTAGTTTCTGCTTAATTTTTGCTTAGTTTTTACTATATGCCGTGGATTGGCAGTTGCGTACATCTTGCTCTGAAAAGTCGAGTTTGATGATATCAAAGCGGGCTTTTTCTTCTGCACTGAGCGCACGTAATTGGTAAGCAAATTTGTTAGTAGTGAGGGTACGTGCGCCAATGCGGGCGCTGTGTACGCCTTTATTGCTGAGCTTATTCAAATGCGCTTTGGCCGCATCTTCGGTTTTAAATACGCCAAGTGAAATGCCAAACCGCAGATTTGATTGATCCACCACAATGAAAAAATCGGTGATCCCCAGACGACGTAATTCACCGGCTTTTTTGTCGGCACCATCTTTGCTGCCTTGGGATGGAATAAATACCATATAGCTCACGGTATCTGCATCGACCACATTAATACGTGATTGACGATCACCAAGAGCCAAGGTTTTTAGTTTGTCTTCAATCTTGCTTGCATCTGCTTGTAAAAAATTACCGATTTGCAGACAAGCCTGCACATCATTTTTTCGCTCCTCGGGCACTTGCGCGGGTGCCAGCGCCAGGCTGGCAGAGATCACATGCAACTGATCGCTGTTCAATTGCTTGGTCATTCTTTGCGGCTCATGGGCATCCATGTCCCAGTTGCCAAGATAGCCAAGATTGAGGGCGATTAAAAACGCATTCAGTATTAGCAAGCTCCAGAAAAAAAATCTCAGCATAATTTATTCATGATTAGAGGTGAATGCGGTATTTAGCTTGTTAATGGGTGACTGCTCTTGCTAAAGCTGCGGTTCGCTGGAGTTGACAACAGCGTGCATTGATGCAATTACAGCCAAACCCGTCAACACCAGATTATCCACATGCTGATAGGCAATGCCAAGATCCGGCGTCAAATGAGGAAGTAGAAAAGGTGCCGCACCGCCTGAAATAAGACAAGTCACCGGCGTATTTTGTAAGGCTTGCCAGCGCGTAACAGCGCGCTCTAAAGCACCGACCTGAGCATTAATACAACCGCTGACAATTGCCGACTCAGTATGATCAGCGAACAAATTGGTCAGTGAAATACTCTCGGCAACTTGAGGCAATTGCGCGGTATTTTTTGCCAGTGACTGCGCCATGAGTTTTAAACCTGGCAAAATCATCCCGCCGTGGAACACCCCGTCGGCACTGAGTGCATCAATCGTCGTCGCGGTGCCACAAGTGGCAACGATGAGTGATTGCTGCGGATACAAAGCATGCGCCGCAATGGCAGTGGCAAAACGATCGCAACCTAATTGTGCTGGATTGCGATAGCTATTTTTAACTCCTGCAATTTGCGCTGTAGAGGCAAAAAATTCTGGCACGAGCTTGATTGCCTCTATCGAAAGCGCTTGCTCTACGTAACTAGTTAAAGTCGCTTTGAAGTCACTGCCAGCAACATTAGAAATCAAAATGCGATTAATCAATATTCCCCGCGCTGCAAGTGCTTTCCACGTAGCGGGTAAAGAGCCTGACTCAGCATGACTGACGGAATCAAACAATAGCCACGCCGGCACTGCTTGTAACGGCAAGTCAGTCAAATCAGATTCGGCTAGTACAGCCCATTTAATACGGGTATTTCCAGCATCGATTAATAGCAACATGCAGGCGTTTTCCTCAATCTACTTTTTGTTTCGGCGTTTTGCATCAGACGCTTTGGTTCAGGCGGCTTGGTTTATAGTACTAGCACTCTTAACGTCCTAGATTTTTATAGCACCGGACGCAAGGATACATCACCTGCCACGACGGTGACCTGCCCTTGCTCGGTTTGTAATACCAGACAACCCGTTGCATCTACGCCCAATGCGATCCCCGCATGCCGTTGCTCACCGCCATCGAGTATCAGCACATTTTGCTGCGCATAAGCATGCAGCGCATTCCAGCGGGCGGCAAAGGCGGAAAAGCCGTGTTGCTGGAATTGTTCCAAAGCCTTTGCCAGCGCATTAAGCAGATGCGCCATCAGTAAGTTTCTGTCCATTTGTGCCAGCCATGGCGCATCGGCTACGGCTTGCCCAATCTCGGCTTCCAGCGCCTCGGGCACGCGCAAGTTGAGGCCTATGCCGATCACCGCCCACATCGCGTCGTCATTGGTGCTGGCGGTTTCTATCATGGTGCTGGCGGTTTCTATCAGTATACCGGCCAGTTTTTTTTTGTCTTTGAGTATGTCATTTGGCCATTTCAACTGCACCGGCACACCCAGGCTCAACAAAACCTCGGCCACTGCGGTACCAACCGCTAACGGCAAGCCAGATAAACTTTGCGCACTGCCCGCTTGTACACCGCGTTTGAAACGCCACGCCAAAGAGAATGTCAACACGCCGCCGGGCGTTGAATGCCAGACACGACCAGCACGCCCGCGACCTGCGGTCTGACGTTCTGCAATCCGCAACAACGGCGCTTGCAAGTCGCCTAAGCGCGCCATCAGATCGGCATTGGTTGAGCCGGTTTCAGCAACAACTTCGACATCTACCTGAGCGCCATGCTGATCGCGTAGAAGCAAAATCTGGTTGGTACTTAATGGGCTAAGTGTGCCGGGTGTACTTGTGACTGTTGTTGTCATACGGATAGGACTGCGTGATTTAAAAAATGCGTTGCTGGCGTATAAGAACCAGAGCTTAAAAACCGATCAAAAGAATAGACGAACACAGCCAGAAAAGCGAAAGAGTTTTTCTGAATAAAACAATATACTCCCCCTCATTTTTTATAAAAATGACTGATTGTCCACGATTTATATGGACAACTTAAAATACTCATTACCAGTATATTAATTTACGACTAACAGCTTCGGCAGATTTTACAGATAATTAAGTATTCATATCAAACTTCGCCGCGCTTGCTGGTGGCGTATTTGCATGCAAATCTCTAAACATTTTAAAAATGAAAACGGCACCGGAGACTAGCTGCGGTGCCGTTTTTTTCAATTACATTGCCTTAGCTTGCTTGCAAATAATGCATGCCTAGCATTGGATTACGCTTCGCCGTCGCCAGCATCCGTTGTTGCCGTTTCTGGCATTGGTGCGAATGCTGCTTTTTCTGCTTGCAACAAGGCTGTGCGTTCATCAGCTTCCCAAGTTTCTTTCAACTTGCGAGCGCGGTGGAATGCTAAACCTGTACCGGCAGGGATCAAACGACCAACGATGACGTTTTCTTTCAGGCCACGCAGGGTATCTTTCTTACCCATAATCGCTGCTTCTGTCAGAACGCGTGTAGTTTCCTGGAAGGACGCTGCCGAGATGAAAGAATCTGTCGACAAGGATGCTTTAGTAATACCGAGCAAGATATTTTCATATGTCGCAGGGATACCACCAGCAGCAGCAACTCTATCGTTTTCACCTAACAAATCAGAACGCTCAACTTGCTCACCGATGATGTAGTTTGCATCGCCTGGGTTGACCACGACAACGCGACGCAACATCTGACGCACGATTACTTCAATATGCTTGTCATTGATCTTAACGCCTTGCAAACGGTACACGTCCTGAACTTCATCAACGATGTAACGTGCCAGCGCTTCGATACCCAACAAACGCAAAATGTCTTGTGGATCGGCTGGGCCGTCAACAATCATCTCACCTTTGTTCACAACCTGACCGTCATGTACCAGGACTTGTTTGTCTTTGGTGATCAAGAACTCATGCTTCTCGCCGTCCATGTCGGTGATTTCCAGACGTTGCTTACCTTTGGTTTCTTTACCAAACGCAACCGTACCTGTAACTTCAGCCAACATACCTGCATCTTTTGGTGAACGCGCTTCGAACAACTCAGCAACGCGTGGCAGACCACCGGTAATATCACGCGTCTTCTGTGATTCAGTCGGAATACGTGCCAGTACTTCACCAACATGAACTTGCTGACCGTCTTTTACCGTAATCAGTGCACCGACTTGGAAGCCGATCGTTACTGCGTGCTCAGTACCAGAGATCTTAACTTCTTCACCTTGTTCGTTCAACAGTTTGACCTGTGGGCGAACTGCTTTGCCTGCTGTGCCGCGACGTTTTGCATCGATTGCAACCAGTGTAGACAAACCAGTGACATCATCGACTTGTCTGGCAACGGTAACGCCTTCTTCGACGTTTTCAAACTTCACAGTACCAGTGTATTCAGTGATGATAGGACGTGTCAGTGGGTCCCAAGTCGCCAACGCTGTACCAGCTTTGATGACCATACCATCTTTAACGATCAATGTTGCACCGTAAGGTACCTTATGACGTTCGCGCTCACGACCGTGGTCATCCGTGATCAAGACTTCGCCGGAACGGGAAATCACAATCTGATCGCCTTTGCCGTTAGTCACATAACGCATGGTAACGGTGAAGCGAATCGTACCGTTAGACTTAGCTTCAACGGAAGAAGCAATCGCTGCACGGGATGCGGCACCACCGATGTGGAAGGTACGCATTGTCAACTGAGTACCTGGCTCACCAATCGACTGCGCAGCGATAACACCAACTGCTTCACCCGCATTGACCATAGAACCTCGACCGAGGTCACGGCCGTAACACATTGCGCACAAACCGTAGCGTGTGTCGCATGTCAGTGGCGTACGTACTTTGACTTCGTCGATACCCAGACGTTCGATCTCTTCAACTGCGTTTTCATCCAGCAATGTACCGGCATCATACAAATTGGCTTGTGTTTCTGGATTGACGATATCGTTGGCGGCAACACGACCCAAAATCAGGTCACGCAAAGGCACATTAACTTCACCACCTTCAACAATCGCTTTCATCGACGCACCGTTGGCAGTACCGCAATCATCTTCGATGACGACCAGATCTTGGGTAACGTCAACCAAGCGACGTGTCAGGTAACCGGAGTTAGCCGTCTTCAACGCCGTATCGGCCAGACCTTTACGTGCACCGTGAGTGGAAATAAAGTATTGCAACACGTTTAGACCTTCGCGGAAGTTCGCGGTGATCGGTGTTTCAATGATCGAACCATCCGGTTTTGCCATCAGTCCGCGCATACCTGCTAACTGACGAATCTGTGCAGCAGAACCACGCGCACCGGAGTCAGCCATCATGTAAATAGCGTTGAAAGATTCTTGCGTACCTTTAGTACCATCGCGGCGGATAACATCTTCTACCTTGAGCTGATCCATCATGGCCTTACCGACTTCATCACCGGTCTTGCCCCAGATATCCACAACCTTGTTATAACGCTCACCAGCAGTTACCAGACCAGACGCATATTGCTGCTCGATCTGTTTCACCTCATGCTCAGCCGCTGCAATCAGTGTGACTTTTTGTGGCGGTACCAACATGTCATCGATACAGATAGAAATACCAGCGCGTGTCGCGAGGCGGAAACCCATTTGCATCAGTTGATCGGCAAACACAACCGTTGCGCGCAAACCGCACTTACGGAAAGAGGTGTCGATCAGTTTAGAGATTTCTTTTTTCTTTAACGCACGATTGAGTACGGTGAAAGGCAAACCTTTTGGCAAAATTTCTGACAAAATTGCGCGACCAACCGTGGTTTCGTAACGTTTGATGGTTTTGACGAACTCACCCGTTTCCAGATCTTTTGGAAATTCTGTAATACGCACGGTGATACGTGTGCTGAGTTCGACTTCCTTGTTGTCCCAGGCGCGGATCGCTTCTGAAACATCGGGGAACATCATGCCCTCGCCCTTACCGTTAATTTTTTCACGGGAAGCGTAGTACAGGCCCAAAACGATATCTTGCGAAGGTACGATAGACGGTTCGCCGTTAGACGGGAACAGAATATTGTTGGATGCCAGCATCAGTGTGCGGGCTTCCATTTGTGCTTCGATCGACAAAGGAACGTGAACCGCCATTTGATCGCCGTCAAAGTCGGCATTGAATGCGGCGCAGACCAGTGGATGCAACTGGATCGCTTTACCTTCAATCAACACTGGCTCAAACGCCTGAATACCCAAACGGTGCAATGTCGGCGCACGGTTCAACATGATCGGATGTTCACGGATCACTTCTTCCAAGATATCCCAAACAACTGGCTCTTGAATCTCAACTAATTTCTTCGCTGCTTTGATCGTTGTTGCCAGACCCATCAATTCCAATTTATTAAAAATAAAAGGCTTGAACAATTCTAACGCCATCAACTTAGGCAAACCGCACTGATGCAATTTCAGTTGCGGACCAACCACGATGACTGAACGGCCAGAATAATCGACGCGCTTACCCAACAAGTTTTGACGGAAACGGCCGCCTTTACCTTTGATCATCTCAGCCAATGATTTCAGCGGACGCTTATTCGCGCCTGTCATTGCTTTACCGCGACGACCATTGTCTAACAATGAGTCCACGGCTTCTTGCAACATACGCTTTTCATTGCGGGTAATGATTTCTGGTGCGCGCAATTCCATCAGACGCTTCAGACGATTATTACGGTTAATGACGCGACGATATAAATCGTTCAGATCGGAAGTCGCAAAACGACCGCCATCCAACGGTACCAACGGACGCAATTCTGGCGGCAATACTGGCAGCACTTCCATGATCATCCAGTCTGGCTTGATACCAGAACGTTGGAATGCTTCAAGTACTTTCAGACGCTTAGCATATTTCTTGATCTTGGCTTCAGATTTTGATTCTTTCAGCTCAACGCGCAAAGTCTCTGCATCACGGTCGATGTCGATAGAACGCAGCAATTCACGGATACCTTCTGCACCCATGAACGCCGTGAACTCATCACCATGTTCTTCATACTTAGCAGCGTAATCATCTTCCGACATGATCTGGCATTTTTTCAGCGGAGTCATACCAGGATCGGTCACAACATAGGCTTCAAAATACAAAACACGTTCGATATCCCGCAAAGTCATATCCAGTACCATACCCAGACGGGATGGCAGTGACTTCAGGAACCAGATGTGTGCAGTTGGAGAAGCCAACTCAATATGACCCATGCGCTCACGACGCACCTTAGCTAAAGTAACTTCTACACCGCATTTTTCGCAGATAACACCGCGATGCTTCAAACGCTTGTACTTACCGCATAGGCATTCGTAATCTTTGATAGGGCCAAAAATTTTGGCGCAAAACAAACCGTCGCGCTCTGGTTTAAACGTACGATAGTTGATGGTTTCCGGCTTTTTTACTTCGCCGTAGGACCACGAACGGATTTTCTCGGGGGACGCGAGACCAATTTTGATCGCGTCGAATTGTTCGTTGGGCTGAACTTGCTTGAATAGATCGAGCAGTGCTTTCATGTGTGTCACTCCAGTGAGGTAAACGCTAGTGCTGGATGGTACAAGAGTTTTTTGCTTAAACCCTGTTCGCATCAACGGGAGAGCCCAGGTTTTAAGTAGGTTCCGCCAATACCGGGAACAAAAAATTCTAAACGGCTATAAATACTTATGCCGTCTCCAAGTTCTTGCTCAGAGACGGCCAATACTGCTAGTTGTCGCTTAATCCCGTGAGAGATCGATATCAATACCGAGGGAGCGAATTTCTTTGACCAACACGTTGAAGGATTCCGGCATACCGGCATCGATCACGTGATCGCCCTTGACGAGATTTTCGTACACTTTGGTACGACCATTCACGTCATCCGACTTCACTGTCAACATCTCTTGCAAGACATACGATGCGCCGTACGCTTCCAAAGCCCAAACTTCCATCTCACCGAAACGCTGACCACCGAACTGCGCTTTACCACCGAGTGGCTGCTGAGTAACCAGAGAGTAAGGACCAGTAGAGCGAGCATGCATCTTGTCATCAACCAAATGGTGCAGTTTCAGTACGTGCATATAACCAACTGTCACGCTACGCTCAAATGCCTCACCAGTGCGACCATCATACAAAGTCACTTGATTCTTCGAAGGTGTCATACCGAGTTGCTTAGCGATATGGTCAGGATAAGCCAAATCAAGCATGCGACGAATTTCGCCCTCATGCGCACCATCGAACACCGGTGTTGCAAACGGAACACCGTTTTTCAGGTTACTTGTCAATTCCAAAATATCGGAATCAGAAAAACCATCGATGTCTTCTTTCTTCCCAGATTCGTTATAAATCTGTTTCAAGAAGCCACGTAGCTCTTCGATCTTCACTTTGGCTTTTAACATTTCACCGATGCGCAAGCCCAGACCTTTAGCTGCCCAGCCCAAATGCACTTCCAGAACCTGACCAACGTTCATCCGTGAAGGAACACCCAATGGGTTCAGTACGATGTCAGCTGGAGTACCATCCGCCATGTAAGGCATGTCTTCGATAGGAACAATACGTGAAACCACACCTTTGTTACCGTGGCGACCCGCCATCTTGTCACCAGGTTGCAAGCGACGTTTAACAGCCAGGTAAACCTTGACCATTTTTTGTACGCCCGGTGGCAGTTCATCGCCCTGTGTCAGCTTGGTACGTTTTTCTTCGAAAGCCAGATCGAACTGATGACGTTTTTCAGCGATGGAATCTTTAATCGCTTCCAAAGCTTTAGCAGCATCATCATCTGCCGGACGAATATCAAACCAGTGATATTTATCCAGATCAGCTAAGTATTCCTTAGTAATCTTGCTACCTTTTGCCAATTTAGCTGGGCCGCCATTAGCGACTTTGCCGATCAACATGCGCTCCAGACGTTCGAAAGCATCACCCTCAACAATACGTAACTGATCGTTCAAATCAAGACGATAGCGTTTCAGCTCATCATCAATAATTTGCTGAGCACGTTTGTCGCGCTGGATACCTTCACGAGTGAATACTTGAACGTCAATAACAGTACCAACCATGCCAGATGGCACACGCAAGGAAGTATCTTTAACGTCGGATGCTTTTTCACCGAAAATCGCGCGCAATAGTTTTTCTTCTGGTGTCAGTTGTGTTTCGCCTTTCGGCGTTACTTTACCAACCAATGTATCGCCAGCAGTCACTTCAGCACCAATATAAACGATACCAGCCTCATCCAGACGTGCTAACTGGTTCTCAGCCAGATTGGAGATATCACGAGTGATTTCCTCTGCACCTAACTTGGTATCACGAGCAACAACAGATAACTCTTCGATATGAATCGATGTGTAACGATCATCAGCTACTACTTTTTCAGAGATCAGAATCGAATCTTCAAAGTTATAACCATTCCATGGCATAAATGCAACCAGCATGTTTTGACCGAGAGCCAATTCACCCAGATCGGTGGAGGCACCGTCAGCCAAAACGTCACCCTTCGCAACCATATCGCCGACTTTAACGATAGGACGTTGGTTGATATTGGTATTTTGGTTAGAACGTGTGTACTTGATCAAGTTGTAGATGTCTACACCGACTTCACCAGCTTGTGCTTCAGCATCATTCACACGAATAACGATACGACCCGCATCAATGTAATCGACTTTACCGCCGCGCAATGCTTGTACTGTTGTACCAGAATCGACTGCGACAGTACGTTCGATACCTGTACCGACAAATGCTTTTTCAGGGCGCAAACAAGGAACTGCTTGACGCTGCATGTTGGCACCCATCAAAGCGCGGTTCGCATCATCGTGTTCCAGGAAAGGAATCAAAGACGCTGCGACAGAAACTACCTGACCCGTTGCCACGTCCATGTACTGGATACGCTCTGGAGAAACCAGAATCGTTTCACCCGCTTCACGGGCAGATACCAATTCATCAACTAATGTGCCAGCACCGTCAATCGTCGCATTCGCCTGAGCAATAATGTAACGACCTTCTTCAATCGCGGACAAGTAATCGATTTGTTGCGTGATTTTACTGTCAACCACTTTACGATATGGCGTCTCTAGGAAACCATATTCATTCAAACGAGCATACAAAGCCAGTGAGTTGATCAAACCAATGTTTGGCCCCTCTGGTGTCTCGATCGGGCAGACGCGACCATAATGAGTCGGATGAACGTCACGCACTTCAAAACCTGCACGTTCACGTGTCAAACCACCAGGTCCAAGTGCAGAGATACGGCGCTTGTGCGTGATCTCAGACAATGGGTTGGTTTGATCCATAAACTGAGACAGTTGTGAAGAACCAAAAAACTCACGAATTGCAGCAGAGATAGGCTTGGAATTGATCAAGTCGTGTGGCATCAGGTTGTCGGCTTCAGCCTGACCCAGACGCTCTTTGACCGCGCGCTCAACACGCACCAGACCAGCACGGAATTGATTTTCAGCCAACTCACCAACACAACGAACACGGCGATTACCCAAGTGATCAATATCGTCGACTTCACCGCGACCATTGCGCAGTTCCACCAAAATCTTAATCACTGCCAGTACGTCTTCGTTAGACAAGGTCATCGCGCCAGTCAGCTCATCACGACCGATACGGCGGTTGAACTTCATACGACCAACAGCGGATAAATCGTAACGATCTTCACTGTAGAACAAGCCATTGAACAGGGCTTCGACTGAATCTTCTGTTGGCGGTTCGCCTGGGCGCATCATACGATAAATTGCGACGCGAGCAGCCATCTGATCCGCTGTATCGTCAGCACGCAAAGTCTGAGAAATATAAGAACCTTGATCCAAATCGTTGGTGTACAAAGTCTGTATAGTTCCAACCTTCGCGTCACGCAAGCGACCCATCAATTCTTCTGTCAATTCATCATTTGCATTAGCAATAACTTCACCAGTATCGCCATCGACGATATTTTTAGCTAATACGCGACCCAACAGATAATCTTCTGGAACCGAAATATGCTTAATACCAGCAACATCGATCTCACGTACATGCTTAGCATTAATACGTTTATCTTTGGCGACAATTACTTTACCAGCTTTATCAGAGATATCGAAACGCGCAACCTCGCCACGCAGACGCTCAGAAACGAATTCCATTTCAGCGCCGTCATTATGCAAAGTAAAGTTATCAAATACGAAGAAGTTTGCCAGTATCTGCTCGTTGTTCATGCCAATAGCACGCAACAAGATAGTTACAGGCATCTTGCGACGACGATCGATGCGGAAGAACAAAATATCTTTAGGATCGAACTCAAAATCTAACCATGATCCACGGTAGGGGATAATCCTTGCCGAAAATAATAATTTACCTGATGAGTGAGTCTTACCTCTGTCATGTTCAAAAAACACGCCAGGGGAACGGTGCAACTGAGAAACGATAACCCTCTCAGTACCGTTGATGACGAAAGAGCCCGTAGTCGTCATGAGTGGCAATTCACCCATATAGACTTCTTGCTCTTTCATTTCTTTAACAACTGGTTTAGTTGGCGATTCTTTATCAAGAATTACCAAACGTACCTTGGCACGTAAAGGAGATGCAAAAGTAAGACCACGCTGTTGACATTCCTTGACGTCAAAAGCAGGATCACCTAAAACATAGGATAGAAATTCAAGACGTGCGAACCCGTTATGCGACACGATCGGGAATATTGAGGTGAAGGCTGACTGCAAGCCCTCATTTTTACGAGCAGACGCTGTTTTGTCGGCCTGTAAAAATCCTAAATATGACTCGAGCTGGGTCGCCAGCAGGAACGGAACGTTGTGAACGTTAGCGCGTTTCGCGAAAGACTTACGAATGCGCTTCTTCTCAGTAAATGAGTAGTGCATGGACACTCCGTTAGTGACAAGGAAGGATGGAGAATTCAGGATTCAAAACATAATTGGTGTAACAATTACAAAAAGAAACCTCAAGTCTCAGCCCTTAACCTTATGAATTTCCAGAACAAAAAAATACAACTGAAACGACATTACCTAAATAACATCATTACAACGACAAAGAAGCCAAAGAGGAACCTTCTCTTTCGAGAAGATTCCTGCCTTTGACTTAGGCAAATCCCAAGATCTGCCTTATTATTGCAATATTACTTAATTTCTGCTTTCGCGCCAGCATCTTCCAATTTCTTCTTAGCAGCTTCAGCATCGACTTTGGAAACAGCTTCTTTAACTGTTTTCGGTGCGCCATCAACTACGTCTTTAGCTTCTTTCAAGCCCAAACCTGTCAACTCGCGAACTGCTTTAATTACGCCGACTTTATTTGCGCCAACTTCAGTCAGGACCACGTTGAATTCTGTTTGCTCTTCTACAACAGCAGCTGGACCAGCGGCTGGGCCAGAAGACATTGCAGCAGCAGATACGCCAAATTTTTCTTCGAATGCCTTAACCAAGTCGTTCAAGTCCATTACGGACATCGCGCCTACGGCTTCCAGGATATCGTCTTTGCTAATTGCCATTTGAAACTCCAATTTATAAATTACATTAATTCAGTATTTGACGAAAAATCTTATTCAGCAACGGCTTCAGTAACTTCTGCTACTGGTGCTGCAGGTGAATCAGATTCTTTCTTTGCTGCGAGTGCGGCCAAAGCGCGTGCGAAGCCAGATACAGGAGCCTGCATCATACCTAACACTTGCGCCAACAACACTTCACGAGCAGGAATGCTTGCCAATGCCATAACGCCAGCTTTATCTAGCGATTTACCAGCATAGTTACCTGCCTTTACGACTAATTTGTCATTGCTTTTTGCAAAATCTTGAACAACTTTTGCAGCTGCAACAGCATCTTCCGAGATCGCATAGATCAACGGACCAGTCATTTCAGAAGCGAGGCTTGCAAACACAGTTCCCTCAACAGCACGACGTGCAAGTGTATTTTTCAATACTCGCATGTACACACCTTGAGCACGTGCGTTAGCACGCAATTGCGTCAAATGACCGACCTGGATACCACGATATTCAGCTACGACGATAGTCTGAGCAGTTGCTACTTTTGCAGAGACTTCAGCGACGACGGCTTTTTTATCATTCAGATTGAGACTCACGGTCAACCTCCAATTATGATACTCAGTCTTCACATCAGGATGATGTGTCTCCCTCATATCGTTTCGAACACGGCGTCCGAAGTTAGGAGTTTTACTGGATTAACAGTATGTAACTACAAAACTTATCCGGGTACACCATCTGCGTTGGGTACTTGAGATTACTCTCTTACGATTTAACTTAACTTATTAGAAATAAATTAAGCCCAACGGTCTTTGACACTCTGACTAATTAAAATTTATTAGCCAGCCCAAAGATTGGCCGTACATCTTTATCAATGTACGGACTTAATTCTTGATTAACCAACCAGGTTGCCATGGTCAATGCGTACACCAGCACCCATTGTGGATGACAGAGAAATCTTACGCAGATAAACACCCTTGCTGGAAGCTGGCTTCGCTTTATTCAATGCTTCAACTAAAGCTACTAAGTTTGCCTTCAGATCACCATCAGCGAAAGATTTACGACCAATAGTTGAATGAATAATGCCTGCTTTATCTGTACGGTATTGAACTTGACCTGCTTTTGCATTTTTAACTGCTGTCGCAACGTCTGGAGTCACAGTACCAACTTTTGGATTAGGCATTAAACCACGCGGGCCTAAAATCTGACCTAAAGTACCAACGATACGCATTGTATCTGGAGATGCAATAACGATGTCGAACGGCATATCGCCGGCTTTAACGCGTTCAGCCAAATCCTCCATACCAACGATGTCAGCACCGGCAGCTTTTGCTTCTTCAGCCTTAGCACCTTGAGCAAATACCGCAACGCGGACTGTTTTACCAGTGCCGGAAGGTAATACAACTGATCCGCGAACTACTTGATCTGATTTCTTTGGATCAACACCAAGTTGGATTGAAACGTCAATGGATTCATTGAACTTTGCTGTTGCGCATTCTTTGATCAAAGTTACCGCATTATCAAAAGAGTAAACTTTTAAACGATCAACTTTGGTTTTGAGCAATTTTGCTTTTTTGGATAACTTAGCCATTACAGTCCCTCTACCGTGATACCCATGGAGCGTGCAGAACCCGCGATCGTGCGCACTGCTGCGTCCATATCAGCGGCAGTCAAATCAGCGCGTTTTGTTGTCGCGATTTCTTCTGCTTGCTTACGTGTGATGCTACCAACTTTATCAGTATGAGGCTTCGCTGAACCTTTAGTGATACCAGCTGCTTTTTTGATCATATAGGTTGCTGGAGGCGTCTTCATTACGAAAGTGAAAGACTTATCAGCAAATGCAGTGATCACAACAGGAATCGGCATACCTGGCTCTACACCTTGAGTCTGTGCGTTAAACGCCTTGCAGAATTCCATAATGTTCAAACCACGTTGACCCAAAGCTGGTCCGATTGGCGGGGATGGGTTTGCTTTACCAGCTGGCACTTGCAGCTTGATAAAACCAATAATTTTCTTTGCCATGATGGCTCCTTCATTAGTTGAGTAGTAGCGCCCGACATAGCAGTAAATGCAATGATGGGCTCCTCTGTTTACCGCTTTTCAGTTTTTAAATTATTGCTAACCTACCGTACTGAATGACGTTAATTCTTTACACTTTTTCTACCTGACCAAAATCCAGCTCTACTGGAGTTGCTCGTCCGAAAATCGTAACAGTGACTCGAACTTTCGATTTCTCGTAGTTTACTTCCTCAACATTACCGTTGAAGTCAGTAAATGGACCATCTTTAATTCGAACAACTTCACCCACTTCATACAATATTTTTGGCCTTGGCTTCTCAACGCCGTCTTGCATTTGCTGCAAAATCTTATCAACCTCACGCTGAGGGATAGGCGCAGGCTTATTTGATTTTCCACCTATAAAACCTGTAACCTTGCTGGTATTTTTGACCAAATGCCAAGTGTCGTCAGTCATTTCCATCTCAACGAAAACATAACTTGGAAATAAGCGGCGCTCTGTTACTGCTTTTTTACCATTCTTTACTTCAATAACTTCTTCGGTGGGAACCAGAATCTGTCCGAATTTGTCTTGCATTTCTGCACGCTCAATACGCTCCATCAAGGCGCGCTGTACACTTTTTTCCATACCAGAATAAGCGTGAACTACGTACCATCTTTTAGCACTTTTAGGCACAGAGACACTAGGTTCTGCACCATCTTGATCTTCCTGAATGTGCTCGGTCATTATGATTTCCATCCAAGAACTACATCTAACAATAGAAATTCGAGAAATTTATCAGTGCCCCAGAGAAAAAGAGCCATTACTAATACAAATCCAAATACAACAGCAGTAATTTGACCAGCCTCCTTACGAGTAGGCCAAACAACCTTTTTTACTTCGCGTACTGATTCTTTGGCAAAAGAAACAAAGTTACGCCCGGTTTCTGACGACCAGGTCAATCCAACAGCAACCAATAAGCCAACAACTAACGCTGCCGCACGAATATAACCCGGCTGATTCACAAGGACATAAAAAGCAGCAACACCAGCAACCGCAGCAACAACCGCCAGAATGATTTTATATTTATCATTCGTTGTGCTTACAGTTTGTACGGATTGGTTAGACATACTTTATTTACTTTCGGCGCCTTGTGGCTTTGATGGTGGCAGGGGCGGTAGGAATCGAACCTACAACCTTCGGTTTTGGAGACCGACGCTCTGCCAATTGAGCTACACCCCTACAACTTAGAACGACTTGACAAATATAGCGGCCTTGGCAAGCCGCTATATTTACTTCGAAATCAACTCAAAACTTCTACGAACTCTGACTGAATTAATCGGCCAAGATTTTAGCAACAACACCAGCACCCACAGTACGACCACCTTCACGAATCGCGAAGCGCAAGCCTTCTTCCATCGCAATCGGGTTGATCAACTTTACTGTGATAGAGACGTTGTCACCTGGCATGACCATTTCTTTATCCTTCGGCAACTCGATCGAGCCAGTTACGTCCGTTGTGCGGAAGTAGAACTGTGGACGGTAGTTGTTGAAGAATGGTGTGTGACGACCACCTTCGTCTTTGGACAAG
>JANXTO010000198.1 GCA_025352365.1 Undibacterium sp. | reverse complement strand
GAAAACAAAAAATTATCCGCCTCTGCTTCCGCATTGGATAGCAAAGGCGACATCGCTGCTGCACTCAAATACGGTGACATCACAGGCAAAATCGGCTCATCATTATTACTGCGCAATGTTGCCAATGTCTCAGCAGAACGTGTTTTGCTAGTTGGTTTAGGCGAAGAAGTCGCAACCATATCAGAAAAAGCGTTCACGCAGGCAGTCAATG
The DNA here is from genome assembly GCA_025352365.1 of Undibacterium sp. Classification (GTDB taxonomy): domain Bacteria; phylum Pseudomonadota; class Gammaproteobacteria; order Burkholderiales; family Burkholderiaceae_D; genus Undibacterium. Next base: position 7,368 of record JANXTO010000198.1, on the reverse strand, counting down.
CCGCTGCACGTGCCTTGGCAAACCTCGGCGCAAATGACGCAACACTAGCTCTACCATCAGTTAAAGAGCGTGACACTGCCTGGGAAATACGCACTGCTGTACTCGCTTTCCACGAATCGATTTTCCGTGCTGACGGCCTCAAAAGCAAAAAAGATACGACAAGCACTGGCGTTAAAAAAGTCGCTTTCGGTGTTGGTCCAGCAGAAGCAACTGCTGCAAAAAATGCCCTGGCACAAAGCATTGCGCTGGCCAACGGCATGGATTTAACCAAAGAATTGGGGAATTTGCCTCCCAACATCTGCACGCCAACTTATCTTGCAACGACAGCGAAAAAAATCGCTACCGATTACAAAATGGGCATAGAAGTATTAGATCGCAAGCAATTGCAAGCGCTCAAAATGAACAGCTTTCTGTCAGTCACCAATGGCTCTGTCGAACCACCAAAGTTCATCGTGTTAAAACACATGGGCGGCAAAGCCAAAGATGCGCCAACCGTACTGGTCGGTAAAGGTATTACATTTGACTCCGGCGGTATCTCGCTCAAAGGCGGCGCCGGTATGGATGAAATGAAATACGACATGGGTGGTGCGGCCTCTGTCCTCGGTACTATGCGTGCGATTGGCGAAATGAAGTTGAAGCTGAATGTCGTCGCAGTCATCCCAACTTGCGAAAATATGCCTTCCGGTAGCGCTACCCGCCCGGGTGATATCGTTACGTCCATGTCTGGTCAAACGATAGAAATTTTGAACACAGATGCAGAAGGTCGTCTGATTTTGTGCGACGCACTGACTTACACCGAGCGCTTCAAACCATCCGCCGTAGTTGACGTCGCAACACTGACCGGCGCTTGCGTCACGTCTTTAGGCCATCACAACACTGGCTTGTTCACACGCCATGACGCGGCACATGATGCGCTGGCGACTGAATTGCTGACCGCTGGTAAGCAAACCGGTGATACCGCATGGCGTATGCCGATTGAAGAAGCTTATAACGAGCAACTGAAATCAAATTTTGCTGATATGGCGAACATCGGTGGTCCGGCTGGTGGCAGTATTACTGCAGCGTGTTTCCTGGAACGCTTCACCAAGAAATACACTTGGGCGCATCTGGATATCGCTGGCACAGCATGGAAATCTGGCGCAGCCAAAGGTTCTACCGGTCGTCCAGTTCCCTTGCTGACCATGTTCTTGATCAATCGTGCTGGCTAAAATCGTTTGAATTTATAGGGCGTTCGTTAAGAAAATAACGCCCTGCCTGGTTTGACGAAAAATTAAAAAGCGTGCCTTGCCTTAGCATTGCACGCTTTTTATTTGGCATTTTATTTTGCACTTTATTTAGCACTTAGGGTCTTCGTTAAACTTAGCGTTTTTCGACTCATTAATACCTCTGTAGTCAGAAAACGTCAACATTACTCCAACCACACCAACCACCTAACCTTGTAGCAGGATATCCATCATGAAATTAGTCACCTGGAATGTTAACTCCCTTAAGGTTCGCCTACCACAAGTATTAACCTGGCTGGAGAGCAATCCCGTCGATATACTCTGCATACAAGAAACCAAACTCACGGATGATAAATTTCCACAGGCGGAGATTGAGGCTGCGGGTTATCACGTGGCTTTTACCGGACAAAAAACCTACAACGGCGTCGCCATCATCTCGCGCCATGCGATCAGCGATGTGCAGAAAAACAATCCGCTGTTCCCTGATGAGCAACAACGCATCATTGCCGCGACTATCGAAGGGATGCGCATCGTTTGTGCTTATGTGCCGAACGGACAGGCGCTCGACTCAGAGAAATATCCCTACAAATTAAGCTGGCTCGCCGCACTGCATCAATGGATACAACAAGAGTTACAACAATATCCGCAATTAGCGTTGCTGGGTGACTACAACATTGCCCCCGAAGATAGGGACGTGCATGATCCCGCTGCTTGGGAAGGGATGAATTTAGTCTCTCCACCGGAGCGCGCCGCGTTGCAAGCATTGGTTGATCTGGGTCTGAAAGACAGTTTCAGAATGTTTGAACAGGCAGATAAATCTTTTAGCTGGTGGGATTATCGCCAGTTGGGTTTCCGCTTGAACAAAGGTGTGCGTATCGACCATATTCTGTTGTCGGCGCCGCTGGCAGCACGTTGCACCGCTTGCGTCATCGACAAAGTACCGCGTAAATGGGAGCAACCATCTGACCACGCACCGGTGATTGCAACCCTGGATTGAGGATTTGAGCTGATAACGGATGCGCTTTTCAAGATAGTTTTGACGCGAGTTTGTTGTAAATACGGCGCTCATGGCGAGCCATGAGCAACGAAGAGCATCAAAAATGACTAAAAACGCACCGTCAGCAATCAAATGGCACCTCTCGTGCATCGAAAGAAAAATCTCGGCTTAATATATACTCCTAATTAGTATAGCTACAGTGTCCATATAATCATTGGACGATACGGCATATTCTACAAAAATATAGGGGAGTATATAAAAATAATGTCGAATTTACGCCTGCAAAAGTAAATCCTGGTCGGGAATAAATCACTGACGAATGATTCCCGACTTATACGAATATCAGCTTGGCCACCGACTCGACTCAACATTCTTTCGCCCCGCTCATCTTGCTCAATTTCCATTGAAACCACGTTTCTTGCAGTCTGTCGCAAGTGAATTGAGCATCGCCAGCTGCTTGCCTATCATGCACTCATCGCATCAACACAGAAGATGTTGATGTTCTTAACGATTTTTTAAGGGTGCCATCATGACAAACTCCACACGCAACTACCTCGTCACTTTTAGCGTTTTAGCGACGATCCTGGCTCTGATCTGCGCTACCTATTTTTCAATGGATACCTCGTCGATCATGATCGATGGCGAATCCGTACACGGCTTTGCAGGGGTTGGCATAGCGGCAGGCGGCGTCATGATTGGGCTACTGGCGGTGGTTTTTGCCATTGGCATTACAGGCGTCGTACTGGCGGGTGTGTCGATATTTTTGGTGTTGTTATTTGCAGTGATTGCTGGTGCGATCCTATTGGCAATTCTTCCTGCCTTATTGCCCATACTGATCGTGATCGCCATCGTCAGTCTGATCCTGAGAAAAAAATCGCCCTGATTAAAAAGTAGCTAAATCAAAAGTGTCGATCAATAAAAAAATGCCGATAAAGATCGGCATTTTTTTTCAGTCTACAGAACATCAGCGCTGCAAACTCTCCCACACTTTCTGCAAGCGCTTAACTGACACAGGCATCGGTGTACGCAACTCTTGAGCGAATAGAGAGACTCGCAGCTCCTCCAACAACCAGCGGAACTCAGTCAATTTTGGATCAGCATCTGCACCGGATTTACGCGGCATTCTCTGCCACGGTTGGGCGACGCTATTCCATTCGGCCAGCAATTTGGCATCACGTGCCGGGTCAGCCCGCAACTTTTCTAAGCGCACCGTAATCGCTTTCAGATAGCGTGGAAAATGCGATAACTGCGTGAAGTCATTCTCAGCAATAAAGCGCTTACCAATCAGTTGTTGCAACTGCGCTTGTAAATCACGTTCCGCAAGCGCATGCGCTTTAATACCCTGCAATTTTTTCGGTAAGCTATGATATTCCGCCAAAATTAGTGCGGCAAGTCTGGCGATTTCATTAGCGAGTAAATTTAAGCGCCCTTTACCCTCTTCTCTGCGCTTATTAAACTCACCGGAATTACTTGGTAAAGGATGCTGTAAACAAGCACGTTCAATCGCGGTCTGGATGATCTGATCACGCAACTCCTCTTGCGAACCAAAGACCATAAACTGCATGCCCATTTGCTGCAAACCCGGGATATTTTTTTCCAAAAATTTGACTTGCTCTTTTAGTTGCAAAGCGAATAGGCGACGCATACCGATGCGATGTACGCGAGCCGCTTCATCAGGATCATCAAAGACCTCGATATGGCAATGCGTGAGCTTATCAACCAACGCCGGGTAACCGATCAAGGTTTGCTTACCTTGCTGGACTTCAAGCAATTCTGGTAGCTCATCAAAAGTCCAGGCGGTCAGATTTTCTTGCAGTTTTGCTTGCTGTACCGTGCTAGCTTTTGCCGTTGACGTCGCGGGCGATGCTTGATTACGACTCACTCCAGCATGAGTAATGGGTTCCGCCACTGCCTTCACATTGGACGCATTGGAATGGTACGTATTACTACCAGACTCCAGCAACGCCAATTTTTCAGCAGAAGCAATTCGCTGAAAACTCTCCCTCGCTTGTCCGCCAAACTCGGCTCGTAAAGTCGATAGATTACGCCCCATTTCTAACTGACGGCCGTGCTCGTCAACCACCTTAAAATTCATCGTCAAATGAACCGGCAAAGTCTCAGACTTAAAATCAGTCGTCTTACAGAGCAAGCCTGTTTGCTCACGGATATCAGCGATTACCACGTCGATTAAATTACCGGTACCAAACTCATTGCGCTCACAAAAACCCGCTGCATAATCTGGCAGCGGCACACAATGCCGACGGATTTTTTGTGGCAAAGATTTAATCAGTAAATGTACTTTTTCTTTGAGCATACCGGGCACCAGCCATTCGCTACGCTCCGCAGATACCTGATTCAGTGAGAACAAGGGTACGCTTAAAGTGACCCCATCACGCGGACTACCGGGTTCAAAGTGATAGCTGAGTTGCAGCGCGACGCCAGTTACTTGCATCGTTTTAGGGAATAAATCCGTCGTGATGCCTGCTGCCTCATGGCGCATCAATTCATCTTTATTCAGGTACAGCAGCTTAGGATTTTCCCTCACCGCGTCTTTATGCCATTGCTCCAGCAATACAGCGTTGTACACACCAGCAGGAATATATTTGTCATAGAACGCTGCGATCAACTCGTCATCCACCAGTACATCCAAACGACGGGATTTATGTTCCAGATTTTCAATCTCACGCACTAGTTTTTGATTATGTGCAAAGAAAGGCAAGCGAGTATCCAACTCACCGCCGACGAGTGCATCACGGATAAATATTTCGCGCGCCTCGGCTGGATGCGTCAAACCATATTGAATACGCCGTTGGCTATACACCACAAGGCCATACAAGGTTGCCCGTTCGAACGCGGAAACTTGTCCGGTACGTTTTTCCCAACGCGGCTCGCCATAGGATTTTTTCAGTAAATGGCCGCCAATTTTCTCCAGCCATTCCGGCTGCAATTGGGCGATACAGCGGCCATATAAACGCGTGGTGTCGACTAACTCTGCCGCTATCACCCAACGCCCTGCCTTCTTCGCTAGAGTAGAACCCGGCCAGATATAAAACTTGATGCCGCGTGCTCCCAGATAATGCGCCTCCTCATCCGACTTGTAGCCGATATTGCCAAGCAGGCCAGTCAGCAGTGCCATGTGCAATTGTTCATATGTCGCTGGCGCTTCATTCATGCGCCATGCCTGCTCTTTCACGATCGTCAGCAATTGACTATGTACATCGCGCCACTCCCGCAAACGCATTTGCGAAAGAAAATTCGCACGGCAATTATCTTGTAACTGACGATTTGTTTTTTTGTGCTCTATCGCGTCTTCAAACCATTTCCAGATTTTTAGATATGAGGTAAATTCTGATTTTTCATCCGCGAATTTTTTGTGAGCGAGATCAGCTGCAGCTTGCGCCTCCATCGGACGATCACGTGGGTCTTGCACCGACAAGGCGGCGGCAATGATCAGCACTTCGCTCAATGCATGATGATCACGCGCTGCCAGAATCATGCGTCCGACGCGCGGATCGAGCGGCAATTTAGCGAGTTGCTTACCGGTAGGTGTGAGCTGATTGCCCTCATCCATCGCACCTAATTCTTGCAACAACTGATAGCCATCCGCAATGGCACGACCAGGGGGCGGCTCGATAAATGGAAAGGTTTCAACATCGGTCAAATGCAGAGACTTCATGCGCAAGATCACAGCAGCCAAGGACGATCGTAGAATTTCCGGTTCTGTAAATTTTGGCCGCTGGATATAATCGGTCTCTTCATACAAACGTATGCAAACGCCCGCAGCGACACGGCCGCAACGACCAGCGCGCTGATTCGCTGCAGACTGGGCAACAGGCTCTATCTGTAATTGCTCGACCTTATTGCGGTAGCTGTAACGTTTGACACGTGCCAGACCAGTATCGACCACATAGCGGATACCAGGCACTGTCAGCGATGTCTCTGCGACGTTCGTCGCCAGCACGATGCGGCGAGCATTGCTGACTTTGAATACCCGCTCCTGCTCTTGTGCCGACAAGCGGGCAAACAGCGGTAAAATTTCTACGTGATCTGGATGATGTTTACGTAAGGCTTCCGCAGCATCGCGGATCTCCCGCTCACCAGGCAAAAACACCAGTACATCGCCAGACCCGACACGACACAACTCATCGACCGCGTCCGTAATCGCTGTCATCAGATCGCGCTCTTTATCCTTTTCATCTTCTTGCACTGGACGATAACGCACCTCTACCGGATACAAGCGACCAGATACTTCTATCACCGGTGCTGGCTTAGGCTCCGCTCCGCCGGGATGGATAGAATCGTCTGCGAAGTGATTGGCAAAACGCTGCGCATCAATCGTCGCCGATGTGATGATAACTTTCAGATCACGGCGCTTGGGTAGTAGCTGCTTGAGATAACCAAGCAGAAAATCAATATTCAAACTACGTTCATGCGCCTCATCGATGATAATCGTGTCGTATTGTCTGAGCAGCGGATCAGTCTGCGTCTCTGCCAACAGAATACCGTCCGTCATCAGTTTGACGTAGGCACCTTTACTCAAGGTGTCATTAAAACGTACCTTGAAGCCAACATGCTCGCCGAGCGGCGAATTTAACTCTTGCGCAATCCGTTTGGCAGTCGATGAAGCAGCAATACGGCGTGGCTGAGTGTGACCAATCAAACCTTTCAGACCGCGCCCCAGCTCCAGACAAATCTTTGGCAACTGGGTAGTCTTACCCGATCCGGTTTCACCACAGACAATGATGACCTGATGCTTTTGCAAAGCCTCGGCGATTTCGGCACGCTTACCCGACACCGGTAACTCTTCGGGATAAGTGATGACCGGAGGCGGATTGCGGAACGGTAGCACTTGTTCCCTCACAGTCGTTGCCCCACCCGGCCTCGGCTTCGCAGGCACAGCAATCCTTGGCTGATCTAAGCTCATCGCCTGATGCGGCGCGGCTTGAGGCGCGTTTGGCGGCATCGTAACGGAAGTTTTAGCAGCCTCTGGCTTGGCCTCTAGCCCTGCTTCTAGCTTCACTTGTTGAGCCTGACGCAGGCTATCACGCAATTGACGTAAATCAGTCGTGGCTTTTTTGGGAGAATTTTTGGATGAATTATTAGCAGACATAGCGGAGCGCATTATAATCTGCCCATGGAAAATCCTGT
>JANXTO010000197.1 GCA_025352365.1 Undibacterium sp. | reverse complement strand
CGCCGGAACAGCATTTCATCAACTGGCAGCAAGACCCCTACGGTAATTACATCGGTCGTTTTGTTTTTCCTGAAAAATCGGATGTGCTGGAATTTACCGTCGATCTGGTTGCCGATATGACGGTAATTAACCCGTTTGATTTTTTTGTGGAGAAATACGCTGAACATTTTCCTTTCAGTTATCCGGCACAACTAAGCGCAGAACTTAGCCCCTATTTGCTGACTGAAAAACCGGGTGAATTGCAGACCAAGTGGGTTGAGGAGGCGCGCGCTGCGATTCTGAAAAAAAATTTACTGACCAATGATTTTTTGGTCGCGATCAATCAGCGTTTGCAGAGTGATATCGGGTATTTGCTTAGGATGGAGCCGGGTGTGCAGACCCCGGAAGAAACCTTAACCAATCGCTCGGGTTCTTGCCGCGACAGTGGCTGGTTATTGGTGCAAATTTTGCGTCAGATGGGTTTAGCGGCGCGCTTTGTGTCAGGTTATTTAATCCAGCTCACCGCTGATCAGGAGGCATTAGATGGCCCTAGCGGGACTACCGTCGATTTCACCGATTTGCATGCTTGGGCCGAAGTGTATATTCCTGGTGCGGGCTGGATTGGTTTAGATCCTACCTCCGGCATGTTGGCCAGCGAAGGGCATATTCCATTGGCGTGTACCGCGTTGCCATCGTCTGCTGCACCAGTGACGGGTTTCACCGACAAGGCCGAAGTGACTTTCCATCATGAGATGACGATTACCCGCATCCATGAGGATCCCCGCGTGACTAAGCCTTATTCCGACGCTGATTGGAAGGCGATTGATCTGATCGGCCAGCAAGTCGATGCAGATTTAAAACGACAAGATGTTCGCCTGACGCAAGGTGGCGAGCCTACTTTTGTCTCGATTGACGATATGGATGGTGCTCAGTGGAATACGCTGGCGCACGGCGATAAAAAACGAGAATTAGCCGGCGAGCTGATGCACAGGCTAAAAAACCATTTTGCCCCCGGCGGCATGCTGCATTACGGTCAGGGCAAATGGTATCCGGGCGAACCTTTACCACGCTGGGCTTTAAATATTTATTGGCGGATTGATGGTCAGCCGATGTGGCTGGACGCCAGCTTATTCTCGGATGAAAAAAAAGCCGACGGTTACACCAATGCTGAGGCATATCTGTTTATGACGGCGCTGGTTAAGGCATTGTCACTGCCAGAGGGTAGCCAGATCCCAGCCTACGAAGATGTGATGCAACAGGCGCAGCGCGAACAGGGTTTGCCCATCAATTTAGATCCGCTGAAAGCAGATTTAAAAGCGCCAGAAGAACGTCGTCGCTTAGCGCGTTTGCTGGAACATGGCCTGGGCGAAGTGGTTGGTTATGTTTTGCCGCTGAAGCCCAAAGACACAGACCCGAGCATTGCTTTGGGTGTTGCCTGGCGCACCTCGCCGTGGCCAATTAAGCGTGAACATTTATACTTGATCGATGGTGATTCACCGATGGGTTTGCGCCTGCCGCTGAGTGCATTGCCATGGGTACAGCCAGAAAAAGAACGCCATGAGTTTGATGTAGATCCGTTCGCACCTCGCACGCCTTTGCCAGCGGCCAAAGACGACAAGTCAGTGAGCAGCAACGGCACTGCAAATATCAGTGCTGCTAACGACAAGGCCAAGTCTGCAACTGCGCCTCTTCCTGTTGCGTCATCAAAAATTGCGGCCAGTGCGGCAACTTCGGCACCGCTGACAGCTGCTATGGCGGCACATGCCGCAGTGGTTGCAGCCGCCACCTCGGCAGGGGCAACACCGACCGCAGTCGCTGCTTTGATGGCGAAATCGCCTGCGGCTACTTCTGCCATCCCAGTGTCACCAGTTGCCAGTTTAAATAACGGCACACCTGAGCCGCGCGATGTCATTCACACCGCTTTGTGCGTGCAGGTGCGTGATGGTCGTCTGCATATTTTTATGCCGCCATTAAAGCGGGTAGAAGATTATCTGGCCTTGGTCAATGTGGTCGAATACACCGCCGCCAAGCTCAAGTTAAAACTCTGGATTGAAGGTTATCCGCCGCCACGCGACCCTCGTATCAAATTGCTTAGCGTGACACCAGATCCGGGTGTGATTGAAGTCAATATTCATCCGGCCGCAAGCTGGAATGAGCTGGTCTACAACATGTCCACTCTGTACCAAGAAGCGCGTCTGACGCGTTTGGGTACAGAAAAATTTATGGTCGATGGTCGGCACACCGGCACTGGCGGTGGCAATCACGCCACGCTTGGCGGTGCCACCCCAGAAGACAGTCCGATGTTGCGTCGGCCAGATTTGTTAAAGAGTTTAATCACCTACTGGCAAAATCATCCTGCCTTGTCTTATTTATTCTCAGGTACGTTTATCGGTCCGACCAGTCAGGCGCCGCGGGTGGATGAAGCGCGTGACGACAACTTGTATGAGCTGGCAATCGCCTTTCAGCAAATGGATCAGGCGCTGCCGACCATGCATCCGGGCGATAAGCCTTGGATGGTTGATCGCTTGCTGCGCAATTTGCTGGTAGATTTGACCGGGAATACGCATCGCTCCGAATTTTCTATCGATAAACTGTATTCGCCCGATGGCCCTACCGGCCGTTTAGGGTTGGTTGAGTTCCGCGCGTTTGAGATGCCGCCGCACGAGCGCATGAGTTTGCTGCAAATGCTGTTGCTACGTGCACTGGTAGCACGTTTTTGGCGTCAGCCTTATCAAGCCAAGCTCGTTCATTGGGGGACATCTTTGCATGATCGCTGGATGCTGCCGCATTTTGTGGCACAGGACATCCGTGATGTGGTCAAGGATTTGCGCGCCTCCGGCTATGCGTTTGAAGAGCATTGGTTTGATCCGTTTATTGAATTCCGCTTCCCGCGTTTTGGTACCGTGGTGTATGAAGGTGTCGAGATGGAATTGCGCCAAGCGATTGAGCCGTGGAATGTGCTGGGTGAGGAAATGACTGGTGGCGGTACTGCGCGTTATGTGGATTCTTCTGTCGAACGCATGCAGTTATTGGTTCGTGGCTTAACTGCTGGTCGTCACACGATTGCCTGTAATGGTCGCATGTTGCCGCTGCATCCGACCGGTATCCCGGGTGAATACGTGGCGGGCGTCCGCTTTCGCGCCTGGAGCCCTTGGTCGGCATTGCATCCGACGATCAAAATTCAGGCACCGCTGACCTTTGATCTGGTGGATACCTGGAGCGGTCGTGCGATTGGTGGCTGTACTTATCATGTATCGCACCCTGGAGGTCGCAGCGAATCCAGTTCGCCCGTCAATGCCAATGCCGCAGAGGCACGCCGTTTTGCGCGGTTTTGGTCGCACGGGCATACACCGGGACCGATGTTTGTCCACAAAGAAGATCTCAATCCTAGCTTCCCAATGACGCTGGATTTACGTTGGCAGGTATACTAAGGGCTCGCTGGAGCGCTGTCGGAGAGAATAGAGTGAATCTACATTCTCCGACTTGGCTGAATAGTGCAGGGAATAAACAAGATATCAGGGCGAACAACAACACAATATGTTTCTGCACTTGTTAATCTGGACTAAAGTTAAATTAAATACTGGTAGTAAGTATATTTAATTGTCTAGGTAATCATTGGTCTATACGGTCATTTTGAATAAAATTTGGGGGAGTATGTTGCTGCGTGCAGAATTTAGAGGTAATTTTCAGCGCCCCCGGCATCTCAACTTTTATTCTCCCGTATTCAAAAAAATGAATGCGTTGCAGATGGTAGATGGTGAGTAGCGTTCGCCAAAATCAGCACATAGGTAATTTAAGTAGCCAAGTAATTCAGTAATTGAGCAATTTAGTAATAAGGAAGCACAGATCAATACCGTCTGCGCTTGATCTCTGAAAGAAATCATTAGTCTTATGTCGAGTCAACTGCTTGCGAACTATCCTGTAGCACAAGGTAGTTTTGATGAAATGCTGGATGTCACCCACCAGCCGCGCGCGCATTGGCGGATTTTGCTGGATAGTCTATCGGCAGAGCCGCCCGATATGATGCGTCAGCGCATCGAAACAGTGCAGCGTCAGGTACGCGAAAACGGTGTCACTTACAACGTCTATGCCGATGCCAAAGGCATGCAGCGCCCATGGGATTTAAATGCACTTCCGCTGATACTGCCGCAAGACGAATGGGCAGGGATTGAGGCTGGCATTATCCAGCGCGCCACGTTACTCAACCGCATTTTGCTGGATGTGTACGGCGATCAAAAATTACTCGCCCAAGGTTTATTGCCGCCAGCATTGATCCATGGGCATGCCGGATTTTTGCGACCTTGTCACGGCATGCGGCATCGTGACGGTGTGGCGTTGCATTTTTATGCAGTGGATATTGCGCGCGCGCCAAATGGCCGCTGGTGGGTGGTGGGCGACCGCACTCAGGCGCCCTCCGGTGCGGGTTATGCTTTAGAAAATCGTGCTGTGATGGCGCGGGTTTTCCCTGATTTGTTGCGAGACCTGAAGGTACAAAATCTGGCGGGATTTTTTAGCACCCTGCGCGATAGTCTCGCCCACTGGGGACGTCAATGTGCCGCCAATACGCCCAACGCTGCACCTCTGCGTGATAGCGAACCGCCGCTGATTGTGTTGCTCACACCAGGCCCGTATAACGAAACCTATTACGAGCAAACTTATCTGGCGCGCTATCTCGGTTTGCCGCTGGTAGAAGGTAGTGACCTGACCGTGCGCAATGGCATGGTCTGGCTCAAAACTTTGTCCGGCATGCAAAGGGTGCATGTGATCATGCGCCGGGTCGATGATGATTTTTGCGATCCGTTAGAACTACGTACCGATTCTGCTTTAGGTGTGGCCGGACTGACCGAGGTCGCACGCCGCGGCAATGTGTTGATCGCCAATAGCTTGGGCTCTAACTTGCTGGAATCAGGCGCCTTACTCGGCTTTTTGCCCTCGCTTTGCGAACACTTATTGGGCGTACCGCTCAAGATGCCGTCGGTCGCTACCTGGTGGTGTGGCGAACCTGCTGCGCTGGAAGAAGCGGTCACCAGACTAGACCAGTTGGTGATTAAACCAAGCTTCCCACAGTTGCGTGAATTCCCTGTTTTCGGACAAGATTTGAAAGGTGAAGTGCGCACCGCATTTATCGCGAAAATGCGCGCCAATCCTAAAAATTATGTAGCACAAGAATTGGTACGACTATCCCAAGCCCCGGTCTGGAAGCTAGGCACACCAGACAGCTTAAGCGCCAGCGCCGTCGGCTTGCGGGTCTATGCCTGCGCCACGCCTAAGGGATATGTCGTCATGCCGGGCGGTTTGACTCGTGTGGCAACTGGCCCGGATGCACGCGTGATTGCTATGCAGCGCGGTGGCAGTAGTAAAGACACTTGGGTGCAGGCTAATGCCCATATCGATACCCATCATTTATTAAAGCGCACTACCACTAGTCGTGATCTGATTCGTGACGATACACATTTATCCAGCCGCATGGCCGAGAACCTGTTTTGGTTTGGTCGTAATGCCGAACGTTGCGATAACGTGGCTCGCCTGACGCGAGTCTCACTGAATTTTTTGTTCAATATTTTGCTAGAAGATCGCGGTGCAGAATGGCCCGCGGTAAAAGCCTTATGTGCATGGTTTC
>JANXTO010000172.1 GCA_025352365.1 Undibacterium sp. | reverse complement strand
CGCGCTGATTGCAACGCGATGCGGGTGGTAATGCGTTCGATGTCTGGTACTGAGGTTAAGGTGGTGGATAGACCTGCTGTAGAATCTGCCTGAATCAAGGCTTTGATCGCATCATGTCTTGATCGTGCAATGCGTTGATCACGTCGCGCATGATGCAACCAATGGCGCAATAGTCGCGAGCCCATCGCAGTACGGCAATGGTCGAGTAAAGAAAACAGGGTAGGGGACTCTTGGCCGCGTAAGGTTTCAGTTAATTCCAAATTGCGGCGGGTTGCAGTATCTAGTCCAATAAATTCGTTCTCTGTCTCTACAGTCAAAGTGTTAATGTGCTTTAGTCCCCGACCTTGAGTCGCTTCTGCATACCGTAATAAAGCACCAGATGCACCCAGTGCGGCGCCCAGATTTTCTGCGCCAAATCCGGTAAGCGACGTCGTAGATAATTGATCTTGAAGCGATTTTTGCCCCTGCTTCAGATCGAAATGCCAGTCGGGTACTTCAGAGAATTTACCCGGTAAGGTCGTTTGAAAATGATCTAGTAATAAACTGCCAGCTGACAACAATACCTCGGCTGGGGAAATACGCTCTAACTCTTGTTGCAAGCGATTTGGTAGCGCTTTTTCATCCGTGCTGAATTCCATTAATTTCAGCACGCCGCTGGCGAGTGATAACCATGCCAAGCCGACAGTGATCGTTTTACGTTGTTGCAGCAAACATAAAGCTAACAAAGGGCGTTCAGATTTCTCCGGTAAGAGATCAGTGTCCGTTAGCGTACCAGGCGTAATAACGCGCATGACCTTGCGTTCAACGGGGCCTTTACTGGTTGCCGGATCGCCAATCTGTTCACAGATCGCAGCGGATTCCCCCAACTTCACTAATTTTGCGAGGTAGGGTTCCAACGAGTGAAAAGGCACACCCGCCATCTTGATTGGCGCGCCATTAGAGGTGCCACGCTGAGTTAAGGTGATGCCCAATAAGCGGGTTACTTTTTCTGCGTCTTCAAAAAATAATTCATAAAAATCACCCATGCGATAAAACACTAATGTGTCTGGATGATCTGCTTTGATGCGCAGATATTGGATCATCATTGGAGTGTGTTTTTCTGAATTTGTGGTCGCAGAAGGTGTGGTCATTGAGGGTGTTCGCTAGTTGAAAGGAAGGGCAATAAAAAATGCGCTTGGTAGCAAGCGCATTGTAGTCCTTTGGAAAAGGAATTTGATCACATCATACAATTATCAGTTGCTACCGCCGTTACCGTTGCCACGTCCACCAGAGCGACGTGGCGTTGATTGATTTACGACAGGTCGTGATGGATGGCGTGCATCGCCGCTGCGTTGCGCTGGTTTGCCTTGGGCGGAACCTGTGCTGCTCTTGCTGGCGCTGCTCCGTGGTGCCGATGGTGAAGGTGCGCGTTGGCGATTACCGCCACCATTACCGCCACCACGTGACTGACCTTGACCGCCACCACCGCTGCGCAATTGAATTGGTTGCGCTTTGGCATGTGGATCGGGAATAAAACCGTCGATGATTTCTTGTGGTAACTGGCGTTTGATCAGTTTTTCAATATCGGCCAAGAGTTTGAATTCATCCACGCATACCAGTGATACGGCTTCGCCGGTTGCGCCGGCGCGGCCGGTGCGGCCGATACGATGAACATAATCTTCTGGCACATTTGGTAAATCGTAATTCACAACGTGCGGCAGCTGGTCAATATCAATACCGCGTGCGGCGATGTCGGTGGCGACTAAAACAGTCAGACTACCATCCTTAAATTCTGCCAATGCTTTAGTGCGAGCCGACTGGCTTTTGTTACCATGGATGGCCATCGCATTGATACCATCTTTGCCGAGCTGCTCTACCAGTTTGTTTGCGCCGTGCTTAGTGCGGGTGAACACCAATACCTGATTCCAGCTATGTGTTTTGATCAGGTGTGCAAGCATAGGGTGCTTTTTATCGCGGTCAACCGGATGAACCTTTTGCGCGATGACCTCCACTGTGGAATTGCGACGTGCGACTTCTATCATGGCTGGGTTATTTAACAAGCGGTCAGCCAGAGTTTTGATCTCGTCCGAGAAAGTGGCAGAGAACAGCAGGTTTTGACGCTTTGCAGGCAAAATTGCCAGCACTTTTTTGATGTCATGGATAAAGCCCATGTCTAGCATACGATCGGCTTCATCCAATACCAAAATTTCTACCTGGCGCAAATCGATCGTACCTTGCTGGTGGTGATCGAGCAGGCGACCTGGTGTCGCTACCAGAATATCGACACCATTTTTCAGCAATTTAATTTGTGGATTGATGCCCACGCCGCCAAAAATAACGCCGGAGTTCAGGTTGGTATATTTGCCGTAAATGCGGACACTTTCTTCAACTTGCGCTGCTAGTTCACGGGTCGGGGTCAGCACCAGAGTGCGGATCGGGCGACGATCTAATTTATTTTTTGGTGTGACGGCCGAAGTGGACAGACGCTGCAAAATAGGTAGCGTAAAACCAGCGGTCTTGCCCGTGCCAGTTTGCGCGCCGGCCAACAAATCACCACCGCTGATCACGGCGGGTATGGCTTGCTTTTGAATTGGGGTAGGGGTGGTATAGCCTTGTTCGCTGACGGCACGAACGATGTTCTCGGACAAACCGAGTTCTGAGAATGACATAATTTATTTCTATCTAAATCGACTTAATTTTACTAAATGGACATAGACAAATGAGTGCTGCAATGTTCTTACATACCACCTGCCTATGCTTACATACTCGGCTAGAGTATTTTTTATTGTCCAGATATTATATGGACAATAAGGGGTATTTTTGATGATACTCCTATTGTTTTCTAACTTTATGAAAGAATTATCCTGCTTATTTGACTGAGAACGATTGGAAAGCACCGACCATCTGGCCGAATACTTTTGGCGTACCTGCGAGCACGTCGCCTTTGTGCAAATAATCACCGTCGCCGGAGAAGTTGCCAACGATCCCGCCAGCTTCAGTCACGAGCAAGGAGCCAGCAGCGATATCCCACGGTGCCAGACCTTTTTCAAAAAAGCCGTCCAGACGACCGGATGCGACATAGGCTAAATCCAATGCCGCTGCGCCAGCTCTTCTCAAGCCCTGGCATTTGGTCGTCATTATTTTGAACATTTCTACGTACTCGTCCAGATTGGAAAAGTCGCGTGAAGGAAAGCCAGTGCCGATCAGCGCATCCGCGATTTTGTCGCAGCGGGTAACGCGGATACGTTTGTCGTTCAGAAAAGCACCAGCGCCTTTGCTGGCAGTGAACATTTCGTTGCGGACAGGGTCATACACAACCGCTTGGGTAATTACGCCGCGTTGTTGCAGGGCGATTGAGACGCAATATTGTGGAAAACCGTGGATGAAGTTGGTGGTGCCATCGAGCGGATCGATAATCCAGACGTTGTCGTTCTCGTCGTGTAAATTGGCGGAAGCCCCGGACTCTTCTGCCAGAATCGCATGATCTGGATAGGCAGTGGTCAGCACCTCAATGATGGCAGCTTCAGCAGCACGATCTACTTCGGTCACAAAATCGTTATATTGTTTTTCCGAGACCTGGACGCGATCTAGGTCGAATGAAGCGCGGCTGATAATAGTCGCGCCACGGCGAGCGGCTTTAATTGCCGTGTTGAGCATTGGGTGCATAAGGGTTTCCGTTAAAATGGCGGCATTGTCGGTGCACACATCAAAAATGATGTTTACAAGTAAGATGTCACACAAAAATGAATTAAAGAGCGTCGCGTGTAACCATAAAACATATCACTGCGGCAAATAAACCGCATAGATTAACGCGTAATAACGCTATTTTAAATGAACTTGCCCCAAACTAACACATCTCTTTTCAAACGCCTGCGCTTTGTCCTGGTAGAAACTAGCCATCCTGGCAATATCGGCGCAGTGGCACGTGCAATAAAAACCATGGGTTTTGCTGAGCTTGTCCTGGTCAATCCACGCTTTCCTGATGCATTAAGCAATCCTGACGCCATCGCGTTTGCCAGCGGGGCACAAGATGTTCTGGATTCTGCTCAAATCGTGGATTCGATCGATGCTGCTTTGTCCGGCTGCCAATTTGTCGCTGCTGTCAGCGCCAGACTACGAGAATTTTCTCCTCCGATCTGCACGCCGCGCGAGGTCGCACAGCGTTTAACGCAGAGCGCTGAATTATCCGGGTCCGTAGCCTTAGTGTTTGGTAATGAGCGTTTCGGCTTGCCTAACGAGATCGTGGTTAAGTGCAATGCCTTAATCAATATCCCTGCTAATCCTGATTATTCCTCACTGAACCTGGCGCAAGCCGTGCAATTGCTTGCCTATGAGTGCCGGATTGCCGAAATAGGCGACAAGATGCCAGTAACGGATATTGGTTTTCAAGGTGCAATGGCGTCCGCCGATGATATTGAGGGTATGTACGTGCATTTGGAGAAAGCTTTGATTGCAATTAATTTCCTTGATCCCGCCCATCCTAAAAAACTGATGCCAAGACTTAAACGCTTATTTTCTCGTGCTCAACTAGAGGCGGAAGAAGTGAATATACTTAGAGGTATTGCGAAAAAAATATTGGAATCAAAAG
>JANXTO010000144.1 GCA_025352365.1 Undibacterium sp. | reverse complement strand
AGCAAAGGATCAATCTTGGCATCCCTTCCGCGGAAGCTACGGAAAGAATCCAGCGCATCTACACTCCCACCGCGTGACAGCAGTTGTTGACGGAACCAGTCACCGTTTTTGCGCGTCAGGCCGCCGTTTTCTTTAAACCATTCCACTGTATCAGCGTCCAGCACTTCACTCCAAAGATAGGCGTAATAACCAGCTGAATAGCCGCCAGCAAAAATATGTGAGAAGTAGGTGCTGCGATAACGTGGCGGTACTGGTGCAAAATCAACGCCAGCTTGCTTCAGCGCAGCAGCCTCAAATGCCAGTGCATCAGTCGGTACTTGGGCTGGCGTCAGTTGGTGCCAGCGTTGATCAAGTAAGGACGCCGCGATGTATTCCGTGGTGGTAAAGCCTTGATTAAACTTAGCGGTAGCACTCAATTTCGCCAACAACTCTGGTGGCATTTCTTCCCCGGTTTTGTAGTGGTGCGCGTAGTTCTTCAAAACCTCCGGCCAGACTGCCCACATCTCATTGACTTGGGATGGGTATTCAACAAAATCTCGCGGGACGCTAGTGCCTGAGAAGCGCGGATAGCGCACATTGGAGAACATGCCATGCAACGCGTGACCAAACTCATGGAAGGCCGTGCGCACTTCGTCATACGTCAACAACGTCGGTTGACCTGCTGGCGGTTGCGGGATGTTGAGATGATTGGCAACGACCGGTAGCGTTCCGAATAAACCAGATTGCTCGACATACGCATTCATCCATGCACCACCACGCTTGTTGTCACGAGCGTACATGTCGGATAAAAACAGCGCCATCGGTTTGCCATCCGCATCAAATACTTCAAACACGCGCACTGTCGGGTTGTACACCGGCAGGTCTTTGCGTTCTTTAAAGGTAACGCCATAGAGTTTGGTCGCTGCAAAAAACACGCCATTTTCTAGCACATTGCTCAGCTCAAAATAAGGCCGTAACTGGCTGTCATCAAAACTATATTTTGCCTTGCGCACTTGTTCGCTATAAAACGCCCAATCCCATGCAGCCAGTTTGAAGCCGCCTTTTTTTGCATCGATCAGCTTTTGCATTTCTGCTGCTTCTTTCTTTGCATTCGCGACTGCGGCTGGTGACAATTCACCCAGCATTTTATTCACGGCATCCGTAGTTTTAGCGGTCTCATCTTCCAACTGATACGCGGCATGATTTGGGTAGCCTAACAACTGGGCGCGTTCAGCACGTAACTTCGCCAGATCAATCGCCACCTGACGATTATCAAATTCACCGCCATGGTTGCCACGTTCGATCGAGGCGTCATACAGGCGTTTGCGGATAGCACGGTTCACCAGATTGGCTTCGTAGGGCTGGCCAGTCGTGTTCATTAACGGAATCAGATATTTGCCCTCCAGACCACGTGCTTTTGCCGCACTGGCAGCACTGGCGATCTCGTTATCGCTTAAACCTTTGAGCTCTGCTTTGGTATCTACCAGTACAGCAGACGCATTGGTTTCTTTCAATACGTTTTGGCTAAAGGTCGTGCCCAGACTTGCCAGTTGAGCATTCAGCGATTTGAGTTTGATCTTGTCGGCGTCGGATAATTTAGCGCCAGCACGTACAAAATCCGTGTAATAGCGTTCCAGCAAGCGACGTGATTCAGGGTCTAAGGCGAGTTGAGCACGCTGCTCGTACACCTCATTGATGCGCTGGAATAATTTGGCATTCAAGGTAATCGCATCACGATGCGCCGCCAGCTTGGGTGCCAGTTCGCGCGATAAGGCTTCAATCGTCGGGTTGGTATTGGCACCAGACATACTGAAGAAAACGGTGGATACGCGCTTCAGAGTTTGTCCGGCACGCTCCATTGCAACGACAGTATTCTCAAACGTGGGCTTAGCAGAATTGTTCGCAATTGCATTAATCTCAGCCGTATGTTGCAGCATGCCTTCGGTAAAAGCAGGGGCGTAATGCTCATTTTTGATCTTATCGAAAGCCGGTAATTCATACGCCAGAGTACTGGCCGTTAAAAAAGGATTACTGGCATAGTTCGTACGCGCCAAAGTGCTATCTCCTGATGAAAGTGTTTTTGTATCCGCAGCTGAGGTGGACGGTATTGAGGCAGACGCTGATGACTGGGTTGGTGGCGTATCTGCGGCCATGCTGGTATGGATCGCCAGGCTGGAGCAGAGCAACATGAACAGGGATTTGGACATGAGGTTCTTTTCTATGAATGTAGGGTGTGTGGGGATATAAATCATAGCATCAGGTGATGACTTTTAGCAGCTAATCTGGGGCATCAGCGGGACGCCACGATAACGACGTAAATGAAGCGAAAATTTCTATTTTTTATAATATACTCCCCACTACTTTTTTTAAAAAGTGCTTATCGCCCAGAAATTACGTGGACAAATAAAATATACAGATAGAGAGTATTAATACTACGAGTGAAAAGCATGTGACCTTTAGCGCACTACAATATGGCTGCAAAATTACTTGTTTCAGTATCAGTGTCCGGTAATAATCCAAGGACTAATTAGTTCAATAAAATAGCAGGGGCAGCATGCCAATAATTGAACTCCATCTGGCTCAGCCGTCTGACTACCCCCGCATCGAAAATATGATGCAGTTTTATAGCTAGGACTTCAGCGAGTGGCTGCCTTTGTCACCCGCTTTTTCATTGGGGCAGAATGGCTTATTTACAATACGCCCCAAAGCGACGTATTGGGCGCGGCCGACTACTCAAGGATTCATCATCAAGATAGATGGCGAGGTGGCTGGTTTTGTCACCGTGGATGATGAAGTTAATTATCCGGAGCTTGATCAGAATATGGGGTATTTCTTTGTGGCCAAGCGTTTTCGCGGTAAAGGTATTGCTAAGCAAGCGCTCGGTTTGTTATTGCCACAGTTTGTCGGGCGCTGGCAGATTTTTCATATTGATGACAATCTTCCTGCGGCTTTATTCTGGAAAAAGTTTATCGCCGATTACACCCA
>JANXTO010000137.1 GCA_025352365.1 Undibacterium sp. | reverse complement strand
GATGCCAACCACCACGCCACCGGTGAAGATAGATGCGGTGCGTACGTTTGGCGGTAGCAATGTCGAAATCGTCTTGCATGGTGACTCGTATAGCGATGCTTATGCTCAAGCGGTCTTGCTGGAAAAGAAGCAAAAACTGACGTTCGTCCATCCATTTGACGACCCCGATGTGATCGCTGGACAAGGCACGGTAGGGATGGAAATTTTGCGCCAGCATGCGCAGCCTATCCATGCGATTTTTGTCGCGATTGGCGGTGGTGGTTTGATTTCTGGCGTAGCAGCGTATGTCAAAGCTGTACGCCCGGATATCAAAGTCATCGGGGTGCAATCGGTTGATTCCGACGCCATGGCACGCAGCATCAAAGCCGGTCGACGCATTACTTTAAACGACGTTGGCCTGTTCTCCGATGGCACAGCCGTCAAACTGGTCGGCGAAGAAACTTTCCGCATCACCAAAGAGCTGGTCGATGACATCATCCTGGTCGATACTGACGCAATCTGCGCGGCGATCAAGGATGTGTTTCAGGACACTCGCAGTATTTTAGAGCCCGCCGGTGCCTTAGCCGTTGCTGGCTGCAAAGCGTATATTGAACGCGCCAAAGCGAGCAAAAAACCACTAAAAAATGAAACTGTAGTCACCATTGCTTGCGGCGCGAATATGAACTTCGACCGCCTGCGTTTTGTGGCAGAACGCGCTGAAGTCGGCGAAGCACGTGAAGCGGTTTTCGCGGTGACGATACCGGAAGAACGCGGTAGTTTCCGCCGTTTTTGCGAACTGGTCGGCGCACGTAATGTGACAGAATTCAACTACCGCATCAGCGATCAAAAAGCGGCACATATTTTTGTCGGCATTCAGGTCAGCAACCGGGACGACTCCAGCAAAATCGCCAAGAATTTTGTCAAACACGGCTTCTCTACGCTCGATCTGACACATGATGAATTAGCCAAACTGCATATTCGTCATCTGGTCGGCGGCAAAAGTGCGCTGGCTGAAAATGAATTACTGTATCGCTTTGAATTTCCAGAGCGTCCGGGTGCATTAATGCGCTTTTTAAATAGCATGGCACCGAACTGGAATATCAGCTTATTTCATTACCGCAACCACGGTGCAGATTACGGACGAACTTTAGTCGGTTTGCAGGTTCCAAAGAAAGAGATGAAGGCATTCAAAGAGTTCCTCAACTCGCTGGGCTACCGCTATTGGGATGAAAGCAGTAACCCAGCCTATCAGTTGTTTTTGGGTTAATTCAACGATCTATATTGATGCCAACCTTACAAAATTTGATGCTATGACAGAACCAAAACCAGACTCCAAGCAAAATTTACCGATCAAGCCAGCACCGGACTCCCCCGAGCAATCATTGTTGGGCAAGCCTGCGACCTATCAGTCGGATTACGATCCTAGTTTACTGTTTCCGATTGCGCGCGCCGGTAAGCGGGAAGAAATTGGCCTTCATAACAGTACATTGCCCTTTTTTGGTCTGGATATCTGGAACGCCTATGAAGTCTCCTGGCTCAATTTGCGTGGCAAACCCCAAGTAGCGATTGCGACGATCAGTGTGCCGGCAGACTCGCCGAATATTGTTGAATCTAAATCCTTTAAGCTCTATCTCAACTCATTCAATCAAACCAAATTAGCAGGTGCAGACGCTTTAATCAGTTTGCTGCAAGCCGATTTGTCTGCCGGCTTTGGTGCGCCAGTACATGTCACACTCACTTTGGCAGAACAGTTTGGACAATTAAAAATGCAAGAGTTGGAAGGTAGTTTGCTGGACAGGCTAGATATTGAGGTCAGCAGCTACACGCCGAATCCGTCCCTGCTAAAAGCTAATCAAGAATCTGTACCAGTGGAAGAAACCTTAGTCTCTCATCTGCTCAAATCAAATTGCCTAGTGACCGGACAACCTGATTGGGGTAGCGTGCAAATCCGTTATGTAGGACCACAAATCGAGCAGGAAAGTCTGCTGCAATATCTGATCGGATTTCGCGACCATAACGAATTCCACGAACAATGCGTAGAGCGCATCTTCTGCGACATCATGCAGCATTGCAAACCGCAAAAATTATCGGTCTATGCGCGCTATACCAGACGCGGCGGACTAGATATTAATCCATGGCGTAGTAATTTCAGCAC
>JANXTO010000116.1 GCA_025352365.1 Undibacterium sp. | reverse complement strand
TTGGCCGCAGCCCGAATCGAGGGTGTCGTGCCGATGCGCTCCATGTACTGGTACATCAACCCGATTTCGTCATGCGTCAACGCACGATCACGGGGCTCAAATTTGGCAATGGTGGTTGGCCGGACCATATCGGCCGGGTTTTCCACCTTCTGGCCACGCTCGATTGCCCACCGAAAAACCTGCATGACTACTTCGCGCACGTGCACCGCCGTAGCTGGTGCGCCGCGCTCAACAATGGTATCGGTCAGCGTCCGCAAGTCCTCATGGGTGATTTCTACCAACTTTTGGTTGCCGAATTTCGGCTTCAACTCCCTTTCATAGATTGCACGGCGCATATCTCTGGTTGAGTCGGCCATTTGGTAGCCGCGTAGCCACTTTTCGGCCCAGGCACCGAATGTCTCGGCATCCTTTACGCGGGCTTTGTCTCGCGCCTTCTCCTTGGCCGGTGACTTGCCTGCCGCAATCATCTTCTTGGCTTCACCCAACTGCTCGCGTGCTTCCGACAAGGTGATACCCCCGGTGCCGTAGCGGCCGAAGGTGATGGTTTCCTGCCTGCCGTTGATCGAGTAGTTGTAGCGGAACGAGATCACTCCGGCCGGTGTGACGGCCACATAGAGGCCGTCGCGGTCGTTGACTTTGTAGAGCTTGTCCTGCGGCTTGATGTTGCGCAGCTTGGTATCGGTGAGCATGGCATTCGTCCTATCTAGGTTCAAAATACCATGATAAAAATCAGCAGAAATAAACGATTTTTCTACTTATAAATCAATATGTTATGAGTTTTCAATACCATGCCAAGTCTAAAAATCATGGCATGGTATCGCGTGTCTCTCATGGTATCGGCTGAGATAGTACCATCCGCCGTACCATAAGAAAAGTGTGCTTGCCGGTGCTTTGCGATGCCAGTCAATGCCAGGCCAAAAAGAAAAAAAGCCCCTAAAATCAGGGGCTTATGTTGTGTTTTCTGCCTGTCAATGCCAGCAGTTGCCAGACATCAAATCATTCCCACTCGATCGTGGCTGGTGGTTTACCGGAGATATCATAAACAACGCGGTTGATGCCGCGTACTTCGTTAATGATACGGTTAGATACTTTACCTAACAACTCATGCGGCAAATGTGCCCAATGTGCTGTCATAAAATCTTGTGTTTGTACTGCACGAAGCGCGACTACATATTCATAAGTACGGCCATCGCCCATCACGCCGACTGATTTGACCGGCAAAAATACGGCAAATGCCTGACTGGTCGCGTCGTACCAGGACATGGCTTTGTCCGCGGCCAAGCCTTCAACTTGAGTGTTACGCAATTCCTCAATAAAAATCGCATCAGCACGACGCAGTAAATCGGCAAATTCTTTTTTCACTTCGCCCAAAATCCTGACGCCCAAACCTGGACCTGGGAAAGGATGGCGATACACCATGGCATGCGGCAAACCAAGTGCTACACCGAGTTTACGGACCTCATCTTTAAACAATTCACGCAGAGGTTCAAGCAATTTCAAATTTAGCGTATCTGGCAAGCCACCTACATTGTGATGACTCTTGATCGTGTGCGAACCTTTTTTGCCCTTGCCTGCACTTTCAATCACATCGGGATAAATCGTCCCTTGCGCCAGCCATTTTGCGTTTTCGAGCTTGGCGGATTCTACCTGGAACACTTCAACAAACTCACGACCAATGATTTTACGCTTGGCCTCTGGATCAGTAACACCAGTCAAATGTCCCATAAACTGGGCAGTCGCATCGACATGAATCACTTTGACACCGAGATTATTGGCAAACATTTCCATGACTATTTTGCCTTCATCCAGACGCAACAAGCCATGGTCGACAAATACGCAAGTTAATTGATCACCGATTGCGCGATGGATCAATGCAGCAGCCACGCTGCTGTCGACGCCACCAGATAAACCCAGAATGACTTCATCGCTACCAACTTGTGCACGAATAGACATGACGGCTTCGGCGATATAGTCAGGCATATTCCAATCCGATGTACAGCCACAAATATCATGTACAAAACGGGCAATAATCGCCTCGCCTTGCAGAGTATGAGTAACTTCAGGGTGGAATTGCACCGCATAAAACCGACGATCTTCGTCGGCCATTGCGGCGATCGGGCAATTGTCTGTTGAGGCCATGAGTTTAAAACCGGCCGGCATTTCATTTACTTTATCGCCGTGGCTCATCCAGACTTTGAGCATGCCATGACCTTCTGGCGTGACGAAATCATGGATATCCTTAAGCAAAGCGGTATGGCTGCGCGCCCTTACTTCTGCATAACCAAACTCGCGGACTTTACCGGTTTCCACCTTTCCACCTAATTGCTCTGCCATGGTTTGCATGCCATAACAAATTCCTAATACGGGAACACCAGCGTCATATACAGCCATTGGTGCACGTGGAGTATCGCCCTCGGTCACACTATTTGGACCACCAGATAAAATAATACCGGCAGCACCGTAGTTACGAATAAATTCGTCGCTGACATCGTAAGGATGTACTTCAGAAAATACGCCTGCATCGCGGACGCGGCGAGCGATCAGTTGGGTTACTTGTGAACCGAAGTCAAGAATGAGAATTTTGGAGTGCATGGCTTTGGATGTAAAATCTGATTAGTAGTTCGATTAGTAATTCGGTTTGCAAGCTCAGTCAATAAATTAGATTGATAGCCCGGTCAAATAATGATGTCGGGCTGATCAATTGTCGCTTGCGCCACATGATTGCAGCCTGCTCGTTTAGCTGATAACAGCGCTTTTTCTGCGAGGCTAATTAAAACCTCTGGTTCCGCAGTAGGAAACATATCGGTCGAAACGATGCCAGCACTGACGGTCAAGCTGACTAACTCTTGCTCTATAGTGTCCGAGTGTGACATCACTGATATTCTGATACGCTCAGCAACAGCAGTTGCAACCAAATGCGAGGCGCCGGGCAAGACGATCAAAAAAATATCGTTGCCAAACCGACCCAATGCATCAAACGGACGAACACATGAGCGAATACGACTTACAACCCGGATCATTGCTATATCGCTGAAAGCTATCCCGTGCTTATCTCTGATGCTGAGTATCTGATCTAGAGTAGAAAAAATCAATGACAGTGGCTTTTCAGCCTTGTTACATCGCTCCATCTCAATTTTGAGCGAGCGAACAATCGCGGCTTTATTCCAGGTACCTAAAACCGGATCAATTAATGAATCGCGCTTGAGACTGCGATTTTGTTTGATCAATTCCAGCTGAGCCTGATGCATGACGCCAAATGCTATTTCACGCTCAATCAAAACAGCTAAATCAGCGAGCAAGAGGCGAGATTCATCGTCGAATTCACGCGCCTGATAGTCGATCAGTACAATATTGCCAATAATATTATTAGCCTGATCCGTAACCGGGTACGCGACATAAAAACGAATATATGGCGCGCCCAATACCAACTCATGCGTCGATAGAACAGGATGATTTGCCGCATCTCCGGCGACTAACAAATCGCTGGCTAGCGGAAGACTCTGGCAAAACATAGCTTCAAATGACGCCATAGAACGTTCGTTGGGATCAAATCTGGTAGAAAAATCACCCAAATTAATAAGGCAATTTGACACATTAAACAGTCTTAATGCGACGCGTTCAAACCTTGCGATCTTGACTTCAAACGTCTCAGAAGGAAGGCCGCTACTGCCCACGTTCATTTGAATTGATGTCGTCAGGCTAGAACGTTCTAGCTGTGTTGCCATGTCTCGCCTTCTATTTTTATGCAAACTGAGCCAAGCGGGCCGTCCACCGGTATGTCTTAATCAATCAGCCCGATAGTTTGGAGCCTCTTTCGTGATCTGGACATCATGAACATGCGATTCTTTCATACCAGCAGAAGTAATTTCAACGAACTCTGCTTTGGTATGCAAGTCTTCGATAGAAGCACAACCGCAATAGCCCATGGAGGAGCGCACACCACCAACTAACTGGTACAGAATAGCTAGAACGCTACCTTTATAGGCTACGCGCCCTTCAATTCCTTCAGGAACCAGTTTATCGGCGTTGTTAGAAGCATCTTGGAAATAACGATCAGCGGAACCGTCTGCCATTGCTCCCAAACTTCCCATGCCGCGGTAAGATTTGTAACTACGTCCCTGGAACAAAATAACTTCGCCAGGCGCTTCTTCAGTACCGGCAAACATGCTTCCCATCATCACAGTTGATGCACCTGCGGCTAAGGCTTTAGATACGTCACCAGAAAAACGCACGCCACCATCGGCAATACATGGCACTCCAGTACCTTTAAGTGCATTCGCGACATTCGCGATCGCGGTGATTTGCGGCACACCAACACCAGCAACAATCCTCGTAGTACAAATAGATCCTGGGCCAATACCAACTTTCACAGCATCCGCACCGTATTCAACTAGCGCTAACGCTGCGGCGGCTGTGGCGATATTGCCACCAATGACTTCGATATGAGGATAATTTGTTTTTACCCAGCGAACCCGATCGAGTACGCCTTTAGAGTGGCCGTGTGCAGTATCAACAACAATTACATCGACCCCTGCTTTAGCAAGTAAATCGATACGTTCATCATTATCAGCACCAACACCAACGGCAGCACCGACGCGCAGCTTGCCATGTTCGTCTTTAGATGCAAATGGATGCTCGGTCGATTTTTGAATATCCTTGACTGTAATCAAGCCACGTAATTCGAATTGATCGTCAACAACTAAAACACGCTCAAGCCTATGCTTGTTCATTAAACGCTTAGCCTCGGCGAGATCGGCGCCCTCTTTGACAAAAACAAGTTTGTCGCGTGGTGTCATCTTGGCGCGGACTTCTGCATCAAGCTCTTCTTCAAAACGTAAGTCACGATTTGTGATAATTCCAACAACTGCCTTACCTTCAACTACAGGAAAACCACTGATACCATGCTGCTGAGACAGCGCAATGACATCACGGATTTTCATCGTCGGCGGAATCGTAATTGGATCACGCAATACACCGGATTCAAAACGCTTAACCTTAGCAACTTCTCTTGCCTGCTCTTTTGCAGTAAGATTTTTATGGACAATACCAATACCACCTTCCTGAGCCATAGCAATTGCCAATCTAGCTTCAGTAACAGTATCCATTGCAGCCGATACCAGAGGAATATTAAGTTTGATATTACGGGTTAAAAACGTCGTAAGGGAAGTATCTTTAGGGAGGATGTCCGAATATGCTGGAACGAGTAACACGTCATCAAAAGTGAGTGCTTTTTGGAGTAAACGCATAGTATTTCCTATAAGCGCAAAACCGAATTATACAGAAAACTTGCGGACTCGTCTTGCCGTATGTAAAACTCTTATAAATGATTGCCTATGCAATGTTTATAATTACAGTTGTTTGTAAAACCTGAAAGCCGAATATGTCTAAATATCAAACCTTCATACTTGGAAGTGCGTTGATCGCCTTAACTTCTGCTACGGTACATGTATCAGCATGTGCTCAATATATATGGCTGGATGAAAAAGGTAGCAAACAATTTTCTGATATGCCGCCACCAATCAACACACCGAAGAGTCGTATTTTAAAAACACCATTTAAAACCGCAGAAGATAAATCAGCAGCAACTAGCGTTTCAGAAAATATAGATACAAGCAATACGCCAAAAAAACTCGAAAGACCGGTAACTATTGCGACCAAAAACGAAGATTTTCAGAAAAGGCGGACAGAGCAAACAGAAACGGAAAAAAAAGTTGCTGAAGAGACACAAAACAAAGCAGACAAAGCAAAAAACTGCGAACGGGCCAAGTCTTATCAGCAGACATTAGACTCAGGAACAAGAATAGCGACTACAGATAAAAACGGAGAAAGGAATTACATGGACGACGGCCAAAGGGCTAAAGAATCAGCGGACGTCAAGCGAGCGATTGCTGATTGCAAGTAGTTTATGTTGAATATTTTTTGCCCTGCGGCGGCGAGCCTCCATTGGGTCGGCCACTAATGGCCGATAAATTTCAACTCGATCACCAGCTCGCAAAATAGTGTTTTCTGTTTTCAACTTACCAAAGATTCCGGTTTTGCACTTGTCCAGATTAATTCCCTTAGGCAATTCACAGATTCGACTTTCCTTAATTGCATCTAATAAGGTCGATTTTTCTGAAACACAAATATTGAGAAGAGTTACTTCTCGTTGATCGCAATAGCATACCTGCACAGCAATCATGTCGGCTTCACCCATACAGCTTCTCGGCACGAGTACAAAAAGAGTCGACAAAGCTATTCGCGATTTTACTGAACACGGGTCCAATCAAATGCTCTAATATCGTGCTGGAAAATTCGTAGGTTAAATCGAACTCAATTTTGCATGCATCCTCTCGCAATTCACTAAATTTCCAACGGCCAAGCAACTGCTTGAACGGACCATCAACCAAACTCATTTCCATAAAATTCGGTGGGGTATTAGTATTTTTAGTCGTAAATCTTTGCTTGATACCATGGTAATTGATGGATAATGTAGCGACTAAATCTTGCTTGGTTCTTTGTGCCACGCTGACATCACCGCACCAAGGCAAAAACTGAGGATAATCTTCTACTCGCTCAACTAATGCAAACATTTGCGCTGCGCTATAAGTAACAAAAACCGTTTTATGTACGACTGCCATTGATAAGACCCATTTGCTAAAATCATATTTTCGTATCTGAAATTTTAACCGACTCATTCCCTTTTCAAATGAAAAAATGCACGTTGTTCGCATCAAAACATGACGAAAGTGAATATAAAACTAATTTTTATACTGCATGAGTATTGCTGATAACAAAAAAGCTTTCCACGATTATTTTGTGGAAGAACAATTCGAGGCTGGCATTGTGTTACAAGGCTGGGAGGTCAAATCCATTCGAGCTGGACGCGTCCAACTAAAAGAAGCCTATGTGATCGTCAAGGGTGGGGAGATTTTTCTATTCGGCGCGCACATTGGCGCCTTGCCAACAGCCTCAACTCACATCCATCCAGATTCTGTACGCACTCGCAAACTATTATTAAATGCAGAAGAAATTAAGAAGTTGATCGGGAAAGTCGAGCGAGCTGGCTATACATTGATTCCTCTTAATATGCACTACACCAATGGAAGAATTAAGTGTCAGATCGGTTTAGCTAAAGGTAAAAAACAGCATGATAAAAGAGACACTGAAAAGGATCGTGACTGGCAGAGAGAACAGCAAAAAATCATGAAACAGAATCGTCGGTAATGAAAAAATAATTTACTTTGCAGGAATATAAATTTCTTGTCCTGCATCTTGAATTTGCCGCCTTAAAGCACGGCGCTCGCCTGCCGTAAGACGGCTACGTTTTTGATTTGCGCCAAATTTACCATCAGTACGACCTAAATTTTTTTTATCCGCGTTAACATCTTCCATTGCAGAGTCAATGCTAACTTCTTTGTTGGCTTTTTTTTCTTCTTGGCGCAGTACTTGAACGTCTTTGTGTTCTGCTGGTTTATTATTTTGAGCCTTGCCAAATCCAAGAAAACCCACTTTGGCGTGCCCAGGCTCGGCAATTACCTCAGATGAGGCAAATAGCGCTAGTGCAAAAACAAAGGAGTATCTTGAATACAGCATATTTAATGCTCACAAAATGAGGAAGATTTGATGTAAAAAATTTTTGACTTATCAGAAAAATAAAAATAACCTATTTATTATCTATAACTCACTATATTTCATAGATTACATTCAGTCTATGCCTTGTTATATTCAAACCACGCAGCAAATCGGTAAAGTGTGTAACAGTTTGTAATGGCTCGCAAAAAAAGTTAATCAATTTTATTTCTAGCGGTAACATAACACTATGAATAATATAAATTCCTCTATGGACAGTCCAAATGTTAGTAAAGCTAAAATCTTAGTTGTGGACGATGACGTTCGCTTAAGAGATTTATTACGCCGCTACCTCACAGAACAAGGCTTTAATGTTGTCAGTGCCGAGAATGCTCAAGCAATGAATAAGCTATGGATCCGCGAGCGCTATGATTTATTAGTGTTAGATTTAATGTTGCCAGGAGAAGATGGACTTGCGATTTGTCGTCGTCTTCGAGGGGCAGGAGATCAAACGCCGGTCATTATGTTAACTGCAAAAGGGGAAGAGGTTGATCGTATTATCGGTTTAGAAATGGGAGCAGATGATTATTTACCCAAACCTTTCAGCCCACGTGAATTAGTAGCACGTATTAATGCTGTTTTGCGTCGAAAAGTTCCAACCGAATTGCCTGGCGCTCCATCAGAAGGGCCTCAAACATTTGAATTTGGTGATTTTATACTAGATCTGGCCACTCGCACACTGAAAAAAGATCACGAAAATATCAGCTTAACTACTGGTGAATTTTCAGTACTTAAAGTGTTCGCGCGGCACGCAAGACAACCTCTCTCACGCGAAAAATTAATGGAATTGGCACGTGGCCGTGAATACGAAGTCTTTGATCGCAGCCTGGACGTCCAGATCTCGCGCCTTAGAAAATTAATTGAGCCAGATCCCTCAAATCCTTTGTATATACAAACAGTTTGGGGCTTAGGGTATGTATTCATCCCCGACGGCCAGTCACGCTAAATCCTTTTGGTAGAATGGTTGCAAAATTATTGTACTCACTTTGCAACCACTCGTGATGACATAGCAATTCAACTAATGCTACCCAAGCCATCACTCAATGCGCTCTTATCTGAATAGTTTCGAATGGCCAAAAAGTGGCCTGTTTTGGCGTACATTTTTTTTGTTAGCCCTACTCGTCATGAGTAGTATGGCAGTTTGGTTCGCCAGTTTTAGAATGGTGGAACGCGCACCAAGAGCCCAGCAAATAGCCGCCCAAATATCCTCCATTGTCACTATTACCCGTGCGGCTCTGACTCATTCAGCGCCAGATAAGCGACGCGAGCTACTGTTTGACTTAGCAAGTAATGACGGAATTCGTGTCTACTTATTAGAAGAAACCGATGACATTGAATCGCAAGACAGGACTCCAGCATTTGATGAATTGCGCGTATCAATTCAAAAAAAATTAGGAACTCATACTCGTTTTGCTAAAAAAATGAATGGCGTAGGCGGATTTTGGGTTAGCTTTGAAATTGATGACGATAGATACTGGCTGAGACTAGATCAAGAGCGAATAGAACAAGCAACTGGAATACAGGTATTAGGTTGGGCTGCAATTACTTTATTTTTAACATTGATAGGTGCAGCAATTATTTCAAAACTTATTAATGACCCATTAGCAAGAATCAGTGTTGCGGCGCGCATGCTAGCCAAAGGAAAACAGCCCAGGCCTTTACCAGAAAAAGGACCTAAAGAAATTAGGGAAACCAACTCCAGTTTCAATCAAATGATGGACGACTTAGAGCGAATAGATTTAGACCGTACAATTATTCTTGCAGGTATATCACACGATCTCAGAACTCCGTTAGCTCGTATGCAACTTGAAGTAGAAATGGCAAATTTATCTGATGAATCCAGACAAGGCATGCAATCTGATTTGGGTCAAATGGACGAGATCATAGGGCAATTTCTTGACTACGCTAAACCAATTGATGCAGCAACACTAAATCAAGTCGATCTAAGCGATTTACTTTTGCGGGTAATAGAAGAATTTTCACGATTAACAGATGTTCAAATAAATTCGTCGATACTTCCTGATATGTGGATTAATGGCAATGCCATCGAATTGAAACGACTATTCAACAATATTATTGAAAATGCTAGGCGCTATGGAAAAACATCCGGCACTAATTTAGCCAACATCGATGTTCAATGTGAATATAGAAATAAAGAAAAAAAACAAGGCTTTATTATTAGTTTAAGAGACTACGGCAATGGGGTGAATGAGGAGGACTTGAGCAGGTTATTGCGCCCCTTCACAAGAGGTGACGTATCAAGAAGTCAGGCAAATGGTTCGGGGTTGGGACTAGCTATTGTAGAAAAAATTACTCAACGACATGATGGTACGCTACGTATCTCAAATCATAGCAACGGTGGATTCGTTGTAACAATTTTCCTGTAAATTCATATGAAAATGCCTAAATACAGTATTGAGGCACCAAGCACTTTGAATAGATCTTATAAAAATCTGACGTTTATGGATTGTCAAACCAAAATATAAAAATAAGAACTAGCATTGTTAGCGATCAGCTTATATCTAGACTGAAATACACGTCTCAAGACAATGAGCCGTGTATTTTAATGTTCCACTTAAAAACAACAAAACTAGCTTAATTCCTAATCTCTAAAGCGCGATTCAAGCTAAGTGCTGCCATCGAGCACGCGGCACCGGATAACAGGTACAGACTGACGTATTCAAGACCGAAATGAGAAGACAGTCCAAGTGCAACTAATGGTGCAAAGCCTGCACCCACCAGCCATGCCAGATCAGAAGTTAAGGCCGCACCAGTGTAGCGATACTTAGGCGCAAAGTTGGCAGTCACGGCACCGGCAGCTTGGCCGTACGATAACCCCAATATACTAAAGCCTAACAAGATAAAAATATCTTGCCCCAGCTCGCTACCGCCTAACAAAGCTGGAACAAATCCGCTCAGCACGGCAATCATCAGCGCCAAGGTGAATAACATCTTACGACGGCCGATGCGATCTGCGACCAAGCCAGAGATAACAATGCCAACGATCATCAACACCGCACCTATCATCTGTATCTCCAAAAACCCGCTCAACGAGCGTTTTGAATAAATCGTAATCCAGGATAATGGGAACACCGTGACAAGATGAAACAGTGCGTAGCTGGCCAAAGCTGCAAGCGCACCAATTAGCAAGTTACGACCTTGCGACCGAGTCATCTCAACAATATTAGTCGGCTCCAGCTCACGCTCATCCAATAGACGTTTATATTCATTGGTAGAGACCAACCTCAAGCGGGCAAATAATGCCACCACGTTGATAGCAAACGCGACATAAAATGGATAGCGCCAGCCCCAATCCAAGAAGTCTTCGCTAGACAAATTTGTGACCATATAAGCGAACAGACCAGCGGCAATCATGAAGCCCACTGGCGCGCCTAATTGCCCTAACATCGCATACCAGCCACGTTTATTTTGTGGTGCATTGAGGGCGAGTAAAGAAGGCAAACCGTCCCAAGAGCCGCCCAGCGCAATGCCCTGCCCTATCCGCAGCAAAGAAAGTAACACGATAGAAGTTACGCCAAGATGGGAGTAAGTCGGGAGGAACGCGATACCAGCGGTGGAAATGCCAAGCAAAAATAAGGCAATGGTGAGCTTCGCTTCACGCCCTAATCGCCGCTGAATTTCCATAAAAGTCACCGTGCCAAAAGGACGGGCTAAAAATGCAAATGAAAAAATCACGAACGCATAAAGAGTGCCTTCCAATCGTTGCTCAAAAGGAAAAAAAACCTGGGGAAAAACCAGCACCGATGCGATCGCATACACGAAGAAATCAAAATATTCTGATGCTCGGCCGATCACAACACCAATTGCGATCTCGCCCGGGGCAATCGAAGAATGATCAGATTTAGTATTTCTGACATTCCTAATTGTAGAATCTGTCATATAGTTGGAAGGCAGTTCGTTATCGTTTGTATTAATGCTGGCCATAGTTGTCTCTCGAATTTTAGTTAGGTCGTTGAACGTTACTCTTTTTTTTCGTGCTTATTTGAAAACTAGGACAAAACGTCCAATCGCCAAGGCATACCGGTAAGAGTACATTAGCATAAATTTCAATACCTACTGGCTTATCACATCATGATTCCATTATTTGTACGTCGCGGATTAGCTCTCCTCCCTGCAGTTTTGTTGGCAGGCTGCAACACGGTAGTAATGAATCCATCAGGTGATATTGCTGCTCAGCAAAGTCACCTAATCTGGGTTTCAACACTACTGATGTTACTGATCATCGTCCCGGTGATCATTCTCACCATCGTATTTGCATGGCGCTACCGGAAAAGCAATACCGCCGCGACATATGAACCTGACTGGGATCATTCAACCCAGTTGGAACTCGTAATCTGGGGCGCACCGCTGCTGATTATTATCGCTCTAGGTCTGATCACCTGGATCAGCACGCACACCTTAGATCCTTACCGTAAGCTGTCGCGCCTGGATGAAAACCGCCCCATTCCTATGGGCACCAAGACCTTAAATGTCGAAGTAGTAGCGCTGGACTGGAAATGGTTGTTCATCTACCCCGATCTTGGCATTGCTACGGTAAATGAGCTGGCGGCACCAGTGGATGTACCTGTTCACTTCAAGATCACAGCATCCAGTGTCATGAACTCTTTCTTCATTCCTGCGCTGGCTGGTCAGATTTATGCCATGCCTGGAATGGAAACCTCACTCAACGCGGTCATCAATAAACCGGGTGAGTTTGAGGGTTTCTCTGCAAATTATAGTGGTGCAGGTTTCTCGGATATGCGCTTTAAGTTTCATGGCATGAGCGCCAAGAACTTCGATCTGTGGGTACAGGCTACCAAAGCGAAAGTACAAACATTGGATCGGGCAAATTATTTGGAACTAGAAAAACCGAGTCAGCGTGACCCGGTGCGTCATTACGCGAGCGTTGATGCAGATTTGTATCACGCGATCTTAAATAGGTGCGTTGGCGCGGGCGACGTCTGCATGGACAAAATGATGATGAGCGATGCCAGAGCTAACGCAAAAACCTATGTTGCATCCAATGCCAAAGCAGATTTCACCAGTATTTTTACGCAACGCCTTAAGCAAGATAACGCAACACGATTGTCCTTCAATACCGACGCTGAAATTTGTACAGCATCCCCTCTTACCATCGGAAAACAATGATGCAAGACCATATCGATTTGACGAAGCTGATCTTCGGCCGTCTCACCTGGGATGCAATTCCCTTCCATGAACCTATCTTGCTGGCGACATTTATTGTTATCGGTATCGGTGGCGTAGCAGTTCTGTCAGCACTGACTTATTTCCGCGTATGGGGCATGTTGTGGCGTGACTGGTTTACCAGTATCGACCACAAAAGAATCGGCATTATGTATGTAATTTTTGCACTGGTGATGCTGCTACGCGGCTTTGCTGATGCGATCATGATGCGACTACAGCAGGCGTTGGCGTTTGGTGATTCTGCCGGCTTTTTGCCGCCACATCACTATGACCAAATTTTTACCGCACACGGCGTCATCATGATCTTTTTCGTCGCCATGCCGTTGGTCACTGGCTTGATGAACTACGTAGTGCCGCTGCAAATAGGCGCACGCGATGTGGCTTTTCCTTTCTTGAATAATTTTAGTTTCTGGATGACCGCGTTTGGCGGTGGTTTGGTGATGGCGTCATTGTTCGTCGGTGAATTCGCCCGTACTGGCTGGCTGGCATATCCACCGCTCTCTGGCATTATGTCCAGCCCGGATGTGGGTGTGGACTATTACATATGGTCGCTACAGATAGCGGGGGTCGGGACTTTGCTCTCGGGGATTAACCTGATTGCGACAATCGTTAAAATGCGCGCCCCTGGCATGACCATGATGAAGATGCCTGTGTTCACCTGGACTGCTCTGTGCACCAACGTGTTGATCGTTGCAGCCTTCCCTGTTTTAACAGCGGTATTAGGTATGTTGTCGCTGGATCGTATGGTCGGCACTAACTTCTTCACCAACGATATGGGCGGCAACGCCATGATGTATGTGAACCTGATCTGGATTTGGGGTCATCCTGAAGTCTATATTCTGGTCTTGCCTGCATTCGGTATTTTCTCTGAAATCGTATCAACCTTCTGTAGCAAGCGCTTGTTCGGCTACACCTCTATGGTGTATGCGACTGTCGTGATCACAATCTTGTCCTACCTAGTCTGGCTACATCACTTTTTCACTATGGGATCTGGTGCGAGTGTCAATTCGTTCTTCGGTATCACCACCATGATTATTTCTATCCCGACTGGTGCGAAGATATTTAACTGGTTGTTCACAATGTACCGTGGTCGTATTCGTTTTGAATTACCTATGTTGTGGACCATCGGCTTTATGATCACATTCGTCATCGGCGGTATGACAGGCGTGTTGTTGGCGGTACCGCCAGCCGATTTTGTTCTGCACAATAGTCTGTTCCTGATCGCTCACTTCCATAACGTGATTATCGGTGGCGTATTGTTTGGTATGTTCGCTGGAATCAACTACTGGTTTCCAAAAGCTTTCGGCTACAAATTGGATGATTTCTGGGGTAAATGCTGCTTCTGGTTCTGGACTATCGGTTTCTACTTCGCATTCATGCCGTTGTATGTACTCGGCCTAATGGGTGTGACACGACGCATGAGCCATTTTGAAGATCCGTCTTTGCAAATCTGGTTCCAGATCGCTGCATTCGGTGCTTTCCTGATTGCTTTGGGTATCGCTTCTTTCATCATTCAGTTATACGTCAGCTTCAAGCGCCGTGACTCCCTGCGTGACTTTACTGGTGATCCTTGGGGTGGCCGTACACTGGAATGGTCGACATCTTCACCACCACCAGCATATAACTTTGCGTTCACACCAAAAGTCTATGACAACGATGCGTGGGCGGATATGAAAAGCAACCAATACGCTCGCCCTCAAGATGGTTTTGTGGCGATCCATATGCCAAAGAATACTGGTGCCGGTTTTATCATCGCCTTACTGAGTGCCGTATGCGGTTTTGCCCTGATCTGGCAAATGTGGTTGCTGGCAGGCTTGGGCTTTACTGCAATGATGGTGGCAATTATTGTTCACACCTTCAATTACAAACGTGATTACTACATCCCTGTTGCTGATGTTGTCCGTACTGAAGGCGAACGTACCCACTTGTTAGGTACCGGCCAAGGTGCAAGCTATGTCTAATACTATAACTTTTCCAAACGAGGGCACGAACTTGAATACCAGTTTGAACACCAGTGCAACGTCACACGCTGGCATGCATGCCAGCAGCGATTTTTATGTCAAAGAGCACCATCCGGAAAACGGCACTTTGCTCGGTTTCTGGCTCTACCTGATGAGCGACTGCCTGATCTTCGCCTGCCTGTTTGCAACCTATGCGGTACTTGGTCGTAACTATGCAGGTGGCCCTACCGGTGCTGAATTATTTGACCTGCCCCTAGTTGCGATCAACACATCGTTGCTGTTGTTATCTTCGATCACTTATGGCTTTGCCATGTTGGAAATGCAGCGTAAGCGCGTCCCAGCCACCTTGATCTGGCTCGCTATTACCGGCTTACTTGGGGCTTGCTTTATTGGCTTGGAATTATATGAGTTTGTACATCTGATACATGAAGGTGCTGGCCCTCAGCGTAGCGGTTTTCTGACTTCATTCTTTGCTTTAGTCGGCACGCATGGTTTGCATGTGAGCTTCGGTATTATCTGGCTGATTACATTGATGTTTCAGGTTGGCCGTCATGGTCTTACACCCGAAAACGATAGAAGACTGATGTGCCTGTCAATGTTCTGGCACTTTCTTGATGTGGTCTGGATCGGCGTATTTACCTTTGTTTATTTGATGGGAGTCTTGCCATGAGCGCAAACCAAGAACACATGGCTCACGGTCACAGCGGCCATCATGATGCTCACCACGAGCACGGTCATATGCACGCCGATCATGGCAGCCTGAAAAGCTATGCTACAGGATTTATCCTGGCAGTGATTTTGACAGCAATCCCATTCTGGTTAGTCATGGGCAAAGTCTTTGATAAATCAAGTACGACCGGATTTATTCTGCTGGGATTTGCGGCTGTACAGATCGTGGTGCATATGGTGTATTTTCTGCACATGAATACCAAGTCTGAAGGCGGCTGGTCAATGCTGGCGTTGTTATTCACCGGTATGCTAGTCTTCATTATGATGAGTGGCTCGCTCTGGGTCATGTATCACTTAAATCACAATATGATGCCTGGCATGATGCATGAAACAGAAACCAAACCGGAATCGATTAGCGTGATGCCAATGCCAGCGACACAATCAACACCAGCATCATCACCGTTACCCGCGCCGGACAACTTGAAGACTATGCCGTCTATGCAATGAGTAAGCCAGAACAAGGAATGGTAGACAAAGACGTAGGCCTGACGCTAATAGTAGAATCACCCAATCGTGCTAGCCGCCATTCCATGTTATTTAGATTAGCCTTCACTGCCTGCATGGGCATTATCTTTGCAGGCTTTATTTCTCTGGGAACCTGGCAAGTTAAACGTCTTCAGTGGAAGCTTGATTTAATTGAACGTGTTGAACAACGTGTTCATGCTGCTGCAACACCCGCCCCTACTTCTGCTCAATGGCCCCGCATCAATGCAAGTGCAGATGAATATCGCCATGTCCAAGTTACCGGTAATTTTTTGGTTAAAAAAAACACTCTGGTACAAGCGTCCACAGAATTGGGAAGCGGCTTCTGGGCACTGACGCCATTCAAGACAATAGATCAAAGTATCGTCCTGATTAATCGCGGCTTTATCCCAGAACAAATGGCTGAATCGTATCGGACATTATCCCAAAAAAATCACTCCGATTTGACTAGCCCTAGCACGGTCAATGTCAGCGGGTTAATGCGTATGACCGAACCGGGTGGAGGTTTTTTAAGAAAAAATGACCCTGCTGGTAATCGCTGGTATTCACGTGATGTGCAGGCGATTGCAACTGCAAATGGTCTGACAAAGGTAGCTCCCTTTTTTATCGATGCCGACGCTGGTACTAATGCCACCAATACGTCATCACAAGATAAACTGAATACCCAGCGTAATGAGGACTCACGCAATTACCCAGTCGCAGGCTTGACTGTAATCAACTTCCATAACAACCATTTAGTTTATGCTGTGGTCTGGTTTTTACTCGCAATCATGACGGGAGCCGCCTGGTTTTATGTCATCAGAGATAAAAAATATCAGCCTCGTCAGTACATGCCCTAGCCCGCCAGGAGCTTCAGCACTTAATTTTAAATATGATTTAAGATCTGCAAACATTCCAGAATAATCAGAATAAGTGAACATAGTGAGCATGGTAAAAAAGATCGTCCCTCAAAAAACTGAACAAGAGACCGCAGCTAAGTCGGTAACGAAGTCAGCGACTAAAACACTGGCAGAACAATCCGCCATCGCCATCGAGTACAAAAACTCCGCTGGGCACAAGAATATGCTGCAGCTGATTCAGCTGCGCTGGATTGCCGTATTTGGGCAGCTATCCACCATTTTGATCGTGATGCTTGGCTTTGGCATCCATTTGCCCTTAGTCAAAATGCTGGTTGTACTGGTGTGCTTAGTCGCTTTCAATATTGCCAGTCATTTGCGCTGGCATGAGCGCGTGTATGTGACCAATGGTGAACTGGTTTTTGCATTACTCATTGATGTGTTTAGTCTGACGGCGCAGCTCTATTTTGGTGGCGGCACCTCTAATCCCTTTGCCTTCCTTTATCTGTTACAAGTCATTTTAAGTGCCGTCTTGCTGGAAGCCTGGTCAACCTGGATCATCGTCATCTTCACCAGTGCCTGTCTGGCCGGACTATCACTATTTTCTGAGCCTTTGACTTTACCGCCGGCTGAAAACGGCGGGCTATCGCACTTGTATGTCGGTGGCTTAATCATTTGCTTCATGTTGAATGCCGCCCTGCTGGTTTTTTTCATCACCCGGATTGGCCACAACCTGCGTGCACGTGATGCCCAGCTCGCCGATCTGCGCCAACGGGCGGTAGAGGAAGATCATATTGTACGCATGGGTCTGCTCGCCTCTGGTGCAGCGCATGAATTAGGTACGCCACTGGCGACACTCTCCGTCATACTGGGAGACTGGCGACGCATGCCAGAATTCAGCAATAACGCCGAACTGCTAGAAGAAATCAGCGAGATGGAAACACAGTTACAACGCTGTAAAAGTATCGTCAGCGGCATCTTGCTATCGGCCGGAGAAGCACGTGGCGAATCCGCAGTCAAAACTACGATCAATACTTTTTTAAACGATCTCACCAGAGAATTTATCTCAACCAGACCAATCGTCTCGTTTGGTTTTGATAATCAGATTGAAGAGGATATTCCTATCGTCTTTGACACCGCTCTCAAGCAAATGGTCTGTAACGTACTCGACAATGCCTTAGAAGCCTCCCCAGACTGGCTGCGCATGGAAGTCCGGCGTGAAAACGATGCACTCATATTTACGGTCGCAGATAGTGGGCATGGTTTCGACCCCACCATCTTGTCACGCATCGGTGAACCTTATCAATCGACCAAAGGTCGTCCGGGTAGCGGACTAGGGCTATTTTTTGTCATCAATGTGGCACGCAAACTAGGTGGTCATGTCACGGCATCTAATCGCGACGAGGGCGGAGCCGTCGTACAATTAATATTGCCACTCGCAGCGATCATGCTTTAACCGAGATTTAACCTCAGGAATTTATTCACTATGTCAGAGAGTCGTCTGTTACTCATTATCGAAGACGATACTGCTTTTGCCCGCACACTAAGCCGCTCGTTTGAGCGACGCGGCTACACCGTTTTGCACGCGACCAGTATGGAGGATGCTGAGAAATTACTATCTGATCATTCCCCCGCCTATGCCGTCGTTGATCTGAAGTTAAACGGTCACTCATCCGGTCTGGCCTGCGTGCAGCTTCTACACCACCACAATCCCCAGATGCTGATTGTGGTGCTGACAGGCTTTGCCAGTATCGCCACTGCTGTAGAAGCAGTCAAACTAGGGGCATGCCAGTATCTGTCTAAACCATCCAACACGGATGATATTGAAGCTGCCTTCGGGCATATCGCCGGCACAGCGGATGTAGAAATTACAAACCGCTCCACCTCCATCAAAAATTTGGAGTGGGAAAGGATTCACGAAGTTCTGGCCGAAACCGACTTTAATATTTCAGAAACAGCTCGAAGACTAGGCATGCACAGACGCACGCTAGCACGCAAGCTGGAGAAACAAAGAATTAAGTAATCAGACCTTACGCAATGACACACCGCGGCAAGATGCTATAAACAGACACAAGGTCTACTGCACTAAGAAAAATTCACTTAAGCGCAACTTGGCAGGTTGCGACATTGTCGTGATTTGTGCATCGCAAAACATTTCGTTACAAAAACGCAAGTCACATCATAGCGGCCATGACTGCCTAGGCTTTTAGCAGTTTTTGGCTTACTGTCTAGTGTTTCATTCTATCTACGCAATAATTATACTCCCACCATGTATATTTTAATCGTCCATATATTCTTTGGACTATAAGGATATTTTTACTAAATTTACGGGGAGTATATTCATATCGAACAACTTGAGTCTTAACCAATTTACAAAAATCCTACTCCATCAAGCGAATTGT
The DNA here is from genome assembly GCA_025352365.1 of Undibacterium sp. Classification (GTDB taxonomy): domain Bacteria; phylum Pseudomonadota; class Gammaproteobacteria; order Burkholderiales; family Burkholderiaceae_D; genus Undibacterium. Next base: position 18,824 of record JANXTO010000116.1, on the reverse strand, counting down.
CTTTATCGGTAATGGAGTACCTTTGCCGCAAAAATTGCGCATGTCAGGTCATAACTTCCCGGTTCATATTTAGACGTTGGTCGCCAAATTCATTTACACTTTTCATCGGCTGATACTGTAGCAATTTTCTAGTAATTTAAACGCTGTTTTGTGCTGTTTTTTTATTGTTTTTTGTACTGTTTTTTTGCACCACCATCACCGCAAACTCCGCTGCCATTTCTATGGCAATGATCTCATTGATGATGACAGTCACCAAGCTTATAACTAAGCTAGCCATTACCGCAGTCACTTATCTAGCTATTACCGTTAAGCCTAATCAAACCGAATATTTCCTAGGGAAGTCGATTTAAGATGTGGATCGTTCAAATTGCATTGCGAAGGCCCTATACGTTTATCGTGATGGCGTTATTGATTTTGTTATCAACGCCACTGGTGCTGACCAAAATGGCGACCGATATTTTTCCAGAAATTAATATCCCCGTTGTCAGTATTATCTGGAACTACAACGGCCTGTCTGCACAAGAAATGGGACAACGGATTGCCGCTGTCAATGAGCGCAGTTTGACCACCACGGTCAACGATATTGAACATATCGAGTCCCAATCGCTGGCTGGCATTTCCATCATCAAGATTTTTTTCCAGCCCAATGCCAATATCCAGACGGCGATTGCACAAGTAGTCTCTATCGAACAAGCGCAATTACGCCAGCTACCTGCAGGTATTACACCGCCGCTAGTGATTAAATATTCGGCATCCAGCATCCCTGTCATTCAGCTTGGTTTGTCGAGTGCGACGATGAATGAGCAATCACTGTTTGATACCGCGGTCAATTTTTTACGTCCTCAATTAATCACCATTCCAGGCGCTGCGGTGCCCTTCCCTTTTGGTGGCAAATCGCGGCTGGTGTCCGTAGATTTGGATACGCAAACGCTACTGGCAAAAGGGCTGACGCCAACCGATGTGGTCAACGCTGTCAATGCGCAAAATCTAGCACTGCCCTCCGGTACCGCCAAAATCGGTGCGACCGAATTCAACGTCAATATGAATGGCTCACCCGATACGATTGCCGGGCTGAACAACATTCCGGTATTGAATAAAAATGGCACCATGACTTATCTGTCAGAAGTCGCACGCGTACGCGATGGCTTCTCGCCCCAAACCAATATTGTCCGGCAGAATGGCGAGCGCGGCGTACTGTTATCAGTACTCAAGAACGGTGGCTCATCAACGCTGGACATCGTGAATAATCTGCGCAACATCTTGCCGACCGCCTTACAAACCCTACCTAAAGAATTAAAGATCACTCAGCTGTTTGACCAATCTGTGTTTGTCAAAGCGGCCATCACAGGCGTTATCCACGAGGCGCTGATCGCTGCGGTATTGACCGCTGCCATGATTTTGCTATTTTTGGGAAACTGGCGCAGCACCTGCATCATTGCCGTCTCGATTCCCTTGTCTATTCTGGCATCGATACTGGCCTTGTATGCGATGGGAGAAACCATCAATATTATGACTCTGGGCGGATTGGCGCTAGCGGTCGGCATCCTGGTAGACGATGCGACCGTCACGATAGAAAATATCGAGCGGCACTTACACCAAGGCTCTGATTTGCATAAAGCTATTCTGGATGGCGCTGGTGAAATCGCCATCCCCGCGCTGGTCTCTACGCTGTGTATTTGTATCGTGTTTTTGCCAATGTTCTTCCTAACAGGCGTTGCACGTTATTTGTTTGTGCCGTTGGCAGAAGCCGTGGTCTTTGCGATGCTGGCATCGTATGTGTTATCACGTACTCTGGTACCGACCATGGTCATGCTGATGATGGATCATTCGCATATTGATCCGGCGGCCAAGCCGAGTTTGCTGCAACGGGTATATCGCAAATTTGATGCTGCATTTGAACAATTTCGTGGTGGCTACATCATCATCTTATCCACGCTGCTCACGCATAGAAAAATGTTTGGCGGCATGTTCCTCGGATTTTGTATCTTGTCTTTAGGCTTGGTATTTGGCTTAGGAAGAGATTTCTTCCCTAGCGTCGATTCTGGTCAGATCCGTCTGCATATGCGTGCGCCGACAGGTACTCGGATTGAGGAGACTGCCCGTATCGCCGATGAGGTGGAAAAAGTCATCCGCGAGATGACCCCAAAAGAAGAAATCGGTACCGTACTCGATAACCTTGGCTTACCGTATAGCGGTATTAATCTGTCCTATAGCAATGCAGGCACGATAGGCACACTGGATGGCGAAATTCTGATCTCACTGAACGAAGATCATCGTCCGACCGCGACGTATATCGAGCGTCTGCGTCGTGAACTGCCAAAGCGTTTTCCCGGTGTGGAATTTTTTTTCCAACCCGCCGATATCGTGACGCAGATTCTGAACTTCGGCTTACCGGCAGCAATGGATATCCAGATCGCTGGCAATAATCTTCCGTCCAATTACCGCTACGCCAGTGATCTGATGAAGCAGATTAAACAGATACCTGGTGCAGTGGATGTACATATCCAGCAAAGGATGGATCAGCCTACCTTAGCCTTAAACGTAGATCGTAGCCAGATCAAACAGCTAGGTTTAAATCCGGTTGATGTCGCACAGAATCTGCTAGTGTCTTTGTCAGGCAGCTTCCAGACTGCACCTGCTTTCTGGCTCAATCCGGTAAATGGCATTGTGTATAGCATCGCCGTGCAAACGCCACAACATCAGATCAGTGATTTAAATTCCCTACTGCGCATACCTGTACGCTCCAGTGCGGTCGCAAATACAGCGGGCGATGGTATCGTCCCCTCGCAAATTCTGAGCAATCTGGTCAGCGTAAAACCAGCGCAACAAATGGCGGTGGTCTCGCATTACAACATCACACCTGTGATTGATTTGTATGTCAGCGTAGAAGGCCGTGATCTGGGCGGTGTATCCAATCAAGTAGAAAAACTGGTGAACGACTTACGACCAACATTGCCACGCGGCACGCGGATTGATATCCGTGGTCAGGTACAAACGATGAAGTCGTCTTTCATCGGTTTGGGAATTGGTTTGCTGATGGCGATCGTTTTGGTGTATTTACTCATCGTGGTCAATTTCCAATCGTGGGTAGATGCCTTTATCATCATTACGGCATTGCCTGCTGCCTTGGCTGGTATCGTCTGGATGTTATTTTTAACGGGAACTACACTGAACGTTCCCGCCCTGACTGGTGCGATTATGACCATGGGGGTCGCCACCGCCAATAGTATTTTGATGGTCTCGTTTGCTAGGCAGCGCCTTAACGATGGATTACCACCGCTGTCGGCGGCACTGGAAGCAGGTGCTACCCGCATCAGACCTGTATTAATGACTGCGCTGGCAATGATCATCGGTATGATCCCGATGGCAATCGGCCTTGGTGAAGGAGCAGAACAAAATGCCCCGCTCGGTCGCGCAGTGATCGGCGGCTTACTGTTTGCGACGGTATCTACTTTATTTTTTGTACCGATCGTCTTTGCCAGCATCCATCGCTATCTGGAACATCGTAAGCAAACTAGCGCTGTCACAAATAACACTCCACCCGCATCTCCATCATCGCCTGTTGTAGAAGAAGGAAAGTCCTGATATGTCTGATCAACGCCACGCCGTCCTTGGCATACATAGCGCGCAAAGCCATGAGGCAAATGCTGAGCAACATTCCAATCCTCATGCACCTGAGCATCCACATCACCTCCGGGGCCCTATCTTGAAGCGAGCTAAATTGATCGGTGCCTCAACGCTAGCGCTGCTGGTACTGGGTGCAATCATCACTATGGGATTGCGCGTTATTCAATCGAGCGCACTAGCAGAATCAACCGCAGAGCACGCCAAAATCTATGTCACTACGGTGAACGCCAAAGCGTCTGGAAATACCGACGCCTTAATCTTGCCTGGCACGCTACAAGGCATGATCGAATCGCCTATTTATGCGCGTAGCAGCGGCTATGTATTGCGCTGGAATAAAGACATCGGCAGTAAAGTGAATAAAGGAGACGTACTGGCAGAGATCGACACACCAGAAATCGACCAGCAATTAGCGCAAGCCATCGCCGCCCGCCAACAAGTTGCATCCAGTTTAGAACTGGCAAAATCGTCCGCAGAACGTTGGGAAGCCTTACGCAAAAAAGATGCCGTAACCCAGCAAGAATTGAACGAACGATCCAGCGCATTTACGCAGGCTCAGGCAAACTTTGCCTCCGCCGAAGCTAACGTACGTCGCCTGCAAAAACTGGAAGAATTTAAAAAAATTACCGCCCCGTTTTCTGGAGTGGTAACACGGCGCAATGTAGAAATCGGCGACTTGATTGATGCAGGCAATGGCGGTGCAGGACGTGCGCTGTTCACGCTGGCACAAGTTGATACTTTGCGAGTGTATGTGTATGTGCCGCAAGCCTATGCGCAACGCATCAAGGCTGGCGACACGGTCAAAGTGACTCAGAGTGAAATGGCGGGTCAGACTTTCCAGGGTACGGTCGCACGCACAGCCGGTGCGATTGATGCGGCGACCCGCACCATGCAGATGGAAATCAATTTAAACAATAAAGATGGCAAGTTATTATCTGGCTCTTACGTGCAAGTTGCGCTCCCTGTGAGCGGCACATCCAATGCCATGATTGTTCCGTCTAATGTGATTTTGTTCCGTCCAGAAGGTACTCAAATTGCCGTCGTAGATGCGCAAAGTCATGTCAAGCTGCGGACTGTCAGCATCGGACATGATCTGGGTAATGCTCTGGAAATTTTAGATGGCATCAGCTTATCTGACAAACTCATACTCAATCCAGCAGACTCGCTGGCGGATAACGACGCGGTAACCGTGATACCGACAAAGGTGGCGGAAAAAGCGGCAGAAAAAATGTCCGAAAAGTCAGCTAATAGTGATGCCTCACCAAAGAAGGCAGGCTCATGAAGGCAGCTCGCATTTCTTCCACAGGAGCACCAACCATCCTAGCGTTGTTGGTACCGATAGCATTGTTAGCTGGTTGCTCCAGTGCACCAGACTACAAAAAGCCAGAAATCGTGATGCCGGCTGCATGGCAATCCACCGCACCCTTTGTGCAAGGTGTGCCAGCAGATCACATCCCCAAAGGACAGTGGTGGCTGATATTTCAGGACCCGCAACTAAACCAGCTAGAACAACAAGCGATCACCCAAAATCAAACATTACAAGTAGCGGTTGCGCATCTGGAACAGGCACGTGCCCAGGTGAGTGTTAGCGCGGCTGGCTTATTTCCGCAAGTCGGATTACAAGCTGGTGCTGCGCGCCAAAAAACCTCGGCTGACCGCCCGCTCGCGTCCTACAACACGGCAAACCAATCGACAGTACAAAATAATTTTCAGCTTGGATTCGCGGTGAATTATGAAGCCGACTTATTTGGTCGTGTCCGCAACACCGTGGCCAGCGCACGGGCAAGCTCAGAGCAAGCGGCTGCCGATTTTGAAAATACACGCTTAGTACTGACTTCAGAACTCGCTGCTGATTACTTTAATCTGCGTGCCCTTGATAACGAAATCGATGTGTTGAATCAAGGTGTTACTTTGCAGGAAAAAGCGTTGAACTTCATTGATGCCCGACACGAATTGGGCATTGCATCCGGCCTCGATCTGGCACAACAACAGGCCTTGCTTGACGCGAGTAAAACGCAACTCAGTTTATTGCAGAACCGCCGCGCACAATATGAACATGCCTTAGCCACCATGACAGGTACGCCAGCAGCCAATTTTAAGCTAGCGCCGTCGATGGCTAAAATGCTACTAACCACATTGCCGGTAGGTTTGCCCTCTGATGTGTTGCAGCGACGTCCCGACATCGCCGCAAACGAACGCGCCGTTGCCGCAGCCAATGCCAATATCGGTGTCGCCCGATCTGCTTATTTTCCTACCCTGCTGCTACAAACCAACGGCGGCTGGGATGCCAATCAGATCAGCAATTTATTTAGCGCCCCCAGCTTATTATGGTCTTTAGGCACAGCACTGACACAAACCCTGTTTGATGCAGGTAAAACTAACGCGACGGTTAAAATCAGCGAGGCGTCCTACAAAGCATCCGTCGCCAGTTATCGTCAAAGCGTACTGGTTGCCATGCAAGAGGTTGAAGATGGCATGACCGGATTAAGCATCCTAAACGACGCCGGCAAACAAGCAAACGCCAGTGTACGCAGCTCGCAACGCGTGCTAGATCTCGCTAACGATCGCTACACAGGCGGCCTGGACACCTATTTAAACGTCATCACAGCGCAGCAAACTCTGTTAAATAATCAACGTCAGGCAGTACAAATCAACGGTCAGCAAATGCTGACGTCGGTGTATCTGATCAAGGCCATGGGTGGCGGATGGGATAGTAGCGAAGATAGTAAATCGAACAGGCGTTGAGTTTTTTAGAGCGAAAATTGAGTTTAAACGGGACAGTCTGAATCGACTTGCAGGCGATGGGATTTTTAATGTAAAAAACTAAATTTGCACATCAATTTCTATATACTCCCCATGAATTTTAATAAATACACCCTATCGTCCAATCATTATATGGACAACTAAATATACTGATTGGGAGTATATCTAATTCGCATTGGCTATTCCTCATTGCAATTTCATCGGTTTAACATAGCCAGTCATCTCCAAATACCCTTGACCGACTCGCTTGCCATCTTTCTGGATCGTGACAGCTCCTTCCCAATATACCGCCCCAGTTGAGCGACGCGAATCCAATTCCTGATCGTCTTGTAGAGGCGTGATTTGCCACTGTGTATTTGCAGTAGAGATCGTGGTGGCAACCGGATAAGTTGCATTAGTGCGAGGTGAGCGCCATGTGCGCACAGGTTGGAAGCGAATTTGCTCTGGCAAAAATTGTGTAGCTTGGCCAGATTTATCGCGCAACGTTGCATGTGACCAGACAGTCTCACCGCGTTGATTACGGATTTGAAACGCCATCAGCACGTCACCATTATCCAGATTGGCACCGAGCCAATCCCAGCCTGTGGCTTGCGCATCCAGTACGCTGGTAGACCATTCGTGATCTAGCCAAGCTTTACCCTGCACCTCCATGTTAGGTGATCCCAACTTGACGGCACTTTCAGACACAGCAGCAGAGCTATTTGACCGCATCAGCTTACCCGACACTTTCAGTTGAGGTTCACTATAGTAATAGCTTGCTTGCTCTGGTTTTGGTCCTTTACGGGAATAACCGGCCTCGCCTTGCAGCAAGAGTGGCTGTGTTGGTGTGAGCTGTAACTGTAGTGAGAAGTCACGCGTACGCACTTGCGCCTGATAACTACCATCAGTGTTTCGCAGCAAATGCCAATCACTCAATTTCACATCCGTATTCCCTACTTTGGCATACGCGAGACCAAAACCGGAGCGAGCGCTTTTTTGATCATGTAACAGATGCCCGAGCTTAGGATCAGAGAGAGCGGCATGCGCAATCACTAGCTGCGATGGTGCAAACGCGCTGGGGTTGTTACGGTCGTGATCGGTTGCCGAACGGAAGAACGTAATCTGAAAGCCGAGCGCTTGATGATCCGGTGTGTCTAGCCAGCCAGTGACGTACCACCATTCAGTACGAAACGTGGGATGGGCACCAAAGTCGGTGGGAAATTGTAGCGATGTGCCCGGTTGCACTACACTAAAATCAGGCGGGGCAGCATGACTGACGCCACCAAACGCTGCTAATAACAAGCCGAAAATAATGGAAAAATACGAAGCAGCGCTAAGATTCCTTTTCTTTTGATTCCACATTACCAATCCTCCCTCACCGCCCGCACCGAATCACCGGCTACGGCGCGCGCACCTGACAACATCGCCGTCGCGGCAGACGATAACAATAATAAAACGGCGACCGATGCCAGCATCAACCACGGAATATGCATTTGCATACTCCAATGAAATGACTGAGGATTAACAATAAAAATCAGCACCAGACTAATAATCCAACCGAGTACGAAGCCGACCATAATCCCCAATCCTGTCAGCAAACTTCCCTCTGCACCCAGTATTTGTAATATCTGTGTACGCGTCACCCCAACATGGCGCAACATCCCAAACTCTTTGGTACGCGCCAGTGTTTGCGCTGAAAATGTCGCCGCGACACCGAACAGACCGATCATCATCGCAACGATTTCCAATAGATAAGTGACTGCGAAACTACGATCAAAAATTTTAAGACTGATTGCGCGTATTTCTCCAGGATCGGCGAACTCAACCGTATTCCCAAATGGTAGCGTCCTCACCTGTTTAATAACGGACACCGTACTTATATCAGGATTAAAAAATAGCGCGGCATCTGTCACAGTAAGGTCCGACGTCAACCGCTGATAATCTGATAGGCGAATTTGTATCGAGCCAGATTGCCTCGCATAGTCACGCCACACGCCTGCTACTGTAAATGGATGCACGCCTGTACCCACAGGCAAATTCACGCGTTGCCCGACACGATATCCGTACAAATCCAGCATCGCCTCAGACACCCAGACCGGCATGGTCTCTGCTGCGATCTTGGTAGCATCTATCACATCCTCAGTCAACGGCAAGGTGCGCCCGGGATCTGCGGCATCAATCGTGCGGGCGATCATGATGACGGGTGGCCGTGTTATATCTAGCGTCAAGGGATTTGTGCGCAAAAACTCTGCGCGCTTTATACCTGCCAATGTGCTGATCATGTTTTGTTGTGCAGGACTAATCGCCGCAGTCTCACCGTTGGACGCTGTGCGCACATATAAATTGGCAGACAATATTTGCGCCAGCCAATCATCTACCGACACCCTAAAGCTCGACACCATAATCGCCATCGCCACCATCAGACTAAAACTCGATAACACACCTCCCAGTGCAATTGAGGCTTGATTTGGCGTGTTAGCTAGGCGAGCAAGAACCAGCAACATGACCTGATTTTTTCTGAGCAAAGCAGCGCGGCTTTGTAGAAAATTCAGGAGAGACGTGAATACCACTGCGGAACAGCGAGGCATTAATCCAATACCGCCGATGAGCAATAAAGCGACCGCCAGATAACCAAATACCGGCAATTCGGATACGGGCGGCAATTGCGTCAGCACGCCACCCAAAGCCAGACATATCATCGCCGGCCAAGGCGATGCGAAGCGCGTCATCGCAACATCCTCACTACCGGACTTTAATGCAGGTCCAGGCTGCGCACGTGCCGCTTCTAAAGCCGGCACCAAACTCCCAAGCAATGCGATACCTGTTCCAAGCACGAAGAAAATCACAGCAGACAGTAGATCAAACTGCACACTAGGCTGGACGCCGGGAAAATAACCTCCACCCAAATCGCCACCAAAAAAACGTAACGCCAGTGCGGCCATAGCATATCCGGCGCCAAGTCCAATCAGGGATCCGAGTGCGCCAAGCACTCCGCCTTCTAACAAAATTTGACGCAGCAACAATGACCGTGTCATTCCAATCACACGCAACAATGCAAACTGAGAACGCCGACGCAACACCGATAAAGCCTGTGTTGAAAAAATCAAAAATGCGCCGGTGAATAAGGCGACCAAAGCAAGCACGTTCAAATTAACGCGATAAGCACGCGACATGTTGGCACTGCGCGTCTCCTGATCTGCACTCTCTGTGATCAATAAATGCTTATTAAGTTTATTCGCAAATTCGTTCGTCGATTCATTCGCAAATTCTTTAGATAAGCTGCGACGAAAAGCATCACGGGAGATGCCGCTGTCCAGTTTCAAATCAATCCGCGACAACTTACCGATTCGCCCAAAGCGCCACTGCGCAGTAGCGATATCCATCACAGCAATCCGTTGTCCGGGACGTGCCCTGACAATGCCACCAGCTACCCGTAGTGAGACGACGTCAGTACCACTTTGTAAGCGCAACTGATCTCCAGGCTTGACCGCAAGCCATTCTTGCGCGGCTGGCGATAAAAAGATGGCGTCATCAGACAAGGTATCAAACGGATGGTCAATCTGCGGTACTCCGATTAAATCCGGAGCCAATTCCATCGCCTGAAAAACATCAATCCCAAGTATCTTCAGGGCACTGCGCTGTCCTGGCACTGTTGCGTCAATTTCTAAAACAGGATTCGCCAGAGTTACGCCTTGGTGCTCGGCAAGCAAAGGATAAACCGACTCATCAAACAGGCTTTGGCTACCACGTACTTGCAAATCAGATTGCCCTGTCAAGCTTTTGGCGGCGGCAGAAAACTCATTTAATGCAGTACCATTGATCAGGTCAATTGCGAAGCCCAAAGCAACGCCCAAGGCAATCGCGGCGATCGCAGCCATGGCGCGTACTGGATGCGCACGCCATTCGCCAAACACTAGCCATTTCATTAGTTGCGTGTGTAAACTACTCAGCATGGAGAGATGCAGCAATGTGCTCTGTTCTCGGAGCCAGCGGATGCAGCCCGTCACTGGTCAATATCAAAATCCGGTCTGCCGTCGATGCCGCTGCCATGGAATGGGTCACCATGATGGCGGACGCACCATTGGCTTTAATTTCATCACGCAATAATTTTAAGATCCCCTGCGCCGTGGCCGGGTCCAGATTGCCGGTCGGTTCATCAGCCATGACCAGTGTAGGTCGATGCACCAGTGCGCGGGCAATGGCGACACGCTGTAGCTCTCCTCCGGACAATTGACGAGGAAAATCACTGCCTCGTCCATCCAGACCAACTGCTTTGAGCATCTGTACAGCACGCACAGGCGACTCGCCATTGAGCAAGAGTGGCAGGCTGATGTTTTGCATCAAAGTTAAGTGGGGTAAGACATGAAAAGCCTGAAAAATAAATCCTAGCTTCTGACGGCGTAAGCGGGTCGCTTGGTCATCGGTCAGTTGCGACATGATCGCACCATCGATCAAAACGCTTCCAGAATCTGGCGTATCCAGTCCGGCAATCATATTGAGCAAGGTAGATTTACCGACACCAGATTCGCCCATGATCGCAATGTATTCACCCGCCTGTAGTGTGAAATCCAAACCGGATAACACAATGCGTCCATCGGCATAACTTTTCTTTAGGGCGCGGCACTCTAGTGCGGGGACTTCAGTCATTTATCGACCATTCTTTCATGTGATTTCATTTGATTATTAGCTCCAGCTTGCCAATCACTATTTGCGATAACTCTATGTACTATGTTTTAAATATGCTGGGGCACGGCGATGCTTGGTCGCTTGCTCAAACGCGTAGGCTAGTTTAATCAGAGTTGGTTCTGCATAGGCGCCCGCGACAAACGACACACCAATCGGCAAACCATTAAAAAATCCAGCAGGCACCGTAATGTGCGGATACCCTGCAACCGCTGCCGGTGATGAGAAGCTGTCGCCAGAATGATCACCGTTAATATAATCGGTCAACCATGCCGGGCCACCTGTCAGGGAAAAAAGTGCGTCTAGTTTATTCTCGCTCATGACTTTATCGATACCTTCTTGGCGTGAATATCGATGATTATTTTCTAAGGCATCGAGATACTCTTTACTGTCCAAACCGCCTTTGGCTTCTGCACGGATCAATAGCTCCTGATCAAAATAAGGCATCTCCTTATCACGATGTCGCTCGTTAAATGCGATCACATCTTTCAAGGTTTTAACCGGAGCACCAACACCAAATTCCGCTAAATATTTATTCAGATCGGTTTTCAGTTCGTACAGTAAAACCTCTAATTCTGAATCACCATATTTACTCATATTAGGTACTTCAACATCGATCAGAATGGCACCTTTGGCTTTCATTACCTCCAAGGCGGCATCAACAATTGGCTGTAGACGCATATTGCTACCCATCGCATTACGCGCGACGCCGATACGTGCACCTTTTAAACCATCTATATTCAGATATTTTGCGTAGTCAACTGCCTTGCCGGCACTAGCTGCCGTCGCTGCATCATGCGTATCGACGCCGGTCATGGCAGTTAACATTACCGCGGCATCGCTGACAGAACGTGTCATTGGTCCGGCGGTATCTTGCGAGTGGGCGATAGGAACAATGCCGTCACGACTGATCAGCCCTAGCGTCGGTTTGAGACCAACTAATCCACAAATCGATGCGGGTGAAGTAATTGATCCATCTGTCTCAGTACCTACCGCAATTGCAGCGAGGCTAGCCGCAATTGCCGCACCGGAGCCGGAGCTGGAGCCACTGGTGTTACGGTCTAATACATACGGGTTTTTGGTCAAACCACCGCGTGCGCTCCAGCCAGAAGTAGAACGGGTAGACCGCATATTGGCCCATTCACTCAGATTAGTTTTACCTAAAATTACTGCACCAGCCTCACGCAATCTAGCGACTAAAAAAGCATCGCGTGGCGCCTTGGCGCCGACCAACGCCAGCGATCCTGCAGTGGTCTGCATTTTATCGGCAGTAGCAATATTATCTTTGAGCAGCACAGGAATACCATGCAAAGGGCCACGTGGTCCTTTGGCTTTGCGCTCACGATCCAGGGCATCGGCGATGGCTAGTGCATCCGGATTGAGCTCAATAATTGCGTTTAAATTCGGACCCGCTTTATCGATAGCTTTGATCCGCGCTAAGTATTCCGTGACTAGTTTTTTTGATGTCAGCGATCCCGTCGTCATTGCCGCTTGCAGATCAGTGATGCTGGCTTCAACGATGTTATGAGCTTTTTCAGCCGCTGCTGAGGACGCAGCAAGTGTGCCGGAAGCACTAACGACATCAGCGACACTAGCGGCACCAGTGGCGCTAGCGATTACACTCAACTTCATAAAATTCCGACGATGCATAGATTACTCCAGCTAGAGATAGAACGAACCCATCAAAAATTTTCTTAACTTAGATCAGGCAAGATAAGTCGCAGATAAAAAATATACTTCACAACTATATTGTTAAACGAAGACGTATCGTCTTTTTATTTCAGTTCAATTTGACCGGATTCCAACAGAGTGTCTTGCGCATCGTCGAACTGAAAATGACATCTACAAGTTTTATTTTTAGCGAAGTATTAAGCGAATTATTAAAGAGGATGAAGAAGAAAAATGCAGTCTGCTCTAACATTAGAAATACGCCGGACGACTCGTATAAGTATTTTAGTTTGCATATGATTTCCGCCCTTTCGACGGAGTTTAATTCATACAAGTATTTTTTATACTCCCAATTAGTATAATTTAATCGTCCAATCATTTACTGCCTTATAAGGCGGATTAGTAAAAAATAATGGGGAGTATATTGAATAGAGACGGGTAAACACAGATCAAAGAATTTATTTAACCGAGATACCTGCACCAATGCTATTGAGTCGCTCTGGCGGCTAACATGCCTTTGGCTATTTGCTCGGATAATTGCCGGACTGACTCAGACACAGCGGGTGCAATCGGGTCGTAACCTGCACCGCCAACAGGGACGGTGATGGCAGTGCGCTCGCGCTTGAGTGTATTTTTACTGCCATCTTGTAGTATCCAGATTGCCTCTAATGTCACCTTATCTCCGCTCTGTATCAATAGCTGGGCTACTTGTATAGCCAAATGGTAGCGCGGCAAATTTTGTCCCGCTGCACTGGTATTGCTAACAGCAACCCTGTTTGCAATCCACGCCCCAGGCAACTGGCTTCGCAAATTGGCAACTACCGCCTGCCCAATCTGCTCGTCCAGTAATGCGACCCAACGCTGATCATCTGAGATGACCGATTCTGTCGCCGATTTTTGTACCACCAATTGGTTTCTGTTGATCGAATCCGGAATACGCACATCAGCCACGATTAACTCATAGGTGATTTTGGCGGCGTTAGCGTCATCAGTCTGTGCACCGCTTGTAGTATTGAGCGGATAGGTAAGTTGATAGTAACGCTCGGTGTAGGGCGTGGCACATGCTGTCAGCGCTAAAGTAAAAAGCGTCAAAATGATTTTTGATGCTTGCGCTTTGCGAGCCTGAATATTTAAAACCGAAGCCACGACTCTGCTGACCAACACTTTAGCCATCATTATTTTACTCATCATATTTTTCTTCATCATGGCTTTACCTTTTGTTTGCCAAAGAGCAGCGCTTCAGGATGGCGCTCTAACATATCGGCCAGATTAGCCAAGGCTCGGGCAGATTTGGCGACTTGTTTTAAGGATTCGCGCACGTCTTGCTGCAAAGGTGCATCCTCAGCCAGGATTGCATTGGCATTGGCTAAAGTTGCTTTCGCCTCTTTTAAGGTGGAAGTAAGTTCTGGCGTAACGTCAGTATCCAGACGGCGTACCAGTTTTTCAGTACTAGCTAGTGTGGTGTTAAGTTTTTCTAAAGCCTGTACGAGCTGAGCAGACATTTGCTCCATCGGCAGCTTATCGATTTTTTTAGCGATACGACCAACGGTATCCTGGATCTCGCCTAAGCCGCCGCCGACAGTCGGCAATACTGGGTATGCAGCGCTCCAATCCATTTTGGCGGGCTTTGCATCGGGAAAAAAATTCAACGCGATATAGAGTTGCCCAGTCAGCAAACTACCGCTGCGCAATTGGGCACGCAAACCGCTGGCCAATAAATGATCGACCATAGCGCGCTCTTTTGCCTCGGTATCATCATCGGGTGGTTTGGTACCTGATCTGACTCTGGACCTGAGGCGATCTGGGAATATATTAACCTCGACTGGGAAGCGCGGCACCCGGCCATTGTCGGAAAACTCTACGCCCACCGATTTGACCTCGCCGATGACAATACCGCGCAAATCTACTGGTGCACCTTTTGATAAACCGCGCAAGGATTCCGGGAAGTACATCAAGAAATTACGCACCTTGGTATCCGGTGCACGCATCGCTTGTTCTCTGTCTTCAAACAAGGTAAAAATTGAGCCTTCAAATGCAGGCTTACCCCCTGGCAGCGCATCATCATGATCCTGGAAGGCTAAGCCACCTTCAATCAGTGATGTCAGTGACTCTGTAGTGATACGCAGGCCATTTGCATCGAGTTGCATATCCACCCCGCTGGCATGCCAGAAGCGCGTATCAGCGGTCACATATTGATCATAAGGTGCATCAATAAATACTCTGATCGTGACGCCCTTGCCGTCTTGATCCAGCGTAAATTTGGTGACATGTCCGGCGTTAATATGTCGGAAAAAAATCGGCGATCCATAATTGACCGAGCCAGTCTGGGTACCATGTAATACAAACTCGTGACCAGCAGAATCACGGGTCACCAGGGGCGGCTCTTCCAGTCCGACAAACTCATCCGTCGTCGCTTCCGCTACACCGACATCAACACTAATATAGTTACCGGATAACAGCGTGCTTAAGCCCGATACCGAGCCACCGGAGATACGTGGTTTGACCACAAAGAAACGCGTATCCGTCGCTAAAATATCGGAGGCGCTTTTGATCAACTGGGCAGACACCAGCACGCGCTTGCGATCCGACGATAAAGTAATTGCAGTGACGTGACCGACATCCACATCTTTATATCGTAATTTCGTTTTACCTGCCTCTAAGCCTTCTGCGGATTTGAAGCTAATCGTGATCACCGGCCCTTGGCTGGTAATGCTATGTACGACTAACCAAATACCGATCAGCGCCGCAATAATCGGGACTGCCCAAACGAAGGAAGGCAAACGACGACGCTGCCTCACTTTGACATTAGGGATGTCTTTGGACTCTCCGACGGTTACAGACTCAGCTCCAGACTGCGGATTTGACGCTGTCTGGCTTGTCAGTGGCGTAGCGGCTGGGGCGCCGTCTGTACTATCCGCGCTATCCGTACCACTTGCACCATCTGGTTTTTTTGATGTTAGATCACTCATGAGAAGTTTCTATAGCAGACCAAATTAAGCGAGAATCAAAGCTTTGCGCCGACAGCATCGTCAACACGACAACAGCACCAAAGGCTAACGCGCCACCGCCCGGATGCACCGAGGCAAGCGACTGAAACTGTACCAGCGCAACCAGCACAGTCACCACATACACATCCAACATCGACCAACGACCAACCGCCTCAATAAGTCGAAATAACTGGGTGCGGGGTAATGGATTTGAAGTCGATTTTCTCCAGCAAGTCAGCAATAATAAGCTGATTGAAAATAGCTTCAGCATGGGTACCATGATGCTGGCAAAAAATACCAGCAGAGCCAACGGCCACGAGCCAGTTTCTAGCAACAACAATACCCCGCTCATAATAGTATCGTCTTGTCCGCCGAAGATGGTTTCGGTATGCATGACAGGCAATAAATTAGCGGGGATGTACAAAATAGCCGCAGCCAAAAGATAAGCCGCAGATTTTGCCAGACTGTCTTTGTCACGCAAATGCAAAGACGCACCACAGCATGGGCAATGCGTAAGCGATGCATCTTTAGTCGAGCATAAGGTTTCGCAGATATCGCAACTTACAAGATTGGCCTCGGCACCGTTTTTGCCTGCCAGGTTTTCTGCTACACATACGGCATCATGCTTAGACATGCCTGACCTCAGCAGAAGTCCGCCTTGTGCTTTGCTGATGTGCCCAGACCCAGACATTACGCGGCGTCAGTATGGATGTCAGTCCCGCACTCACACAAATCATTGCAGCACATGACCACAAGGCGGGGCCAATAATAATATCTGCCATCTGTTGCAGTTTGACCAGCGACACCAGCAAACCCAGCATAAATACTTCTACCATGCTCCAGGGACGCAGCTTCTGTAAAAACCTCATAGGTGCGCCGACGGCTTTATCTGGATCACCAAATTTTAATGAATATAAAACATATAAAGCCATCATAATTTGCAAGGCCGGAGCTAGCATCGTTGTGACGACAACCAGAATTGATATTGCGTGCATACCGTCGTTCCACATCGATAAAGCAGCATGAAACAAAGTTGTGTTGTTAGTGGCTTGCTGCACCTTGAGTGTGAGCAGCGGAAAGCTATTTAATATCAGCAGCAAAATCGCCGATGTTACCGCAATCGCCAGCGCTTGATCTAACGTAGCGCGGCTATTTTTGTACAGCATGGCCTGGCAACGAGGACAACTGGCCGTCTCGCCGACGACCAGCTCCAGGTCACGACAAATCAGGTCACATTCATGACAGACAATGAGCTTGGCAGTAGTTTGCTTAATATTAGTTTGCTTGACTGGCGAAGTGGATGTGTTCATCGTCCTTGCTATTGCTGCATTGTAGGTAAGTATGTAGATAAGCCGCGACTACTGATAAGGCAATCAATTATTGCCGACAAACCCGAAAATTGCTAGCGACAATGGGACTGGCAATAGGACTTACAAAGGGACTTACAATAGGACTTACAGTAGAACTTACAGTAGGACTGTAAATGATGAATACAAATATTCATAGAATTTACACAAAAATCTAAATCTCTCACGAAAGAGGTAAAGAGAAAATCAGCACTTTTCTCTGCATTGGTTGCTCCTCTGTGTCTCTATACCTCTGTCGTGAAAGGTCTTGAGCTTTTTTATCCTTTCTGCTGACGCAAAAAAATGGCAACCTTTTATCCAGTCAGCGTCTTCATCGTCAGCGCATTTTTTACACTACTCACAGCATGTATTTCGCCACTGCGTAAAGCTTGCTCAGTCTCATGCGTTATGCGATGAAATAATCCCTCAGAATTGGATTGCGAAGTCGCATACATTCCTACCCAAGCATCACGACCACTTTGTTTGGCGTGGTACAAACCAATATCTGCTAACTCTACTACTTGAGACCAGCTTAACTGTCTTGGATGCTCGGTCAAAAAGGGGAAACAGGCGAAGCCGACCGAACAAGTTTTTGCGATTTTGACGCCATCCGCCAAATCAAATACCAAACTGCTTACCGCCGTACGTAAGCGCTCTGCAATTATTTTTGCTTCGCTACGGTCAGTACCACGCGCTACCAACAAAAACTCTTCACCGCCCCACCGAATAATGTAATCGGTTTCGCGCGCTACTTTTTGTAAGCGTTCCCGCATTTGCACTAAAACCAGATCACCTGCTGCATGACCGTATTTGTCATTGATCAACTTAAAATGATCGATGTCAATCATAAAAAACACCAGATCAATATCGGCGGGCATCTCTGCTGCGGCACGTTGCAGACGCTTTTTATTACGACGTAAAGTCATGGCAACATCGTTATCGATATGCTGCAACAAAAAGCGTCGGTTACGTAAGCCTGTCAGCGGATCGGTAAGACTAGCTTGCTGCTGCTCTCGGTAAGCATGTTCCAGTTCAATATTTTTATCGACCAATTGGGATTGAGTATCACGCAGCGTCTTTAAGGTTGCCTCTAGCTGTCGGTAGGCCGTCGCATTCTCTAGCGCAATCGCGCCATACGCACACAGAGTACGAAAGATCAAACGCTCACGCTCTGCATATGCCTGAGTCTGCGGTGATTGAATCGACATTACACCTAACAAACGCTGCCCTATGGTTAAAGGAAAAAATAAGGCGCTAGAGGAAGTACGCGTGCCAGGAATCTGATTCGGGTTATATCCTTGCGACGCCTGCTCTCTGATGACCTCTACCCGCTCGCGCGCGCACTTAGCCACATTGGAACTTGGATGCGATATTGGGCCGCGCAGCGCTGGCAACGGCTGCCCGTCTTCAACGCCAAAAGCGCAGCTGAAATTAACGCCATCTGGCTCCATTAAAAATATCGAAAAATGCGTCGCATCAAGCAAGCCATGAACATGCTTATACAGCGTTTGAAAAACTGCGTTTGCGTCTAAATGTGCTGTAATTTCCTGACCAATCGCACTCAAACGCTCAAGCGTCAGACTAGTTTGTTGCAAAGCCTCTGCCCGCTTTGCCTCCGACATTGCCAGTTCTTGATGATATTGCGCCTCGGCGTGGGCGCGCTCAGTCTGGTGGCTGATCTGCATTGCAGCGGCGCGGTTGGTCGCATCAGCGCTATTAGTTTTCTCGCGGGCGGCAATGGCTTTCACTGCGATAGCATAGGCTTGGGTCGTAT
>JANXTO010000064.1 GCA_025352365.1 Undibacterium sp. | reverse complement strand
GCCAGTTGGATAGCGGGTGCAATGACATCTGATAATTTCATGGTGCCGTATTTACTGAGTGCTTGAGTTAATCCGGCGACAGTTCCAGGTACACCAATCGCCAAATGTGAGTAGAGTGATTTGCCTGGAATGACTTTGCCTGCTTTATCCAGATACATATCGCGGCTGGCTTTGATCGGCGCCATTTCACGGAAATCCAATGCGATGTCTTTACCCGATTTGGCGTCATGGAGTAGCATAAAACCTCCACCACCAATATTGCCTGCATTTGGCAATACCACCGCCAGCGCAAAGCCAACCGCCACCGCAGCATCGACCGCATTCCCGCCGCGCTTTAGCATATCTAGGCCAACTTGCGTTGCTAAACCTTGTTCGCTCGATACCATGCCATGCTGTGCGTGTATTGGACTAACGATGTCATACCCGATATCGTATTTCACAACGGGATTAATGGGATTAACGAGTTGCGCTTGTGCTGCCGGTATACTTGACGCCAAAGTCAGTAAGATTAATCCCATGCATGATGCGCGTCGCCCTGTTGTTGAATTTGACAGCGGTGGGTGAAGCAAGAAAGAGGGCGTCGGGAAAAGTAGCGGAATGCGCATGGATGATCCTTGGGGTGTTTCAATAGAATGGATTTTAACTTGATCGTTCTTATCCAGGCAGATTGGATTTCTCTTATTCGCCCTAACTTATGCAAAACCGCTCCAGGTGCGTTGCGGCGATTCGCTTTACAGAAGACCATCGCCCTCGCTGCGCCTTGTTAGAGCAATTTTGGGTAAGCCCTAATTAGTTTAGATAGATATTATTTTGTTCAATAAAAAAGCCGCCCGAAGGCGGCTTTTTGGGGACAGGCAGAAACGAATTACTTCGCTGCTGCTTCGCCTTCTGCTGCGGTAGCGCCAGCAGGTACAACAGCGATAGCGACAGTCGCGTCATCACCGTGAACAATTGCTGTAACGCCTTTTGGCAATACCAGGCTAGAAACGTGGATAGATTGACCAGCTTCCAATTTGGACAGATCAACTTCAACGAATTCTGGCAAGTCTGCTGGTAAGCAAGAGATATCCAGTTCAACAGCAACGTGGCTGATGACTGCAGCAGACAACTTAACTGCTGGAGATACGTCAGCATTGATGAAATGCAGAGGTACTTTTACGTGGATTTTCTTGTTTGCATCAACGCGTTGGAAATCAACGTGCAACACTAATTGTTTGTAGGCGTGGACTTGGAAGTCGCGCAACAATACTTTTTCTGCTTTACCATCAACTTCCAGATCCAGAATGGAAGAGTGGAAGGCTTCTTTTTTCAATGCATGGTACAAAGCATTGTGGTCCAGAGTGACGCTGACAGGCGCTTCTGTACCGCCGTAGATGATACCTGGTGTTTGGCCAACAATACGCAGGCGGCGGCTCGCTCCGGTCCCCTGCTCTTTGCGTGCAAATGCGATTACTTTCATGGTGCTACTCCAAAAAATGCAAGATTGAACTTGCGGTTTTGCGTCCCCGCGACCAGGGACACAGAAAAAACGAGTCTGTTTTAAAACAAGCTCGCAGAAAATTGTGCCTAATCCGTGAACAGAGAAATAACGGATTCGCCTTTAGTAATACGGCGGAAAGTCTCAGCCAGCAAACTGTCGCAAGACAATTGGCGGATTTTGCTACATGCTCTGGCAGCATCTGACAGAGGAATGGTATCGGTGACAACCAGCTCGTCCAACGGTGAGTTAGAGATACGGTCAATTGCCGGACCCGACAATACTGGATGTGTACAGTAAGCCAATACTTTTTTCGCGCCACGTTCTTTCAGAACTTCTGCCGCTTTGGTCAGTGTCCCGGCAGTATCGACCATGTCATCCATAATCACGCAGTTACGTCCTTCGACTTCACCGATGATGTTCATGACTTCTGATACGTTGGCTTTTGGACGGCGTTTATCAATGATCGCTAAATCGCAACCCAGACGTTTTGCCAGCGCACGGGCGCGGACGACGCCACCAACGTCGGGTGAAACGACTAATAAGTCTTCATAGTTCTTGGCTACCAGATCACCCAGCAAAATCGGTGATGCATAAATATTATCAACCGGAATATCAAAGAAGCCTTGGATTTGATCTGCATGCAAATCCATAATCAGCACGCGATCAACGCCAGCTTTTTCCAGCATGTTGGCAACAACCTTCGCTGAGATCGCTACGCGTGCAGAGCGCGGACGGCGGTCTTGACGGGCATAACCAAAGTAAGGAATCGCCGCAGTAATGCGACCAGCAGATGCGCGCTTCAGAGCGTCGACCATCAAGATGATTTCCATCAGATTGTCATTCGTCGGTGCGCAGGTTGATTGCAAAACGAAAACATCTTTACCTCGGACGTTTTCATTAATTTCGACCATCACTTCACCGTCGGAAAATTTAGAAACGTCTGCTTTACCGAGAGGAATGCCCAATTGTTTGACAACACCTTCAGCCAACGCAGGGTTAGCATTTCCGGTGAAAACCATCATGTTGTCATTTGCACGCGCGTTTGCCATGGCGGGACCTATCGGCTAGATTGAGGGTCAAGCGTAGTTGCTAATTCAGACTTAAACTTTTAGCAAAAACACTGCTGATACAATTGAAAAAAGCCGCCGCACATTGTATGCGGCGGCTTTATATTTAATGGCAGGGGATGGAGGACTCGAACCTCCGAATGCCGGAATCAAAATCCGGTGCCTTAACCAACTTGGCGAATCCCCTACACAACCGTTTATCTGGTGTTAAATTCTGAGCCACTATTTTAGCGGGATTTCAACATCAGACCAAATTTTTTTACGTCTGCAGCAAATAAGCCATCGGGTGTTGACTTATTGCTTTGGCTTTCCATGATTGCCAGTGATGCGGTACTTGTTTTAGCGCCTGATCGGCGTTTGCCTCATCAGAAAATGCACAAAAAACACAAGCACCAGATCCGGTCATCTTCGCGTTGCCGTAAGCGCTAAGCCACTGGATGGCTGCTGCAACTTGCGGGAACAGCGTACAAGCAACTGCTTGCAGATCGTTTTCCCAGATCATTTCTGATAGGCTGGAAAAGTCCGCTATTTTGATTGGTTTCGTATCCCTTGTCAACTCTTTGGCGGAAAAAATTGCTGGTGTCGGTACTTGGACACCGGGTTCTATCACCACAAACCACTGCTCTAGTGTGTGGATAGCTTGTAGTTGCTCGCCTATGCCTTCGGCAAAGGCATTTTGGCCGAACAGGAAAAACGGAACATCCGCACCCAATTGCAAGCCCAGCGCCATTAGTTCATGCCGCGTTAGCCCACATTCCCATAAATGATTTAGTGCGATCAGCGTGGTTGCTGCATCGGATGAGCCGCCGCCAAGTCCGCCACCCATGGGGAGTTTTTTCGTCAGCGTCAGATTGGCGCCGTAAGTGCTGCCGCTATGATGTTGTAGCAAGCGAGCTGCGCGAACAATTAAATCGGTATCTGCAGGAACCCCGACAATCTCGTTGGTACGATGAATAAGGCCGTCGTCGCGGACTTCAAAGTCCAGCGTATCGCAGTAGTCAATCAACTGGAACGCAGTTTGTAGTAGGTGGTAGCCGTCTGCGCGGCGACCAGTGACATGCAAGAACAGATTAAGTTTTGCCGGTGCCGGGCAATTGCTGAGGCGGCGGGGTTTCATTATGCTTGTTTCTATTGCTGTTTTTACTTTTTTAACATTCATCGCTGCGCTCATTGCAAGGTCCATTGTTCTATCGCAATGCGGATGGCAATTTCTCCGGCTTGCACAGAGTTGCGTTGTAAGTTGATACGCTTGGGGTAGAGGGGCGTGCTATCCAGATTCCATGTGACGTAGCGCAGATGCCATCCACCGGCGTCAAGCAAGATATTGTCATCTGTTTTTAATGCGATCCGTTTGCCTTGCGGGTCGAGGCTAAAACCTTGCAACCAGTCGCGTAAGCCGCTGACTGGTAATGCCCAGCCCAAACTATCATTGAGCAAACTATCTAGGTCGCTGGCATAGCGAGTTGCTTTGCCAGCTTGTTGCAGACTCGCACCCGTTGAATTTTGTTGAATCGTTGCGATGACCTGACCTAGCGGCGACAGCAAAGTAATATTGGTACTAGTAGCTGTTTGTTGCCATTCAAAGCTACCGGGTAAGGTTTGCTCTTTGTCATTTTGCTGATACTGCACCGATATCCTGCCAGTGATTAGCAGGTTTTCTTGATATTGACGGTCTGGCGAGGCGTTGGTCTGACGTGGTGCGCTAGCGCAGCCGGATAAAGCCAAGCTTAAAAACAAGCTGAATAAAAGCAATAAAAAAGGGGAGTATCTGATTGATAGTGCTGATTGTCCAGACTTTATTTGGATCATATAAGTAAATTATTATGTACTCAGTGGGAGTATATTGTTTGGCGCGTTACACGCAAGCTTCAAGTTCACGCATTCATACATTTAAGCCTGCTGAAGTAAAGCTTTACTTTAAAGCTTTACTTTAAAGCTTTACTTCAGAGCTTTACAGACAAGCGTTGCAATGTTGATTTAAGAGATTCGTTATCGGCATCTTTGGTTTTGACTTCGTGCCAGAACTTGCGGGCTTCGTCTTTTGAGCCTTTCGCCCATAATACTTCGCCTAGGTGCACAGCAATCTCAGCGTCAGGGCGCAATTTGTAGGCGCGACGTAAGGCTTCTTCTGCTTCATCTAATCTTGCCAGACGAAATTTTACCCAGCCCAGACTATCCAGAATGAAGGCGTCATCAGGCGCCAGCTGTGACGCTTTTTCGATGAGCCTCAAGGCTTCATCCAGGCGAATATTGCGGTCTGCCAATGAATAACCCAGTGCATTGTAGGCATTCTGGTTGTTTGGCGCCAACACCATCACGCGTTTAAGGGCGACTTCCATTTCTTCCGTTTTTTGCTGCGATTCAGCCAGCATGGCGTAGTCGTACAATAAATCGGTGTTATCTGGAAAACGTTTTAGCGCGTCCTCTAACACAGTAGTCGCCTCTGCTGGCATGCGGGCGTCCCGCAGCAATTGTGCATCTACTTGGGCTAATTGTGCTTCTTCGAGCTCATTTCCGGGTTTGTAATCATGCAAAAACTGGCGTGCTTCGATTAACTTGCCTTGCTTCGCCATCAGTTGCGCGCGTCGTATCTGCGTGCCGAAATAAGCACTGTTTTTGCCATCGTAAGAATCTACTCTGGATAGCCATGTTTCTGCGCCTACGTAGTCTTCACGGTCTATGGCGATTTGTGCCAGATTGATTAAAGCGGGAGTGGGGTCGCGTTCTTCGCTTGGGTTAGCTTCCAGCTCGTTGAGGTAGCGTATGAGATAGCGTTCTGCCATTTGATGATGGCCAGGCTTTTTGCTGTCCATGGCCAGCACGCCCAAGGTGTATAGCACGGTCACATCATTTGGTTTGTCTCGCAGCAACTCCTCAAATTCCAGCGCGGCTTTGTCTAGCTGATGCAAATCAATCAAGATGCTGGCATGCGCAAGACGCACATCTCTGGCTTGCGGATTTTTTTCCAAAAAGGCGGCCATCGCCTTGACTGCATCGGTTTGTTTAGACGCTTGTGCGATCGTCAGAATAGCGAGTTGCGAGTCTGGCTTTGCCTGCAAAACCAGCTCAGCCTCAGCGATTGCGCGCTTGTTATCGCCATGGGCATACGCACCTTGCGCCAGCGCCAAATGGGCTTCTGGTCGGTCTTTGTAAGGCGCGAGAATTTCTTCCAACGTATCGAATGCAGCATTTTTATCCCTTGCACGCAAGAGTAAGCGCTGTGCCTGCAACATTAACAAGGCATATTGTTTAGGGTCGGCAGCGCGTAGTTTTTCTGAGAAAACGTTTTGGATTTCTGCCAGATTATTATTCATCACCATAAAGCCGAGGTAATACTGAGTGGCCTCGTTAGAGTTGGGCGACAATTCTCTCCACAAACGGATGGCAGTTAATGATTCGCCAGGTTGTTTTACTGTGAGCGCAATTTCAGTTGCACGTCTAGCCAGGCGCGGGTCGCGGGTTTGCTGGGCGACGCTAAGTATGGTGACGTAAGCAGCTTGCCAGTTGCCTCGCTGGAAAGCGATTTCCGCTGTCAAAATTTTATACAGCAATTCATCTGTTAAGGCGACCGTGGGCAAGTTTTCCTGAATTGCAGGTATAGAATTGCCGTCGTCAGTATTGTCTGCTGCTAGGGCAGCTTGTGCCGCAGCACTTGCGCCAGCAGCCTGATGTGCATCGTCCGCGGCACTATTTAGGGGAGAAAAACCAGAACAGGCAGAAAGCAAACTCGCCGTAATAATGCCAGCAGTCAATACGCGCAGAGCCGTTACAATACGAGACTTAATTAACTTCGCAGAATTAGCTGAATTAGCCAAATCAGCTGAATTCGTCGCAGTTGAATAAACCGCTGGAGTAGTAAGTGAGTCAGCAGATTTGACATTGTCAGATTCAGACACAGATGCAAAAATAGTTTTCAAAGCATTATCCAAGATGAGCTGGTGATGCTTGATTTTACGCCCAAGCCGTTATTGCGTGGTAAAGCTTCTCGTGTCAAATTGTAATG
>JANXTO010000050.1 GCA_025352365.1 Undibacterium sp. | reverse complement strand
ACCTACAGTCAATCTGTAAGTCTTTGATTTTATTGGTTGCGGGGGCAGGATTTGAACCTACGACCTTCGGGTTATGAGCCCGACGAGCTGCCAGACTGCTCCACCCCGCGTCCGAAGGAGAGAATTGTACAGGTCGATCATGAACTTCACAATCTATTACTGAAAATAATGTTTTACCGCATTATTTACTACATTCATATCGGCACTACTATTTTTTTGAGGAAACATTTTTTGTCGTTTAATATTGAAAAAAATAGGTGGAGCCGCACACAAACTGAAGGCTAATTTTGATCTATGCATGTTTCACTCAAGATAATGTCTTATCGCAATAAAACCTACATAAAATGCATGCATAATAGAGCGCTTTGATGCTATTGCACATTTAAAGAATTCCCATGTATTTATACGCGCTTGATGATGAAGTAAATCGGCTTGAGACCGAGTTGGCTGCATTGGCTGGCGCAGCAAGAGTTAACACCTTAGTCAACGTTGCCTGGCACTTAAGGCAGCGCGATAGCCAGCGGGCATTAAGTTTTGTAGACGAGGCTGACGGTTTGTTGCGCAATAGTCCTCTGATGCCAGACCAGCGTCGCGGAGTACGCGCCAGACTGGCATTAATCCGTGCTGAGGTGGCTGCGCTGTTCCGCGAGTTTGATAACGCTGAAGAGTTTTTACAAAGTGCCAGAACGGGTTTTATTGCTGCCAGTGATCCGGTCGGTGAGGGCGACGCCGCCTTGACAGAATCAGTGATCGCGCTGGAGCAAGGCCAACTGGAGCGCGCTATTGCCGCCGCTCAGAATGCCAACAGCAATTTTGGGCGAGTTGGTGATCGTATGCGCCAAACCCTGGCGCGCGGCTGGGCGATTTATTTAACGGCATTTACCGATAGTCTGGCTGCTAGCGAGCAACTAGCTGAACTGATTACTCTCAATCCTGAGCCAAGACATCCTGCTGTCGCCGCCTTGATTTCAGCTGCACAAGGAGAGATTTTATTTTCTCCTGAGCTGACTCGATCTGCTGTGATGTACCACGACGCTAGTAAATCTGCTGAACAGGCAGGGCTTTTACGCTTGGCGATTGTCGCTGCCTCAAACGCGGGCGTTTGCTTGCAAAAACTTGGTGACTTTGAAGAAGCCGCAGCTTGCTATGACTGGGCGGTATCTTGCTCGCGCAAGACTGGATGGCCTGCATTAATTGGCTACAGCATGATGCGCCTGGGCGAATTACTACGGCATTTGGGGCAGCTAGAACAAAGCCAGATTGTGCTGCAAGAAGCCTTAGAGCGCATGAGTGATAACAAGATCGGTATTCATAAAGCTATTGCGCAGGCAGAGCTTGCTAATACCTTATTGTTGCGTGGAGATGCGATTCAGGCGGCACGTTATTTTGAATCCGCAATTGTGTTGTACCGTGAAGCAGGTTCGCGTAATAATTTGGCTGAGCATTTGATTTGTTACGCCCGCGCCTTATCAACAGCAGGTCAGCCAGATGCTGCGCTAAAAGCGATTGAGGAGGCAAGACAGTTAATCGACGAGCTATCTTTCGATGCGCTGGGTGTAGATATTAACGAGGCAATGGCCGAAATTTATGGTCGTCATACTTCGTTCTCACCTTCGGATATTACGGCACCGAATATCGTCTTGCATTATCTTGAGCAAGCTTTGAACTTTGGTAATACGGTACCTGGTTGGCTGGCACCTTCTAAATTGTTATTGTCTTTAGGTGAAGCTTGGTCTAGTGCGGGCGATGGCCAACGCGCGTTTGCGTATGCCAAACAAGCAATCGCTGCTGATCAGCGTGAGCGTACCAAACAAGCGGCAAATTGGGCAACATTGATGCAAGTGCGTCATGAGACTGAACGTGCCCGAGCTGATGCATTGCATCATCAGCAGTTAGCAGCAACCTTGATAGAAACCTCGCAAACTCTCGATTTACTGAGCAAGATCGGTCAAGAAATCACCGCTGACTTAAACCTCGAAAATGTTTGTCACGGGCTGCATCGCCACCTGAGTGCTTTATTAGACGCATCTGATTTATCCATCTGGCTGTTAGACGCAGATGGCATTAGTCTGAACTTGTATCACCGGGTAGAAAATGGCGAAGTTATTTCTTTGCAACTGACGACACCAGATAGAAGCACCCGCAATGCTGCACGTTGTATCACTGAGGGCCAAGAATTATTGATGGAGATGGGATTTTCTAATTCGTCTTCTGATGTATCCAATGCTGATCGCATGCGCATCGCTTTGTATGGACCTTTGATTGTCGGCGATCACATCTTGGGTGTGATCGCGATACAGTCGCCCAACCAAGCCGCTTACGGCGAGCGACAACGACTCATATTTCGTAGCTTATGTGCGTACGGTGCAATCGCTTTAGATAACGCTCATACCCATCACAATTTACAAAAAACTCAAAAACAGCTAGAACAAGCACTACTTGAACTAGAAGATGCAAGTTTGACTGATCCTTTAACCGGGCTCAAAAACCGACGTTTTCTGACTCAAAATATTGAGGCTGATGTCGCCTTAAGTATTCGTAGCTATCAGGCGCCATCTACCACGGATGACCCAATTCCAAAAGATACAGATTTGCTGATGTTCCTAGTTGATTTAGACCATTTTAAGCAAGTCAATGATAAATATGGTCATGCTGCTGGTGATGCGATCTTGGTGCAGATACGGCAACGCTTGCAGCAAGTATTCCGTGATTCTGATTACCTGATACGGTGGGGCGGCGAAGAATTTTTGATCGTGGCACGTGGCACTTCAAGAGATAGAGCTGAAGAACTGGCAGAGAGAGTAAGAACTATTGTGGCTGATGTGCCTTTCCAACTTGAGGGCGACTTATTTATCCGTCAGACTTGCTCGATTGGTTTTGCTTGTTTCCCGTTCGTAACAGCTTATCCACGTGCGATTGACTGGCAAGACGTAATCGATATTGCTGATATCGCCTTATATTCGGTAAAACATTCTGGCAGAAATGGGTGGGTTGGCCTGTTGGCGGAAGAGCACGCATGGCCAGAATTATTGCTTTGTACCTTGAAGGCCGACGCGCAAGCCGCCATACTCAATAACGAATTGCGCATGACGACAAATAAAGTGACGGAGGCTATAGTCCATGCTTTGCGTGCCAAGCAGCCCGGCGAGTAAAATAAATACATCATCACAGGTAAGTTTGCATATCGACTAAGCGACTGCCTGAGTTCATTCCTATTTAGAAAGATATGCGACACATGGAATATGCCGTAATTGATACACAAATTTCACCCGATGGCCGGATGGAAGTTTTATCCAAAGCCGAAGTACAAAAATTATTGGATACCAGCCATAGCGGTCTTTATCAATTGTTTCGCCGATGCTCACTCGCTGTATTAAATTGCGGTAGCAGTCTGGATGACGGTAAAGAATTGCTGGAGCGTTATAAGAACTTTGATATTCGCATTGTCCAGCGAGAACGTGGCATTAAGCTGGACGTCAAAGCGGCACCTGCCAGCGCCTTTGTTGATGGTGTAATGATCAAGGGAATACAAGAGCATTTGTTTGCTGTGCTGCGCGATATTTTGTTTGTTCAGTCCGAGATAGAAGACAATCCACAGTTCGATTTGACAGCCACAGAAGGTATTAGCAACGCGGTATTTCACATTCTGCGCAACGCTAATTTCTTACGACCACAAATCAATCCTAATATCGTCGTTTGTTGGGGCGGACATTCCATCTCTAGTGATGAATATGACTACACCAAGCAGGTGGGTTATCAAATGGGTTTGCGAGCCTTAGATATTTGCACCGGTTGTGGTCCGGGCGCAATGAAGGGTCCGATGAAAGGCGCAACGATCGGTCATGCAAAACAACGTATTCACGGTGGACGTTATTTAGGGTTGACTGAGCCAGGTATTATCGCGGCAGAGGCACCAAATCCTATCGTCAATGATTTGATTATTTTGCCTGATATTGAAAAGCGCTTAGAAGCATTTGTCCGAGTAGGTCATGCCGTTGTCGTGTTCCCTGGCGGAGCGGGCACGGCGGAAGAGATTTTGTATTTGTTGGGTATTTTGCTCCACCCAGAAAATGCAGAGATGCCTTTCCCTCTGATTTTTACAGGTCCAGAAAGTGCTAAAGATTATTTCAAACAAATTGATCAATTTATTGGTGATACTTTGGGTACAGAGGCGCAGCAACGCTATCAAATCATTGTGAACGATCCCGTGTTGGTCGCGCAGGAAGTACAGGCCGGTATCAAGAAGGTGAGAGAATTCCGTAAAGCCAGAGGAGATGCGTATTATTTCAATTGGTTGTTAAAAATTGATACAGAATTCCAAAAGCCGTTTGATCCCACTCATGAGAATATGCGCAACCTTGCGTTGCACAAAAATCAGGAGCGCCATTTGTTGGCGGCAAATTTACGTCGCGCTTTTTCAGGCGTGGTCGCAGGCAATGTCAAAGACCAAGGGATAAGAGCCATCGAGAAGCATGGCCATTTTGAAATCAGGGGCGATGTCACTCTGATGGAGTCCATGGATGCCTTGCTTAACTCATTTGTTGCACAAAGTCGCATGAAACTACCAGGCAAAGCATATATACCGTGTTATCGCGTTATAAAATAAGTTTTAGTAGCATAATTAGATGTAATGACGAGTCGCCCGATTTGCTCATACATACAACATGATCGACTCCCTAACCTTTGAGGATTACTGACATGAGTAGCAGCGTACAACAGGAAGTTGATGAGCGTACTAACCTGACTGGCTCTAATAAATTTGAGCTGTTGTTATTCCGGCTGGGTGGAGACGCCAACGGCGATCGCTCGGAGCTATTTGGTATTAATGTGTTTAAAGTACGTGAAATTGTTGCCATGCCAGTGATTACTGCTGTCGCTGGTGCCATGCCACACAATCTTGGCGTAGTGAATTTGCGTGGACAGATTATTCCGGTAATTGATTTGCCATCGGTAGTTGGGTGCAAGCCTAAGACTGGTCTTAATATTATGTTGGTTACTGAATACGCCCGTTCAACTCAAGGTTTTGCGGTGGAATCGGTAGAAGAAATCGTACGTCTTGACTGGAGCCAGGTGTTGTCTGCGGAATCTAGCGCTGGTGGTGGCATGGTCACCAGTATTGCCCGCCTTGATGGCGATGTAGAAGATACCCGATTGGCACAAGTCCTGGATGTAGAGCAAATCCTGCGTCAAATTTCACCCAAAGATGGTAAGGACGTTGACCCAGAAACAATAGGTGCAAAAATTGTACTACGCGCTGGCGCAGCGATTTTGGCAGCCGATGATTCTGCCGTTGCACGTGGCTTGATCGAGCAAGCTTTAAATGCGATGGGCACGCCATTCATTATGACCAAAACTGGCAAGGAAGCATGGGAGCGCTTGCAAGCTATTTCAGCTGCTGCGCAAGCAGAAGGCAAGACGGTATACGACAAAGTAGCGATGGTGCTGACGGATTTGGAAATGCCAGAGATGGATGGTTTTACCTTGACCCGCAACATCAAGCAGGACGAGCGTTTTAAAGCGATGCCAGTGGTGATTCATTCATCTTTGTCAGGTTCCACCAACGAAGATCATGTCAGAAGCGTTGGCGCAGATGCATATGTCGCAAAATTTGTAGCAGAAGAATTGGCTGCGACTATTCGCGAGGTGTTACGAGGTTAATCTTGATCGCGTAAGCTCGGCTGCGCTTGTGAGCTGAGTTAAGTTGATTACCAATTATAGAGGGCGCATTAAGCGCCCTTTATAATTGAATGGTCGTTTTAAATTTAAATCAATTTTGATTTAACGATCTGCTGGCGCTTGTGCTGGTACTCGTTGCCAGCCAGTAGGACAACTTTTAATTGATGGATAAAAGCCATCTGGGTTATGACAGTAGTACCAATCACCAGAACTTTGTTGCGGTGTCACAGGTGTTACGTAGTTATTGGGCGGATTATTACTATTTGATTGCTCAATATAGACCGTGGTCGGAGGAGCAACTACGACATCTGGATAATAGCGATAGGTATTTGGGTAATAATATGGCCCACCATAGTAATATGAACTGGCAAACACGGGTAATGGGTTCACATAAATACCCAAACCAAAGCGTGGCCCATGATAAAACGGTCGTGCCAGCCCTACACTGCTGCTGGTGATAGCAAAGATCACCAACAAAGAAACAATAGGTTTAATTAACTTCATCACACACCTCACAAAAAATACAATGACGACATCGATACTTAGTTTAGGATGAAAATCATAAGATTGCTTAACGAATTACAGCCTGTTACTGGTTCGTTACACACTTATCATCTTTATTTAAACTACGTTACATGACAGGTTGTAAGCAAAATAGAGCTCAATACAATGTTTATTGACCGGATAAGTGTGAAAAAGTTTAATCAATACAATACAAATAGCGTTTTAATTAAGATAGTAGAGCGGAGAGAAAAATGACTTACGAAGAATATTTAGATGAAGTAACCACGCTGTTGACTGAAATGTATAACCTCACAGACGAGGCTGCGATTAGGTATGTGATGCGCGCACAAGCAGCGAGCTTTTTCAGTTTGCATGACGATTATCCAGAGATGCGCAATCAACAGCGTGCGATTCATGACGCCAAACTAGTATTTGAGCAAAGAAACAAGTCACGTCCAGAAATTTATCGAAAATAATTTCGATTTTCAGGCACTAAATGTTGTTCTTATGGTCAATATCAAGATTTTGATTTAGTTTTTACAGTTTAAAGAGAAAATCATCCTTTTTATGGAAGAACGCCAGTGCTTTCTCTTAAGGTTTTTTTCTTTGATTTTGTCCAATGCTGATTTAATTTACTTGAAAGCTGCCATGCCAAGTTTGAAGTCCTTGTTCGTTATTTTCCCCCTCTCTGTCTTTGCTTTTACAAATATTGCTAGTGCGGATAGTTTCAATACAAAAGAGTTGAACAAAGCCGACACTGTAGAAGCAAGTAAACCCAATACCCGTGAAAACTACACCAAGTACGAATATCGCATTCCCATGCGTGACGGCGTTAAGTTATTCACTGTGGTGTATGTTCCCAAAGATGCCAGCAAGACCTATCCATTTTTGATGGTACGCACGCCATACAGTGCGGGTGTTCATCAGCAGGATCAATTGCATTATGGGGTAGATTTTTATCCTACTTCTTTAGGACCATCTAAAGAGTTTGATGCCAGCGGCTACATTTTCGTCAATCAGGATGTGCGCGGCCGTTATATGTCTGAGGGTAAATGGCAAGAGATGACGCCGCATCAAAAAACTGCGCGTTTAGCAGGTGAGGGTATTGAGAGTCAGGATATGCATGACACCGTTGAATGGTTACTGAAAAATGTATCTGGCAATAACGGAAAAGTCGGTATCTGGGGTATTTCTTATCCCGGATTTTATACATCTGCCAGTATCATCGACTCCCATCCGGCGATCAAAGCAGCATCTCCGCAAGCACCAGTGACTGATTTGTATATGGGCGATGACTCCTATCACGGCGGCGCCTTCATGCTGGCGGCAAATTTTGGGTTTTATGCCAGCTTTACAGAGCAAGCTAACCCGACTACTCAACCTAAGCGTTGGGATGAATTTGATTACGGCACTGAGGACGGTTATGACTATTTTCTGTCACACTTAACGTTAAAAAATATTACGGATCAGCTCACAGAAAAGCAGCGCGAGTTATTGATGCCCACAATTACGCACACTAGCTACGATGATTTTTGGCAGTCCAGAAATATCGCAGCACACCTCAAAAACATACATGCTGCCGTGCTCACCGTTGGTGGTTGGTATGACGCAGAAGATCCACAAGGACCTTTGACCACTTACCGTAGCATTAAGAAAAATAATACAGGTATCTACAATGGCTTGGTCATGGGGCCGTGGGCTCATGGAGGTTGGGGCCGCTCAGAAGGAAAGTCACTGGGATATGCCAATTTTGATGCGAAGACGGGCGACTATTATCGTAAAAATATCGTCTTCCCATTTTTTGAACAGTATCTGAAAGGCGTTACTGGTAAAGCGATGCCTGAGGCGCAAATGTTTGAAACTGGTACGAATGTTTGGCGCAGCTATCCATCCTGGCCGCCGCAACAAGCACAATCCCGCAGCTTGTATTTAGGAGCCAATGGCAGTTTAAGTTGGGCCCAGCCATCCTCTTCTCTTGCTGATGGCAACGCATTTGATGAGTACGTCAGTGATCCTAAAAAACCTGTCCCGTTTGTTGGTTATACCGCGATTGGTGTGCCAAGAGAATATCCGACATCCGATCAACGTTTTGCCTCCACCAGATCAGATGTGCTGGTGTATAAAAGCCAGCCGCTAGAGGAAGATATCACCATCGTCGGACCGATTTCTCCTAAACTATTCGTTTCTACCACCGGTACTGATGCTGATTGGGTTGTGAAGCTGATCGATGTGTATCCGAGTGATTATCCTTCTACCGTAGAAGAAAAATCTAGACCCAATGATGTGTCACCACCTTCTATGACGATGGCTGGATATCAGCAATTAGTGCGCGGCGAACCCTTGCGCGGCAAATTCCGTAATGGTTTTGAAAAGCCGCAACCGTTCATTCCTGGTCAGATTGAAAGCGTGAATTATTCTATGCCAGACGTCAACCATACTTTCCGTCGTGGTCACCGCATTATGGTGCAGGTGCAAAGTTCTTGGTTTCCACTGATTGATTTGAACCCTCAAAAATTTATGCAGATTCCTGATGCAAAGCCTGAGGATTTTCAAAAAGCGACTCAGCGCGTGTACCATGCACCAGGACAGTATTCCGCCATCGCGGTTCAAGTTTTACCGACGGTAAAATAGCGTCGATAAGCTAATCAGTGTTCGATGCAATGGCAACAAATAGCACTAAATGGTAGTAAGTGGCAGTAAAAAAGTGCCAAAAGCGCTTCGTGATCTGAATGATGTCATTGACGTCATTTGATTACTTGATTCCTGCCTGACTTAGTTAAGCTGAGTCAGGATTTCATTTATTTTTATGAGACACGATCGATGAAAAAAACAATGACACTACGTCGTAGCGCATTAGCGATTTTGCTGTGCTTCTCTTCAACCGCAGCGGTTCATGCCCAATCCAATACTAATAATCTGGTGTTAGAGGCACAAACGATGGATATCAAAGCAGATCCATGTACGAATTTTTTTGAATATTCTAACGGCACCTGGCTCAAAAATAATATGATCCCGGCCGACCGCTCCCGTTTTTCTGCTTATGACGAAGTGACCGAGAGAAATCTGCTCGCCTTGAAAGCGATTGCAGAATCCGCATCCGCCAAATTGGCAGAGCCGGGAACTACCGCCGTTGTTAATCTGGTTGGTGCTTATTACCATAGCGGTATTGACGAGGCTCGTATCGAGGCCGATGGCGCCAAGCCACTGGCAGCTGATTTGGCGCAGATTGATGCGATTGCTGATCGTACACAGTTGCTAGCTGTCATCGCCAGACAACATCAAATTGGTGTCGGATCGTTATTTAATTTTTATGTTGATCAAGATGCTAAAAACACGACGCGCTATATTCCGCAAATCGTTCAAGGTGGACTTGGTTTGCCCGATCGTGACTATTACCTGAAGACCGATGTAAAGACGGTAGATATTCGTCAAAAATATCAAGCATATGTCGCCACCATGTTCACGTTGTTGGGCGATGCACCAGAAATAGCAAAACAAAATGCAACCACAGTCATCGCATTCGAGACGCGCCTGGCAAAAGCCTCCTTAAGCAAAGTTGCACTGCGCGATCCACAAGCTTCTTACCACCTCATGGATATCAACGGCTTAAGCAAATTAAGCAAACTTGATGGCAATGCCAAGTGGGTAAACTATTTCAAAGACATAGGATTAGATCAGCCGGCACAATTTAATATCGGACAGCCAAAATTTATTGCGGAAGCTGGTTTGATGCTTAATACCTTACCGCTTCCTCAATGGAAAACCTATTTACGCTGGCAATTAGTCAACGCACATGCCAAGGATTTATCCTCTGCATTTGTGAATGCTAATTTTGATTTCTACGGCAAAACTTTAGCTGGGACAAAAGAACTGCAACCACGTTGGAAACGAGTATTACATAACCTCGATACCAATATCGGCGAAGCTTTGGGTGAGCTTTATGTTGCGCAATTTTTTGGTCCAGATGCAAAAGCAGGTGTACTGGAAATGGTCGACAACATCAAGCAAGCAATGCGCGACAGCTTGAGTAAATTAGACTGGATGTCTGCCAGTACCAAACAGCAAGCTTATCGTAAGCTCGATACCATCGTAGTCAAAATTGGTTACCCAGATAAATGGCGTGATTACAGCCAGCTCAAGATTGATCCAAACTCCTACGCTGGTAACAACATGCGTGCTGCCGAGTTTGAGTTCAAACGCAATCTTGCCAAGTTAGGCAAACCAATTGATCGTAACGAGTGGGGTATGACGCCACAAACTGTCAACGCTTACTACAATCCAACCATGAATGAAATGGTCTTTCCAGCGGGTATTTTGCAACCGCCGCTGTACCATATTAAGGCCGATCTGGCCGCTAATTATGGCAATACTGGTGCGACTATCGGGCATGAATTGACACACGCATTTGATGATGAGGGCCGTCAGTTTGATGCCGATGGTAATCTGAAAAGCTGGTGGACCAAGGCCGATGAAAAAGCCTTCTTAAAACGAGTAGCGGGAATAGAAAAACAATTTGACGAATTCAATCCTATCGAAAAATTGCATATCAACGGTAAATTAACTGCGGGTGAGAATATTGCCGATTTAGGTGGCGATAAAATCGCCCTGCAAGCATTGCGCGCAGCCCTGAAGAAGACGCCACAGCCTGAAATGATTGATGGTTTGACGCAAGAGCAGCGCTACTTTATCGCCAACGCACAAAGCTTCCGTGGCAAAACCCGTGATGAAAATTTGCGTCTGCAATTAGCGACTGATCCCCATTCACCGGAAAAATATCGGGTGATTGGACCTATCGCCAATATGCCAGAATTTGCCGAAGCTTTTAGCTGTCCTGCCGATCGTTCGCCGTTGCGCCCAGCAGGGAAGCGCGTCACGATTTGGTAATTGAACGGTCGTATTAAAGTAAAGAATTAATACAAATAGAAGGTGTAATCAGACCCCGGCTGGATCATAGGGATTGATTACACCTTTTCCATTTCTTCTGCATCTAACGCGATCACATGAGTTTGTAGCATGCCTGTCTCGTCATGCCATTCGCGCACAACACATGCCTGGCCGAAATCATCAAGATCAACAATTTTAAAAAAATTACCGATCATTGATTCAAATAAAATTCTTTCATCTACGGGAAAGCTTTTGATAAATTGCTTGTCCAGACTCATAATACGTACGATATCTCCCACCGCAACTGGTTGATTTTTACAGTCGAGTAATTTTGGGGTAGTCATATTGGGAGTCCTGAAGTGTGGTGATAGATGAGAGACGCATTATCCCATAGCTTGATGCCTCGGTTACTTTAGCCTGCTCGTCTTGGTGTCTTCAAATATAAAATTATTTGAAGATATTTCTAAAGCTCAGCCATTTAACTGCTGTGAACTATCTCACTTAGCATAGTCCTAAACCTGACGATTCATATCAACTGCTGCGATGGGTTATAACGGGATCTATAAAAGCAGAGCCTGATTTTTCCAGACCCTGCTTTTCTTTACTTAGTTAGTTGCTTTCCACTTTTTCAATGCTTCCAAGGTATTCGTTACATGTTTATCTGGAGCCAGGTCCGTGAATGAGTAAATCACCTTGTTATTAGGCGTAATCACGTAAGAAGTGCGGTTGGCGTATTCAGGTTTCATGACGAGAATTGCATCATAGGATTTCATGATTTTTTGATCTGTGTCGGCCGCGACTGCAAATTTGCTG
>JANXTO010000042.1 GCA_025352365.1 Undibacterium sp. | reverse complement strand
TTATTGATGTCCTCCATCTCAAATACCTGATCGTAAGGCACTTCGGCTTCTGCCAATAATACGTTCATGTGTCCTGGCATACGACCAGCGACAGGATGAATCGCATATTTAACGGAAATACCTTTATGCGTTAGTTTCTCTGTCAGTTCTTTTAATGAATGCTGAGCGCGGGCAACGGCTAAACCATAACCAGGAACAATGATCACCGTCTCTGCATTACCGAGTAAAAAAGCGACGTCATCAGCAGAACCTGACTTGACATTGCGCTGTGCCTGGCCGCCCACCGCAGCCTCAGTCGGCGCGCCACCAAAGCCGCCTAACAGCACATTGAAGAAAGAACGATTCATCGCTTTACACATAATGTAAGACAAGATCGCGCCCGAAGATCCGACCAGCGAACCCGCAATAATCAGCATCGAGTTATTGAGTGAAAAACCAATCCCCGCCGCTGCCCACCCAGAATAACTATTCAACATGGACACCACCACTGGCATGTCCGCACCACCGATAGGAATGATGATCAACACGCCTAAAATAAAAGCAATCGCGGTCATCAACACAAAGGGAATCCAGGCAGGAGCAGTACCCGGCGCGAAACAAAAAATCAACCCTAGGCCAACCATAAAAATTGCCAGTATCAGGTTTAGAAAGTGTTGCCCCTGAAAGCTGACAGGCGCACCCTGGAACAGACGAAATTTATATTTACCAGATAATTTACCAAACGCAATCACAGAACCGGAGAAGGTAATCGCACCAACAAAAGTACCGATAAATAATTCCAGACGATTACCGAAAGGGATCGCATCATAGCGTGCCGTAATATTAAAAATCCAAGGTTCAGCCACCACCGCTACGGCAATACACACTGCGGCAAGACCGATCAATGAATGCATCGCTGCTACCAGTTCTGGCATCTTGGTCATCTCTACCCGCTTTGCCAGCGTGGCACCAATTCCACCACCAACGACGACGCCGAATAATACCAATCCATAGCCCAGACCAGACCCACCTGCTTCATTTTTCAAC
Source organism: Undibacterium sp. (assembly GCA_025352365.1). Lineage (GTDB taxonomy): Bacteria > Pseudomonadota > Gammaproteobacteria > Burkholderiales > Burkholderiaceae_D > Undibacterium. The sequence goes on along the minus strand of JANXTO010000042.1, from coordinate 12,557 downwards.
TTAACGATTAGAGCAATCGTCGTCGCTACTGCAATTGCCATACCGATCATGCCGAAGCTATTACCGCGTCTTGCAGTCGATGGATGTGATAAACCTTTGAGCGCCTGAATAAAGCATACCGAGGCGATCAGGTACAACATCGTGACCAGATTCATACTCATTATTTATGCTCCTTAGCTGCATCAGGACTCACTTTGGGCTCTTTTTTCTTGAACATTTCCAGCATGCGCTGGGTGACCAAAAATCCACCAAACACATTCACCGCCGCAAGTGCAACAGCGACCGTGCCCATGACCTGGGCTAACAAACCTTCTGTCAAACCAGCTGCCAACATGGCACCGACAATGATGATGGCTGAGATTGCATTGGTGACTGCCATTAAAGGTGTATGCAAAGCAGGTGTAACTGTCCAGACCACGTGGTAACCGACATAAATTGCCAGTACAAAAATGATCAGGTTGGTAAGGGTGTGACTAACTTCCATGATGTCCTCTCTTCTTTATTTAGGGTGAGACATGCAAAGCAAACTGTCGAAAAAACCTTGAGACTATTTGAGCAAGTCGTCTACTGTCGACGACTTCTTTAATACGCCTTAAGACTGGTAATTTGATTCTTGCCATCGACAAAAACCACTTTCGGTTTAAAGCTGCTGGACTCTTCATCCGTCATCGGTGCGTACGTACAAATAATCATCAAATCGCCCAGTTGTACCCGACGCGCTGCCGCGCCATTCAAGGAGATTTCGCCGCTACCGCGTTTGCCTTTAATCACATACGTGGAGAACCGTTCACCATTGTTGACGTTGTAAAGTTCTATCTGTTCGTGCTCTCTGATATCGGCAGCATCGAGCAGATTTTCATCAATACCACACGAACCTTCGTATTGGAGATCGCACTGGGTCACAGATGCGCGATGAATTTTGGCGCGGAGCATGTTTCTTTGCATTGTCATTCTTCTTTCAATTACATTTACTAAAAATCTGAGCTACTAAAATGGGTTGTGCTTATTTTTTGAGAACTTCACCACCGGCGCAGACCAGTGTAGCGACCACAATCTCATCTTCTTTATTGATCGCTAAGGCGGCATCTTTATCGATAATCAATTTCAGAAAATCCAACACATTGCGTGCATATAAAGCAGACGCATCGGCTGCCACCAACGTCGCCAGATTTGGTTCACCAATAATATGCACGCCGTATTTGGTGACTGTCTTGTTTAGCTCAGATAAAGGGCAATTGCCGCCCTGCTCTACCGCCATATCCACAATCACTGAACCCGGCTTCATCGCTTTGACGGTTTCTTCTGAAATCAGCGTCGGTGCTTTGCGACCTGGGATCAGTGCCGTGGTAATGATGATATCGGCCTGCTTGGCACGTTCATGTACCAGAGCCGCCTGGCGTTCCATCCATGCGGCGGGCATCGGACGTGCATAGCCACCAACACCTTTGGCGATTTCTCGCTCTTCATCGGTCTCGTAAGGAACGTCGATAAATTTCGCCCCCAAGGATTCGACTTGCTCTTTGACTGGCGGACGTACATCAGATGCCTCGATTACGGCCCCCAGACGCTTGGCCGTTGCAATCGCCTGCAAACCGGCTACGCCGACGCCCATGATCAAGACACGTGCAGCTTTGACGGTACCTGCAGCGGTCATTAACATCGGCATAAAGCGCTGGTAGGTATTTGCCGCCAGCATCACTGCTTTGTAGCCCGCAATATTTGCCTGGGATGACAAGACGTCCAGCGACTGCGCCCGAGTGATACGTGGGGCGGCCTCTAATGCGAATGCAGAAATACCATGCGCTGCCATAGCGGCAATGTTCTCTGCGTCAAATGGATTGAGCATACCAACCAGCGTCGTACCCGATTTGATCAGCGCACGTTCATCTGCATCCGGTGCTCTAACTTTTAATACCAGTTCTGCACCGAATGCCTCAACTGCCGTGCCAATTTGCGCACCCGCTGCCTGATATGCCTCGTCGGTAATACTGGCGGCAATACCGGCGCCAGATTGCACGATGACTTGATGTTTTGCAGCCACATACTTTTTGATGGTCTCTGGGGTCGCCGCTACACGCGTCTCGCCCGGCCGTGATTCGGCGGGGATGCCGATTCTCATAGGTTACTCCTTGATTTGCTTGTTTTAAATTCTGACCGGGCGAGCGCTGATAAAGAAAAGGCAAGATTTTGAAAAAGCCAGAAGCATCGTCAGCCTTGTCACCCGAATTTAGTATTCTTTCGTATTCGACAACGATCTTACACGCAAAATGTTGTGTGGCATTACCGTTCTTTTTTTGTCTTTTCGCTAAAAATGCTGCTTGTGGCTGCACCATTGCCGTGCAAATTGCGTCCGATACACTAGCATGAAAAACCACGCGCTATCAGCCTTTGCGGGAGAATCGCACAAAATAAATTGAGTATTCCCGATGAAAATCGGGTTCAAACTTAATCAAAATCAGACTGCTATAGACAAAATTCGTATTAGCTAATTCACCTTCAGATTTGCTAGTTTGCCACACAATATTGGATGGCAAAGTAAAATAGCGAACTTATAGAGAGAGGTGCTATGTCAACCGTCTGGAAACCCTCGGTCACCGTTGCGGCCGTTATCACTCGTCAGCACGACCAACATCTGCAATTTTTAATGATCGAAGAAGAGACTGACGACGGCGTGCGGATCAACCAGCCTGCCGGTCATCTTGATCCTGACGAAACTCTGCAACAGGCAGTTACACGCGAAACGCTGGAAGAAACCGCGCATGATTTCACACCCACGGCGCTGATCGGATCTTATCTGTCACGCTATGTGTCGCCCGTCACTGGTGAGCAAGTTACCTACCTGCGATTTGCCTTTAGTGGTGAGTTAGGACAAGTACACCAGCGTGAACTCGATCACGGTATTTTGCGTACCGTATGGATGACACATGCTGAGCTGCTAGCATCACAAGAGCGCCACCGTAGCCCCTTGGTAATGCAATGTGTGAATGATTATCTGGCAGGTCAAATTGCGCCGCTGTCGCTGCTATTTACGCATCCCTCTGCCTTAGTGACTAGTCAACTCAAGTAAAAAAAGTAAGCGCAGCACAAAGTAAGTTTGGTCAGGAATAAGAGAGAACAACAAGTATGGCAAAGAAACGCGTAGTAATAGGTATGTCTGGCGGTGTAGATTCATCGGTGTCTGCTTGGCTGCTCAAACAGCAAGGCTACGAAGTCATCGGCCTGTTTATGAAAAACTGGGAAGACGATGACGACTCCGAATACTGCTCCACCCGCGAGGATTGGATTGATGCCGTCAGCGTCGCTGATGTCGTGGGCGTGGATATTGAAGCAGTGAATTTTGCCGCCGAATATAAAGACCGCGTCTTCGCGGAATTTTTGCGTGAATACCAGGCGGGTCGCACACCCAACCCAGACGTACTGTGCAATGCTGAGATTAAATTCAAAGCCTTTCTCGATCACGCGATGAAGCTAGGGGCGGACTACATCGCAACGGGTCATTACGCCCGTGTGCGCGAAGTGAATGGCGAATTTCAGTTACTCAAAGCACTGGATACCAGCAAGGATCAAAGCTATTTTTTACATCGCCTGAATCAGGCGCAATTGTGCAAAACCTTGTTCCCCTTGGGCGAAATTCAAAAAACCGAAGTCCGCAAAATCGCAGAACAAATTCAACTACCCAACGCCAAGAAAAAAGATTCCACTGGCATCTGTTTTATCGGTGAACGTCCTTTCCGCGAGTTTTTAAACCGCTATCTGTCTTATCAGCCTGGGGACATGAAAACGCCTGAAGGTGAACTGGTCGGTAAACACGTCGGGCTGAGTTTTTATACCTTGGGTCAACGCAAAGGCATTGGCATCGGCGGCATCAAGTCACATCAAAATGCCGATGGCAGCAGTGACGCGTGGTATGTCGCAAAGAAAGATATCGTCGCAAACACCTTGTACGTCGTGCAGGGTCATGATCACCCATGGCTGTTATCGTCGGCATTAGAAGCAGGACAAAATAGCTGGATCGCCGGACATGCACCGGCGCAAACCCAGCTATCCGCTAAAACCCGTTATCGCCAGGCCGATATCGCTTGCGCACTGCAAGCGGACAGCGATCGTTTCGCGCTGCATTTTGATGTAGCGCAATGGGCAGTGACGCCGGGACAATCGGCGGTGTTATATGACGGCGACATCTGTTTGGGTGGCGGGATTATTAGCGGTGCCACGGCTGGTGATGCAACTGCGGGCTAATTCAGTGGCGGCGAATCTGTAGCAGAGGCCAACATATTGCTATGGATGCTCAACGAGTATCGTTTATATCTCCATAATTCATATACTCCCCCCATTTTTATAAAAAATACCGTTATTGTTCAATGATTCATTGGACAATTAAAAATACTTATAGGGAGTATATTAACGACAGTATTAAGAGCGACATCAAACGACAATAATGCGGAGCAACTTTATACAAGCATAAGGCCGCGCGATGCGGCCTTATTGCATTAAAAATTAATATTCGACAAATACCACCGTCGTGCGCGGCGGAACACTGAAAGTACCGCTATTACGATCAAATGCCGCCGTCCTGACTAACAGATCATTGTCGGACTGACGCTGAATCGGATGCAACGTGAAAGGCCGACCGCGCATCGCGTCGATCGTCAGATTTTTGGCGACTTTATCAACGTTAAACAACACCACGACCTGTTTGTATTTTGCTCCGAAATAACGACGCGGATATTGGCCATCAATTCCCATCGCAATTAAGCCCGTCTGCTGCTGTGGTCCAACATTGTAGAAGCTAAGGCGATCAATCACGTCTTGTCCGGTACGCAGGCGGAACAACGAAGTATCGTTACGGATCGCCAGCATATCGGCAAAATAATCACGCGCAGTTTTGATCGCCACCTGACCCGGATTGATCAAAGGATTAGTGAGGATCGATGACATCAAAGGCCAATTAGCCTGATTGCTGGCAGCCATCGGCAAGCCGATACCGAAATGATTGCTCTGATAGGTAAAATCAAGCTGATTAAACCAATCTCCCGCGTTATAGCTATTTTGATCCAGCGATTTTGATCGCAATATGTCCTGGCCTGCGTGGATAAACGGAACACCCTGCGACAAGAGAGTAATCGCAGCCCCCAGATTTTGCACTCTGACCCGATCACTGATGCTGGTCGTCGGCGGTAATTTATACGCATTGACATCGAATAAAGTTTGATTATCATGTGCCTCAATATAGTTGATAATTTCGCCCGGATTGGCGGTGTATCCGGCTGGCATACCAAAATAATCCATCTCTGAATTCTTACGGTTAACACCGGTGCGATCCGTAAAGCGATAGTCGCGCAATGTGCCGGACAATCCCACCCGCACCAGATCGGTGATTCTGAGAAGATCGTCTTTGGTCTGAGTACTTTGCGCATTCGGATCATAAAAAGCGCCATTGATAAAGCCTTGCTGGCTGATCAGATTATTCCCGCTATCACAGCAACCGCCGCCACGCACCGCATCGCGCAGACGATCATTAAAAGATCCAATCCCGCTGCCAAATAAATTTGCCTGACGCGCCTGAACAAAACGGGCGTCATTGGCAATCACACCAAAATTCCACGCCTCACCATACAGATAGATAGGACGATGTGCCGCCTGATTTACCTCGGTCTGCAGCTTGGATATCAACGACAAAGGATGCATGCCCATGATGTCGAAGCGGAAGCTGTCAACCTTGTAATTCTTGGCCCAACTGGCTACCGAATCGATCATCAATTTGCCCATCATCGCGTTTTCTGCGGCGGTATCGGAGCAGCAACTGTCGTTGGTAATCCCGCCATTTGCATTCAGTCGATAATAGTAAGCTGGTACAATTTTATCGAGCACCGATAAAGGCCCCTGCTGCGCCTGGCTGGTATGGTTATACACAACGTCCATCGTGACTCGCAGTCCCTCTTCATGCAGGGCTTTGACCATGGCACGGAATTCTTTTACTCTTACCGCGCCATCATTGGCATTAGTGGCATAGCTACCGTCTGGCGCACTGTAATGCACAGGGTCATAACCCCAATTAAAACAATCGCCATCCTGATTCGCGGCGACAGCGGCTTGCTGTGCTGTGGAATCAGCCGGCGCAGCAGGAATCACGGTATTGGTACAACCCGTTTCAGACACACTGGCAATATCGAAACTTGGTAATAAATGGATATGCGTCATTCCCGCACGTTGCAAGGATTTTAGATGGCGCATGCCATTTGATCGGGTATCAGTGAAGGCAACAAACTTACCTCGATGCGCTGCGGGAACGGTAGTGTCATTAGCGCTAAAATCCCGGATATGCAACTCATACAATGCAATATCGGTGACGCTTTCCAGCTCCGGAATTCGCTGATAATCCCAATCATGCGGCTTCATCTCGGCACTATCAAGATTGGCAATAAAGCTGCGCTGACCGTTCGCATTTAAGCTCAAGGAATAAGGATCGGTAACGACATTGCTGACGACCGTATTACTTGCCCAGCGCGATAACACATTGACGGTATAGGTGTAATACCAATGGTTAGTGAACCGTGGATCACGCGCAACATACGTCCAGACGCCGCTGGCAACATCTTTAGTCAAATCGACCTGGATTGAGGCAGCATGATTCATCTCTGCATCTGGATACAAATTGAGCTTAACGCTCTTGGCGGTCGGCGCCCACAGACGGAAAGTGGCGAGACCAAAACGATTAAAACTCAAGCCCAATTCGGTATTGCTGGCTTTTGCCGCATACAATGCATCCAGCACACCCGCCATTTGTAAGGACGTGACCTGCATCAGATTGCCGCTGCTATCGTATTGTGCAATCGCGAACTGCGCTGTCATCTTATCGAGAATTTTCGCCGCATCACCAGCAGACAAATTGAGCGCGGTCGCATTGCTCAAGTAAGGGAATTTTTCCCTCAAGCTCGCCGACAAACCTATGCTGTTAAGCATCAAAGCGATGCTGCCATCTGCTCCAGTGACACCGCCGGCATTAGAACTAAGCCCACCGTTTGCGGCATAAAATAATTTATAACTACTGCCGCTATTGCCGTTGCTATTGCCGGCACCAGGCCAGGCAATTGTGTCGGGCGCTAACCAGAGCGCAGTCGCATTGTTCAGGTTACCAAAGCTGATCGGTGGTGGCGACGCATAGATCGTGCAATCACCTTCCAGCATCCAGATTTCTTGACCAGTGCTGGCTATTGCCGGAGAAAAGTCGGCATGCTGGTCGTTGCCACAGTTTTTATTACCTGCACCATCAGTAACCAAAAACCAGATCGCCGTCTTCGTAGTATTGACGGGAATATCCACATAACCACCAAACGAATCCGCGTTCGTCATCATAAAACGGTCTGTAATCCAGGTCTGGCTAGGCACCAGCGGACCATCCCATGAATACACACCCCATTGCGCCGTATCGTGCTGGGCGCGGTGGTAATGCATACGCATAGTGGCCGCTGCCAGCGCGGGTGCGGACGCTGCCAGCTGACCCAATTTTGCGGTCGCCTGTATCGATAAAGCTGGATTGCGGTTTGCGGCATTGACAGAAAGAGTTGCCGCGCTAACAGCCGTATTTTGATTGGACGTGGTGTTGGCAGAAGGCTCATTGCTACCACCGCAAGCACTCAGTAATCCCAGACCAATCAAAGTAACAAACACTATCTTCAGACGATAACTCAGACGACCGTTAAGACGGCAGTTCAGACGATCAATAACGCTGTTTTGCAACTGCATGACAGACTCCTTAATCAACAAAAAACAGAGAAAGATACGGATAAAGATACGGTGCCTTGGCAACAGCGTTGGCAAGCGCGTTGGTAAAAACAATGAAAAAAAAGTCGCCACGAAAAAGTAACATTACTACTTAAAAATGAAATAAAGCATCCCCCCCCAAGCGAGTAAGTGCCTTATGCGTAATAAAATAAACAACATTTGATAAAAGCTATGACAGCTGAGCAATGCTAGTCCAATTCCAGCCTGACAGAAAATTCCAGCAGGAAGAGAAATACTATGATGCAATAGAGGATGTCTAGTTGTGGCCTGCGAGGTAAAAACAGCAATGGCGCGAACGCTGGATTACCTTGTCTCCTACTATTTTTAATTTACTATGTTTTATTTGTATTAATACTACATACGAATTTTATCCAAAGCAACCAGCAATTTTATGAGTATCGTATTCAGACCAAATTGATGGACGTTTGAGCGGAAAATTAAAACAGAGAAATATCTGATCAAAGCCAGACGATGAGGCAATCCATCGAACCGAAGATTGGAAATTAGTAATGAGGGAGAGATGAGGGATTGCAGCTACTCAAAGCACTGAGAATAAGCAAAGGTCAATCCTGAGGATAAAGAGAAATAAATCAAGAGAGGGCAAATAATACGCCATCGTTCTTGTCATTAGCAGTAGCTGCACGCTATGCCTTAAAAGAGATATCTGAGGTATTCAGCTATTTATCTGGCTCGACAAAAGGCAATTCACCTATGCGTTTGCCTCGCCTTAATGCCGTATTGATTTTATCGATGATGCCGTCGTCTTTTTCCGCCAGGATGGCGAAATGGATATAGTCGATTGCGAGCGGCTTGCTGAGCACTTTAAACGTGATCCCCGCTGGCATGGGTGTATCGGGCGCCACCTCTGCCATGGTGGAGTTGATCAGCGCCTCCAGCTTAGCTGGGTCCGGGCTACGGTGGCCGATCAGCATGACATCCGTCCTCTTGCTCAATAACTTTTTTAAGCGCGAAGGCAGCGAGAAAAGGTCTTCATCTATTCCAGCTAGCTTACTTTTATAACTATCAAATTCTTCGCCGTAGCTAGAGCCACGCACAATGCCAACCGTTTTGGTTTTTAAATCAGCGATACTCGCATACGGAAAAGTCATATCGCTTCGGGTCACCATCCAGATATAGTTGCCAAAAGCAGGGATAGAAAAATGCAAGGTCTGCATACGCTCTTTTGTCTTGGATAATCCAAAAGCCAGGCCCTTCCCCTCAGCCAGTCGTTGCAATAAGCGGTTCCAGGGATAACGGTGTGGATCGAAGCTGATATTTAAATCTTGTTCGACATAATTGAGGGTGTTGATAAAGGTATCGTTGAGCGGCACCTGCGCATTTTTTTCAACATTTGACTGGCCAATAGAATGATAACTTTGCGCTTCTCTGCGCTTGCTGTAGCCCATGCCATAGTGGGCAGCGAGAGTAATGCAAACGAGAGCAATTTTCGTCTCACATTAGCCTGCAAACTCAACAGTCTGGTCATGTTCATTCTCCCGCTTGGCTGTTCCTGCTAAAAACCGAACCTGGCGCTAAAGTACAGAATCGGCGTTACCAACGCCTCTTCAATGTAATTTTATTCTACGCCGAAATCACGCAAAACCATCTGCATCACGGTTTTCTTTTGACACTAGCCCCCGCTTTTTAGCTATAGTGCCGCATCTCTCGTCAATCATATTTGCCTGCGCATGTCTTCTATATTTTCGTTCACTACTTCTAAGCTGACCGCTTCTAAGCTCACTATTTCTAGTCTGACACTTTGGGCGCTGACGTCCTCAGCAATTGTTACAGCTCAGGCGGCTGAAAATACGGTTGCTCCCACCGTCACCAATAAAGACACGGTACAAAGTGTCGAGGTGCGCGGCGTCAACACCGTATTGGACGAACGCAAACAGGCAACCGCCAGCAAAGCCATCATCAATCAGGAAGACATCGCCCGCTATGGTGACAGCAACCTGAGTGATGTTTTAAAACGGGTGCCCGGCTTGGGCTTTAGCAATACTGGCGCGCTACAAATGCGCGGCTTAGGCAATGGCTACACCCAAATTTTGCTCAATGGCGAGCCAACGCCACAAGGTTTTCTGGTGGATAGCATTGCACCGGATTTGATTGAACGGATCGAGGTCTTGCGCAGCGCGACGGCAGAATACAGCACGCAGGCGATTGCGGGGACGATCAATATTATTCTGAAAAATAATGTCAAAAAACCGCAGCGTGATTTAAAAATTGGCGTTGCGGATACTGGCAGTAAGAGCAATGGCAAAATCTCACCGAACATCTCATTGCAAATCGCCGATCGTAATGGTCAGCTGGCGTACACCATCGCAGGTGCGCTGCAACGTCAACAGCGAGTTACGCCCTCGACCCAGGATGAGGTCGGTACCGATCAAAACGGCAACATCAATCTACTGCGACATGCCCGGCTAGAAGAACGTTTTACGAAAGATGAATTTAGCTTTGCACCGAGGCTGATCTGGACGTTTTCTGACGACGACACACTCACATCACAAAACTTTTTGACCAGCAGCCGCATCAACAATGTCAAAGATCGGCATGAGACCAGCGTACTCAATACGCTCTCCGATTTTCCCAACAACGTTGGCAGTTGGGATGCCTATACCAATGCCTTACGCAGCGATCTGAACTGGCGACGCAAGTTGTCTGACAGCGCCAAGATAGAAATGACGCTGGGAGTTAACCTGAGCCACCGCCATACCTATTTTAATTTTGATGGCATGTCCTTAGCGCAGACTTTGTTAGAACGGCATCAGGTGGTGTCAGGCGTTAACGACCAGACTGCGACTTTCAGCGGCAAATACACCGCACCCTACATCGATAAACATGCCTTGGTGCTGGGCTGGGATGGCAGTCTGATACGCCGCGACGAAAACCGGATTGAACATATCAGCGACGGGCTAGGCAATGACGCCGCCGATAGTAACGAAGCCTACCAATCCAAGGTCAAACGACTCGCCTTATTTGCGCAAGATGAATGGGATATCAGTAATCAACTCAGCGCTTCACTGGGCTTGCGCTGGGAAGGTTTGCAAACGACGACTGATGGCAATGTGTTGAGTCCCGTACACAACCAATCCAGCGTCTTAAGCCCGCTATTGCAAAGCGTATGGAAGCTCGATGGCGACCCTACTAATCCTAAGCAAACACAGCAATTCAGGCTGGCACTCACGCGTACGTATAAAGCGCCGACCACCACTAATCTGATTCCACGTCGCTACACCGTCGACAACAATAACAGCGCGGTCAATCCAGACAACCAAGGCAATCCGCAACTACGCCCAGAACTGGCATGGGGACTGGATGCGACGTTTGAACAGTATTTTGGGCAAGGCGGTTTGTTCAGTGCCAACGTGTTTGCACGCAAGATTGATGATGTGATTCTGGACAAAGTATCGCAACAAAATGGCGTCTGGACCAGCATCCCCACCAATAGCGGCAAAGCACAAGTGCATGGCATAGAACTGGAACTTAAATTGCCATTGCAAAGTGTGATGAGCAAGGCGCCCGCGATTGAACTGCGCGCCAATGTAAACCGCAACTGGTCTAGCGTTGATCAAATTCCCGGTCCAGACAATCGGCTAGATCAGCAAACCCCGCTCAGCGCCAATCTGGCGATGGATTACAAGTGGGATCAGCAACTCACCTTAGGTGGTAATCTGGGCTATCAACGTGGCGGCCACATCCGTACCTCGCAAACCCTGAGCGGCTTTACGGGCAACTTGCGTACGCTGGATTGTTATGCGGTCTGGAGTCTGGCAAAACAGACGCAACTACGACTCTCGCTGACCAACTTATTCCCGCAAAATAAACTCGATGTCGAAAACTATCAGGACAGCCAAAGTGGACGCCAGTTATCTACGAGCACCTCGGGCTTGAGTAGCGTGAAGCTGACCTTAGAACAAGCGTTTTAAGATGCGTACGCTTGCTTAGAATTGGAATCAGAACGGCAGTGCGTTGATAATACGCTGATCATAAGCCGATAAAAAATTGGAGAGATATTGATTTGGCGCCGCATCAGCAAAATGCGCCTCAAATCAATATACTCCCCATTATTTTTACGCAATATGGCTTATAGGCCAATCTTTATATGGACTACTTAAATATACATATCACCAGTATATTTATTCAAGCTGTAGATTGGCTTAGAATTCTTCCCATTCGTCGGTCTTGGTAGTCTCTGCATTCTTCTGCTCACTGGCTTTCTTTCCGCTTAAGGCGGGACGCTTCGGTGCAGGATTTGCCTTAGCGATATTTGGGCTGGCGGGGCTGGCAGATCGCGCTACTGGCTTGGGTGCCGACTTGACTGGGACATTCAAGCTAGTAGAACCAGCGCCTATGCCGTTGATTTTAAACACGCTCACGACTTGTAAAAGATTCTGCGCCTGATCTTGCATAGACGCGGCGGCTGCGGCGGCTTGCTCTACCAATGCGGCGTTTTGTTGTGTGGTCTCATCAATCTCGGTAATGGTAATATTGATTTGATCAATGCCAGCGGTTTGCTCTTGGGTGGCGGCGCTGATTTCACTCACGACGTCGCTCACACGCTTGACGCTCTCTACGATTTCTTGAATAGTTTTACCGGCTTGATCCACTAGTTTAGAGCCTGCCTCCACCTTTTCGACAGAGTTGTCAATCAGGGATTTAATCTCTTTGGCGGCAGAGGCACTGCGCTGTGCGAGATTGCGTACTTCTGACGCGACTACCGCAAATCCACGACCTTGCTCGCCTGCTCTGGCAGCTTCTACCGCTGCGTT
>JANXTO010000328.1 GCA_025352365.1 Undibacterium sp. | reverse complement strand
CTCTTCACGCGCTCGCGGCGGCCGCACGGTGTAGCCCGAGATGCCGACAATATGCTGGTGCTGTTTTTTTGGTCACTTCTTTCTTTTGTTTGCCACCTGCGGTGATTGCTGCAAAATTAAAACGCCAGTAGCACAATATTAGTGCGAACACGCCGACCGCATCCCAGATCAGACGGTTATATAACAATAGCCCTTGCATAGGCACAATACGGGTATTTTTATCCGCAATGCTCCAGTATTCAGTCACGCGACTGATTGCACGCGACCCAAATGGATCGAGCAGGGCAGCTAATGTTCTTTCATCAACGTCGCGCGCTAAAGTGCCAGCAACCAGATAACCGATGAGTAAAACGACGCTACAAACATACACAGGCAACATGCGACGATACAGCGCACCCAGCGTAAAAAATAAGGCGCCGAAGATCATCAGATTTGGGATTAATGAAGTCAGATAGGGCGCAACATAGGCCGCGGGAATCATAGGGCCAAGGAAGTTCTTACCCAGACCCGGTAAATAACAACCTAACCATGCACCCAGACTGATACTGGAAAAAATCAGAATCAGAGTGAGCAGGGCACCAACATAGCGTCCCCCCAAATACTGAAATTTGCTGATCGGTGAGCTATAGAAAAAGTGCCAGATATTGTGTTCAGTATCTTGTTGTATCGCCCGGCCCATCATGGCAGCAACAATCACAACACCAAAATAACCGAGGAAAGTCACGGTCTGCGAAATCGCCACAGGCGAGTTGATGTGTACCTTGCCGCCGAAGTCGATCACTGCGCCATCAAACACACCGCCGGCTGCTGCAATCCACAACATCGCCAGTGCGAAAAACATCAGGAAATAGACGTAAGTAGAAATGCTGCGGGATTTTTGCCGTAGCTCAAAGAGGATAATAGGAAGCATATTTTTCCCTTAAGCGGCTTGCACAGCAGGTGCTGAATGTTGTTGCAGCCCCAGCGGCAACTGCTGCGGCAAGAGATTTGCCATTGCAGAGAAATAGACGTCTTCTAAATTGCCTTGCGCTTGGGTAAAGCCGTCGCCAGGATGACTATCTGCATACACATGCACTAGCGTGCGGCCGGATGTCAGGCGACTAGAGATCACCTGATATTGTTGTTGGAAGTGTGCCAGCTCACTCTTCTCGATAAAACGTTTCCAAATTTTGCCTTGAATCTGATCAATCAATTCCAATGGCTGACCCGTCAAAATCACAGCACCTTTGTTGATGACAGCCATGTGATTGCATAAATCTGCTACATCTTCCACGATATGGGTGGAGAGAATGACGATTTTGTCACTGCCAATGTCAGATAACAGATTGTGAAAACGGACGCGTTCTTCTGGATCAAGGCCAGCTGTTGGCTCATCGACGATAATCAATTTTGGATTACCAAGTAGCGCTTGCGCAATCCCGAAACGCTGGCGCATACCGCCGGAAAAACCCCCGACATGTTTGTTTTTTACGTCGAATAAATTAGTTTGATGTAGCAAACCTTCTACGACTTCTTTGCGTTGCTTACCGTTAGAAAGTCCTTTTAGTACCGCAAAGTGATCCAATAAATCATAGGCGCTGACTTTAGGATACAAGCCAAAGTCTTGTGGCAAATAGCCGAGTACGCGACGCACGTCATCTTTATGTGTTTTGATGTCCATAGTGTCTAGCTGCGCAGTACCAGAATCAGCATCCTGCAAGGTTGCCAATGTACGCATCAAAGTAGATTTGCCCGCACCGTTGGGGCCGAGTAAGCCAAACATGCCGGCCGGAATCGTCAAAGAAATATGATTAAGTGCCTGTACACCATTGCTATATTGCTTGGATAAATTCTATATGCGTAGTTCCATGACCATTCCCTAAAAAGTGTTTTAAAGTGCTGATGTTTTACACGGTGCAGTGCAAAAAAAGCAAGCTGTTGGATTGTGATCAGTAATTTTCAAAATTACAATATGTTTTGCATCGATCAATTTTTTATTGATGCCTTTATTAATGTCGTCACTGAGCTATATTTTTTGCAGTTTGCACAATAAAAGACTTAGTCATTGCATTCCATCAAAAAGCGACGAAATAGCTCTGAGTGAAGATGAAAACAGAATTTATGAGGATGGAATAAGCAGGTGTTTGATGAGGGGCATGCTAAAACTCAGGATGGGTGAGTGGGTCACGAGTTGATTAATACAGAGCCCATACAGCACTAACGCGCAATCCAAACCTGAATAGAGTAGGCTTAGATCAGGTATAGATTAGTTTTGGCAGGATTAATTTTTCAGATAAAAATGCCAGCACGAGCCAGTGGTCATACGCTATAATATGTGCTGGCGGGCCCCTGCGCATTGCGGCGTGGCCAATCTGGTCAGGTCGGGAACGAAGCAGCCACAGTCATTTCCCGTAAGTGCCGCAGATCAGGCTCGCCTCCTTCCGAAGATCTTCTCCATCCAAGTTTTACCGCTTCATCATTAGATGTATTTGAGTTGTCTTCAAATGCGTCAATGAACAAATCCACCCTCAAATTATTCACGCTTTATCTGCTTGCGTTAGCCCAGGTTTGTATTTATTCTAGGTAACAGCATGTTGAAAACGGATTTAAAAAATCTGCTTAGCTTTGCGCGCAGTCTTTAAATCAAATATCGACAGGCTTTAAAAATTGCATTCCAAGAGTTGTTGATTCATCCCAATCGATCTATTGAGGAGATAAATAATGAACGTCTTTAGTAAATTTCTAATGTCCTGCGTGTTGAGTCTTAGCTTTTTGCCCGCAGCGTTTGCGGCAGAAGATCGTGGCACTACAGATCAGGCGATAGCGATGGTAAAAAAGGGTATTGCAGCGATCAAGTCATAAGGAAAAGAAAAAGCGTTTGCTGAATTTGCCAATACAGCTAACAAAGATTTCCATGATCGTGATTTATATTTAATCGTCTATGATTTAAACGGTATTAATTTGTCGCAGGGGAATAATCCTAAGATGATGGGCAAAAATCTGATTGAGTTAAAAGCGGGCGATAAATTTGTAGTTAAGGAAATGATTGCCATTATCAAATCGAAGGGTAGCGGTTGGATCGATTACCAATGGCCAAATCCGTTGACTAAAGTTTTAGAAACTAAATCGACCTATGTTGAGAAAGTGGACGATTATTTTGTTGGTTGCGGTATTTATAAATAACATCGAGATCTACAAGCCACTCTAATTTGGGTGGCTTTTTTGTTTTTATCTACGTTGTAAAAATAGAGGAGACTCCCATGAACTACCTTAGCAAAATTTTAATGTCATGCATGTTGAGTTTTAGCTTATTACCTGTTGCTTTTGCTGCTGATGATCACGGCACAGCCGACCAGGCCATTGCGATGGTAAAAAAAGGAATTGCCGCGATTAAAGCGCAAGGTAAAGAAAAAGCATTTGCCGATTTCAGTAATCCGACGAATAAAGAATTCCACGACCGGGATCTGTATTTAATCGCTTATGACATGAATGCGGTCAATTTGGCGCATGGCAATAACCCAAGAATGGTCGGTAAAAATTTAATGGAACTCAAAGCCGGTAACGTTTATGTCGGCAAAGAAATGGTTGCCATCATCAAGAGCAAAGGTAGCGGCTGGGTTGATTATCAGTGGCCAAATCCAGTGACCAAGGCATTGGAAAATAAATCGACCTACGTTGAAAAAGTGGATGATTTTTTTGTTGGTTGCGGAATCTATAAATAAGCTGCACCAATTGCTCAGGTTAATTCGATAGCTTGCGTTGCTAAAGCTGAGCGGCTTGCGCTGACAATCTAGTAATAAAGATTTGTTTTTGTTAATGGCTTTAATATACTCATCATTAGTATATATAAATCGTCCATATAATCCTTGGTCAATATGCTGTTTTTTTTAAAAAAGTAGGGGAGTATATTGATTTTGGCTTACTTGCGTCCGTTGTAAGCAATGTGGTGCTTTATTTGCTCTAGCACTCTTTAGCGCTGATCGAAATATGAAAAAAGCCACCCCAGCCGAGTGGCTTTTTTATGGGCTTAGTTTGCGGTTGTAATACTTCATGCACAGCCATTCCATGCTGTGACGACAAAGCGTAGGTTGCCGCTCATGCCGGGTGTAGTGTCGCTGTCAAATGGAATGCTGACCTCGATCTTGCCTTCGCATAGTCCTTCGGTATCAATTTTTTGATCGGCGATGGCAGTGCCTTGGTTTTGCCATGCATAATGAATTGTCCAAGCTTCGTCCGCGCTTGCTGGCGGCACCATTTCTAACAAGATGGCGTTACGGAATAAGTAGCCACCTTCGTAATGTTCATTAATCCATAATTTACGGTCGATTTCGTAGTCTGGCACCCTTATACCCAGCGCGACGCTATACGCCAATGAGCGGCGTTGTTTGTTGACGCGGGAGCGGTTGGCGAGGAAAACGGTGGACAAGTATTGAGGACCGTTTTTAACTGGATCGGTATGCCATTCGTCTTGGCTCATACAGGCAACAGAATCTTCTTCGCTGGTACGGCGCGTCAGATACCAGAGCTTGCCGCGAGGGGATGCCAGAATTTCAAATTGATATAAAGCGTTGACGGTGCAGCCACCGTCTACCGCTTTTTGTACTTCATCGGGTAAGCGGACTTCTTCTACATCGACCCAAATATCTACCCGCACATCGCCAAATAAAAATCGGGTTAAATTTTGATACGACTCTTCGCTATTAACGATGCCAAAATAGCCAGAATGTGAACGGTAGGCAAATCCTTTTGCACATGGCGTACTGGCGCTGCCATCGGGATGTATGCCGTGGAGTATTGCATTATCGATGCGGACTAAGCCATCGCTGCCATGACCCGCAAAGGTGCGGGATAAGCCCATCGCTACTTCGTAATCGGTGCGGTTACTACCGACCATGCAAAATACTTTGTCGGATGGAAAACGATCTTCCGGCAACCAATCGACGCGGCCAGTTGCGGCATAAGTGTCTTGCAAATCCAGATAGTCCGCCATTTTTTCGCGGTTAAAATTGTTCATGTCTGATGCACTTAACCATGAGGGAATATTCGCTCCCAGAATGTCTATTCCGTTATGGGGTGTGGCATACGTGAAGAATTTATCGACATATTGCCTGGCGTTGTTTGGATCATTCGCAGGATTTTGTAACAGGCCGCGACAAACCAGTCCGCCCATAGAGTGAGCAACTAAATAACAGCGGAAATCTTCTGGCGTGATTTGATTGTCTGGATTGGCGCAGGCCAAATCTCGCAGACGCAAAATGAGTTCCGCTAATTTTTGTGAGAATACTTCGATGCTAGGTGTCTCTCCGATGCCCAGCAAGCGGGAGGCCTCGTCGTAATAACGATAGATGATGATGGAGCGGCTGCTTAGCTTATTGTCTGGATCGGCGACCCACTCAGGATCGAGGATGTCATAACCATCTTCGTACACATTGCTATAGTCAAAATCGGAGGCGAGCCGGATCACGGGTGATTCAAAAATATATTTACGCGGTTGTCGCGTTTTGTCCGGCACTGCACGATACACGGTGGAGCCAAGATTAAAGCCGCAAAACGGGTCGGCGCTAGTTTCATCAATTTCCGCAGGTGTCATCGCGTAGCCACGCACATAGATGATCGGGTAAAAAGGGGCGTTTGGATTGCTCATACCATCCTTAGTTTTTTGTAACGCCTCTGCGTAATTTGTGAGAGCGTTGACGTATTTTTCTAATGAACATCGGTGAAGCCAGTCATGCATCATGACTGGCAGGCTTTCATTTGTTATCTATTTTGAAATGTTATCGTTATAGTACAATTATTAGGCTTAAGCAAATGTTTGTAAGAGATATCTGAAAAGCTGCCGGATCGCCCTGAGTAGTCTAATCAGTGTTTTTAGATATTTCACCTTCTTGACGGCAGAGAATTAACCGTTTGCTACCTCCATTATTTTTAATCAATGATCTTTGTCTGCACTACGTCAAAACAGAGTCGGATAAGGTAAAATCCTATCATGTCATATCAAGTTCTCGCCAGAAAATATCGTCCCAAAAGCTTTGAAACGCTGGTTGGGCAGGAGCACGTGGTTCGTGCCTTATCGCATGCGCTGGAGCAGCAACGGCTGCATCACGCGTATTTATTCACAGGGACTCGTGGTGTCGGTAAAACGACGCTCTCACGCATACTCGCTAAATCCTTTAATTGCATCGGTGCCGATGGTAACGGTGGCATCACCTCGCGCCCTTGTGGTGTGTGCGAAGCCTGCATTGCGATTGATGCCGGACGCTTTGTCGATTATATCGAGATGGATGCGGCCTCTAATCGCGGCGTGGATGAGATGGCAGCATTGCTGGAGCAGGCAGTCTACGCACCATCGAATGCACGCTTCAAGGTCTATATGATCGATGAGGTGCACATGCTGACTAACCATGCGTTTAACTCCATGTTAAAGACGCTGGAAGAGCCGCCTGAGCATGTCAAATTTATCCTCGCCACCACCGATCCACAAAAAATCCCAGTGACGGTATTGTCGCGCTGTCTGCAATTTAATTTGAAGCAGATGCCACCTGGTCATATTGTTGCGCACCTGGAAAATATTCTCGGCCAAGAGCAGATCGAATTTGAAGTCCCGGCACTTCGCTTGTTGGCGCAAGGTGCGCATGGTTCTATGCGTGATGCCTTATCGCTGACAGATCAATCAATTGCGTATGCAGCTGGCAAAGTGACCTTAGAGGCAGTGCAAGGTATGTTGGGTGCATTAGATCAGTCGTATCTGATCCGCTTACTCGATGCCTTGGCTGTGAAAGAGGGCAAAGCTTTGCTAGATGTCGCTGACGAAATGGCGGCACGCAGCTTGTCTTATAAATCAGCTTTACAAGATTTAGGTAGTTTGCTGCATCAGATTGCCATCGCACAAATGGTGCCGGATGCTGTGCCTGAGGACATGCCAGAGCGCGATGATGTTATTCGCCTCGCTGCTTTATTCGGTAAAGAAGAGATTCAATTGTTTTATCAGATCGCGGTACATGGTCGTAATGAGTTGGCGTTAGCACCGGATGAATACGCTGGTTTTAGTATGACGCTGCTGCGCCTACTGGCGTTCCGTCCGTCTGATAGTGGTGCAGCAATTTCTGGTAACACCGCTGGTGGTCCGGGTGGATCTGCGCCGTCTGGCCACGTTCCTCAACGTCCAATTATGCCGAGTGTAGTAAGCCCAGTAAATTCAGTCAGATCAGTAAATTCAGCTAGTTCAATTAGTGGGCAGCTAGCATCCAGTCCACCTTTAAGCTCCGCTGCAATAGTTTCGCCAACAATGTCTATAGCGATACCGCCCGTTGCGCCAGTTATGGCTGTGCCGGCTGTTGAATCTTCTGCTCAAGATAATCAGGTAGCTCGTGTGGCTGAACTTGTTTCGACTGCTCAGCAGGTGGGGGAAATACTTCCAGAAGTAATACCAGAAGCGCTTCCAATCGCAGCGCAGGTAGTTCTACCAGCAACCGTGGCAGTCCCTGTTTTATCTCCTCGTGATGCTGCGTTGGCTGCTGCTGGTTTACGTAAGCCTTCGGTTGCCAGTCGTGCAGCAGCTGCTGAAATATCTGCAACACGTCCGATGGCGGCACCTGTTACGGTGCCAGTCTTAAGCTCGGCACCAGCTAGGCCAACTGCCCCAGTTGCGTCATTTGCCAACGCTACGCAAGTTGTTTCTCCGACAAAAGAGCGGCACACATCAACCGTAAACCAGACAAAAATAGCGGCGCCAGCCGGGATGGATGACATGCCGCCTTGGGACGAAGATATGATGGAAGCGAGCTCTTCTAATGAGTTACCGCCACATTTTCAGTCTGCTGCTTTTGATGATCAGTTTGATCAGGCTGCGATTGTTGCCGTGCAAGTGAAGTCAGAAAATCCAGCACCTCCCGTTAACCCTCCTCAGCCGACCATATCAATTTCGGCGCAAACTATAAATGCTAGTGAAGCGCCAACTGATTCTGTAGCATTTGGGGAGTCGCCACAAATAGCAGCGCGCGTTACAGAAATTAAACCAATACCAGAATTAAATTGGGATGGGCATTGGCCTAATCTGGCAAGCAGTTTGCCGATGCGTGGCGTGGCACAGCAATTAGTGCAGCAAAGTGAGTTAATTGATTGCCAGATCAACGGTAATACATTCGTATTTAGTTTGCGCGTACCTTTGCAAACATTATTATCATCTGGCAGCGTTGAAAAATTAGAGCTCGCTTTGTCAGAGCGTTTTGCAAAGACAGTTAAGGTCGAGACTAAAATTGGTGCCGTCGAGCAAACCGCTAACGCCCAGGCAGTTGCTGAGCGCGCAGAGCGTCAGCAGCTTGCAGAAAAATCGATACAAAGTGATTCCTTCATTCAGTCTTTAATGCGAGAATTCGGCGCGTCTATCGTGACTGGCAGTATTAAACCTGTTTGATTTCTTACAAAATGATTCGGCCAATAGCTACAAATTAATCAAGCATTTATCAACACCATTGAACAAGTTTTAGGAGATTTTTATGATGAAAAACCAAATCGCAGGCTTGATGAAGCAAGCGCAAGCCATGCAAGACAACATGAAAAAAGCGCAAGACCAATTGGCGCTAGTTGAGGTAGAAGGGCAATCTGGTGCAGGTTTAGTCAAAGTAGTAATGACATGCAAAAATGACGTAAAACGCGTCACGATTGATCCGTCTTTGCTGGCCGACGATAAAGATATGTTGGAAGACTTGGTTGCAGCTGCTTTTAATGACGCAGTACGCAAGGCAGAAGCCACATCGGCTGAAAAAATGTCTGCGTTGACATCTGGCATGCCATTACCGCCAGGTTTTAAACTGCCGTTCTAAGTACGTTTTTGCAGAGGGTATAAAGCCCTCTGCAATGTTAAGTTTTGGTATCTTGCCTCCATATTTTTATTCGTCCTCATGCAGAAAATTCGTCTCTTCGCTTTTTCGCGCTACGCTTTTTATTTGTTTTTTTTATTTATTTTTTATTTATTAACGGTCTATTTCCCCTAAGTGAAACCCCATACCAGTCTTGAATTTCTTGCAGAAGCTTTGCGTCGCTTGCCCGGAGTCGGCCCGAAGTCTGCACAACGTATGGCATATCACTTGCTGCAACACGACAGGGACGGTGCGTCGCAATTAGGCAGAGCATTGATGCAGGCCGTAGAAAAAATTAAACACTGCCAGCTTTGCAATACTTTTACCGAGAGTGATGTTTGCGAGACTTGTCTTGATCCTGAGCGTGATGCCTCTTTACTTTGCGTAGTAGAAACGCCGTCAGATCAAATGATGATTGAGCAGACCATGACATACAAAGGCATGTACTTTGTATTAATGGGACGTTTGTCTCCGCTGGATGGTGTCGGGCCGAAAGATATTCATCTGGAAAAACTGATCGTCCGTGCGACAGATGGCATTGTGGTTGAGGTCGTGTTAGCGACCAACTTCACCAATGAAGGTGAGGCAACTGCGCATTATATTGGCGAGACTTTAAAATCACGTGGATTAAAAGCTAGCCGTCTTGCCCGAGGAGTGCCAGTTGGTGGTGAGCTTGAATATGTAGATGCCGGGACGATTGCAAGGGCAATGTTGGATCGTCGCGCCACATAATGTAGTACGGATTAGCAGGCATCAATTTATGCATCAACACCCGATAGATGCTTAATGATTTTAGATACTAGGTAACCAAGTAGGTAGTTAACTGAGTAGGTAAGGATGACAATATGAATCGACGATTTTTCAAACAATTCGCTATCGCTTTGCTGCTGTTTTTGCTCGGTTACTTTACTTTTAATAATAAGTTATTTGCGCAGAATGTAGAGCAAGGTCTCGCGCAAAATGCAGAGTTGCAATTGCGCTATTCTGCACATAATTTAGCTCTGATACCTTCATCTGCTGAGTTTGTATTTTGAGTTGTCGGATTTTATTTTACGTTTAATTTCCACGTTCATCTCTGCCTTTAATCTCGACGTTGAATCTTGTGCATCAAGATAAAGTTTTCAGATAATCGCGTATTCCTGCTAGCAGCATCTCTACTGACATTGCTGTCAATATCAATCCCATCAAACGTTCAAACGCTGTCATTACACGTTTGCCTAATACCCGTTGCATCTGTTCCGCGCTGAGTAAAACAATGAGCCAGACTATGGCTACTGCGGTCAGTGCCGCTAGATGTACGGCGACGTCCATTTTGCTATCGGACGAAAATAATAATACGGTTGCTAGAGCAGAGGGACCTGCTAATGCAGGAATAGCCAACGGCACAATGAAGGGTTCGTGATCGTCTTCCACATCGCCAAAAATACCACCTTCTTGCGGAAACACCATACGCAATGCAATCAAGAATAAAATTACGCCGCCACCGATGCGCAGTGATACATCCGAGAGTTGCATCGCTGTTAAAAAATGCTTACCAAAAAACATAAATAGTAATAACAGGGCAAAGGCAATCGCACATTCTCTGACCACGACACGCCAGCGACGCTCTGGCGAAACATGTGACAATGCGCTGACAAAAATTGGGACGTTACCGAACGGATCAGTGACCAGTATCAGTAAAATAAAAGATTGAAAAAAGTCTTTGGTCATAATTTTTTAGCGTGCTTTGATGGTGTTCTATGGACTGTAAGGCATCGTAAGTGAATTGACGAGGTGCTACAAGACAATTTTAGAAAGCGCGTTATTATTCGTCATAAATAACGAGTACCGGGTCTTTACATTACGCTCTGACTGTTGTGTCCTTGCTGGTAAAGTTCCCTTTGGATGATGCTTGTATATGTAGACGGACTAAAATCACTAAGTTTGACTTTGAATGGCAATAATTATGTTTGAAAATAAAGAACGACCTGACACCCCTTGCGTTGCAGTATGTTCCACTACATTTGACGATGTATGTCGCGGTTGTGGTCGCACAGTGGCTGAGGTTGCTGAGTGGGTTTTCATGTCACAAGAGCAAAAAGAAATTGTATGGAGCCGCATATTATCTGAGGGGTATCCGCGGCGGAATAAATAACCACTGTGTTTTATCTATGCCAACTTTAATCAACAATAAAACTTACGAAAAACCACCTCAGCAAGGAGTGGTGACGAGCGCAGTAATTTAGTTCTTAGTACTTCACTTGGGACTTCACTTAGTACCTCAATACACGAACTGCAACGTAGCTTGGATAATTTTGCGTAAGTTCCAAAAAAACATAATCAAATTATGGAGACATAGCGATGACAAAGCCTGAGCTGGAATCAACATCCAAAGTAATAACTGCAGCAGCACCCAAAAATAAGTCGCGTCGTCGTTTTGTCCTGGGCGGCTTGGGCGTTACTGGTGCGCTTGTGGTTGGTTGGGGTGTGATGCCGCCACGGCAACGTCAAAACGGTGGTAGTGCTTTGCCTGTGATGAATGACGAAGTAAGCTTGAATGGTTGGATCAAGATTGCTAAAGATGGCACGGTTACGGTTGCCCTGCATAAGAGTGAGATGGGGCAGGGCATACATACCGCTTTGCAGATGTTAATTGCAGAGGAACTTGATGTCGGCATGCACAGCATCAAAACTATGTACGCTCCCATCGATAAAATTTATGGGAATGTTGTCGTCATGGCTGATGGTTTGCCATTTCATCCCGATGACACAGGGGTGTTAAAGCGGACAGCGGTATGGATGACAGGTAAGTTTGCACGCGAGTTGGGTTTGCAATTAACAGGCGGATCATCGAGTGTCAAAGATTCTTGGGGGCCATTGCGTGAAGCGGGTGCCACCGCACGCGCGATGCTTGTAGCGGCAGCAGCAAAAGAATGGGCCGTGCCACCAGAGCAATGTCACACCTCCGATGGTAAAGTAATCCATTCCTCAGGCAAAAGCCTCGCTTATGGCGATTTAGCGCAGAAGGCATCTCAAACTGAGCCTGGCGAAATACGCTTAAAAAATCCACAAGACTTTAAGGTAATAGGAACGCCACAAGCGCGTACCGATGCAGCGTCCAAGGTCAATGGTAGTGCGGTATTCGGTCTTGATGTAAGACCGCCGGGTTTGCTTTATGCCGCGCTAAAGATGAGTCCGACCATTGGCGGCAGTATTAAAAACTTCAATGCCGATGCGGTGAAATCTATGCCTGGAGTGATGCATGTTGTGGACTTGTCCAGTCCTGGTCAAGAGCATATTGTCGCTGGCGTTGCGGTGGTGGCTAACAATTACTGGTCCGCTAAAAAAGCCTTGCTGGCATTGCCGGTAGAGTGGCTTCCCGGTGCGCATGCAGGTTTGTCCAGTGCTGGCATATTTAAAGAACTTAGTAATCAATTGGATACCGAATCTGGTTTTACTTATTATAAAGTTGGTGATCCCGTGTCTGGGTTTGCTGCTGCGACAGCCAAAGATCAGTTGATTAAGGCTGAGTATCGCGTGCCGTTTTTAGCGCATGCCACGATGGAACCGATGAATTGCACCGCCCAGTTTAAGGACGGAAAATTAATAATCTGGGCATCGACTCAGGTTCCAAGTATTGCCGTTGGCGTTGCAGCCAAGATCGCGAATATTTCTTCCGATAATGTTGATCTGCATATGACCTATTTGGGTGGCGGTTTTGGACGCCGGCTAGAAGTTGATATGGTGGTGCAAGCCGTAAAAATCGCCTTAGAAACTAAAGGCGCGCCAGTTCAATTGATCTGGAGCCGCGAGGAAGATACTACCCACGATATGTACCGTCCGTCCGCAATTGCACGCTTTGCAGCGGTCGTTGATGGAGGTGGAAAAATTACCGCCTATGACAATAAATCTGCTTCTGGTTCTGTTACACATCAGGTCATGCAACGCACATTTGGCTTGCCTGCAGGTGGTCCTGATAAAACAACGGCAGAAGGTGAGTTCGATATGCCGTATGAATTTCCGCACCAAAAGATCGCTCATGTGATTGTGCCGACGCCAGTACCATTAGGCTATTGGCGCTCTGTAGGACATTCTCACAATGCGTTCTTTAAAGAGAGTTTTATCGATGAGCTGGCGCACGCTGCCAGTAAAACTCCAATAGATTTCCGACGTGAATTGTTGACGCAGCATCCCAGACATTTAGCCGTATTGGAGGCAGCAGTGAGCAAGGCTGGTGCTGCTCCAGAGGGACGGGCGCATGGCGTGGCATTGCATCAATCATTTGGTTCTATCGTTGCGCAAGTCGCCGAAGTGTCGGTTGAGAATAATCAGCTTCGCGTACACAAAGTCACGTGCGCCGTGGATTGCGGGATCGCTGTTAACCCAAATATCATTACGCAGCAGATGGAGTCGGCAATTATTTTTGGTTTGTCCGCAGCTTTGTACGGCGATATCACAATTAAGAACGGACAGGTGGAGCAAACCAATTTCCACGATTATCCTGTTTTACGGATAAATGAAACTCCAGACATCCGGGTAATTATTATCAAAAGTGCCAATCCACCAGAAGGTATTGGCGAGCCAGGAACTCCACCGATTGCCCCAGCAGTCGCTAATGCCTTATTTGCACTGACAGGCAAGCGCCTTCGCAGCTTGCCTCTGCGTTTGGATGTCGCTTAAATATTTTCAGACTTGTTGTTGGCACGATCTAATTCAAGCCAATCAATCCGTATAGAAAAACCTGCTGGCGTAAATGAAGAGCTATTTATCTTTATTTACGCCAGTTTTCTGTTGGACATTTCATATACTCCCCTTTAATTTTTATAAAAATAGCTAATTGTCCAATTTTTATATGGAGGATTAAAATATACTAGGCAGGAGTATTAACTATTGCTTGCCATTAACGATGTGTACATGTTCCGCTCTGATTGCAAATATGGATCTCTGGTTGGAAAAAACAGTCTCCCTTATCTTGCTATTTCGCAAGATTCCCTTCTTTTTTCTACACAATTACGGCCTAATTGTTGTGTCAACTGAACCAAAATCTGAAAAAACGGATTAAAAAATCTATGTAGCCTAGATTTTTTAAAATTAGTTCATTTATTTTTATAAAAACTTAATTTACATAAAGTGAGGTAAATACATTTTTTTATTTTAATAAGCCGATCATTTTTTTGAATAAATGACGGTCTTGCCTTTGTTACCAAAATTTTCTCTTGTAAAGATTTATTTACAAATTTTCTCGTATCGCGAAAAAACAACGAGCATATTTGCAACTGTTTTGATGTCTGATTAACTGTTCCTTAGCTATTTGGGCAGTAGTCGGTTGAATCCTTTTCAAAAGCGTAGTCGGATCTTCAACGCCATTTCAGTGTTTTTGCTGGGATACAGATCAAACGCCTTCACTCTGATCCACTTGTTTTTTTAGTTTGACTTATTGCAACGAATTACTTCGACGACTTACTTCAACGCTTACCGCGTTGGCTAATACTCATAGGGGACAAAATCCCTACGGCAATTTGAAAATGGAGAGAAAATGAAACAAGCTTTGAAATTGAACCAAGTTTTACGTCCTACCTTATTGGCAGTTTTGGTGGCTAGTGCATGCAGCGCGATGGCGGCAGACCGCATTGAACTGGATAACTACTCAACTCCATCAGCAAACACAGCGACAGTCCAGTCTTGGACTTCTCGTATCGCAAGTGTTAATGATTTACTCGGACTTAGTGCCAGCGAATTGCAAGCATTGCGCAGCAAAACTTATGCTAATGGCAAAGTTGTCACGCGCTATCAACAATTTCATCAAGGCATTCCAGTATGGGGTGAAGGTGTAGTAGAGAGCGTAGCTCCTGGCGCTACTCAACCGACTTTATCCGGCGCAATGCTGCGCAATGTAGCTAATGATTTGCCAAGTGCGACACCGCTTTATTCGGCAAACCAAGCTCTTGCTTTGGCAAAAACACAAGCTCGTGTTAATTCAACCGAAAATGATCAATCTAAATTACATGTCAAATTGGGCGCAAATAATGTTGCTCAACTGATTTATGTGATTTCTTTCCTCGATACATCTAATCCAAATAAACCAAGCCGCCCGCATTTTATTATTGATGCAAATACAGGCGCTGTTTTAGATAAATGGGAAGGTTTAACTCACGCATTGAGTGGTACAGGTCCTGGTGGCAATACTAAAACTGGTCAATACGAGTACGGTACTACCGCTGGTTACGGTTACTTAGATGTGTTGGTTAGCGGATCTACTTGCAAATTGAGTAGTACCAATGTTGATACTTACAATATGAACAGTGCCACTTCTGGTTCTGGTACTTTGCAAACTTTCACTTGTCCGCGTAATACGGTTAAAGCTATCAATGGCGCATATTCTCCAATGAATGACGCACATTATTTTGGCAACCAAGTTTTTAATATGTACCAAGCGTATCTTGGACTTCGCCCTATCAGTCAAAAATTGATGATGAGAGTCCACTATGGTTCCGCCTATGAAAATGCGTTTTGGGACGGAACTGCGATGAATTTTGGTGATGGCGCATCAACTTTTTATCCTTTGACAGCACTCGACGTAACTGGTCATGAAATTAGCCATGGCTTTACAGAGCAAAACTCTAATCTGACTTACTCTGGCATGTCTGGCGGTATGAATGAAGCCTTTTCTGATATGGCTGGTGAGGCGGTTAAGTACTATGTCAAAGGTACAAACGACTTCAAAGTTGGCGTTGATATTTTTAAAGCAAGCGGTGCATTACGTTATATGTACAATCCGCCATTGGATGGCGGATCTATCGACAATGCTGCTAACTACACGAGTAGCCTTGACGTGCATTACAGCAGTGGTGTGTACAACAAAGCTTTCTACTTGTTAGCGACAACCTCTGGTTGGAATACACGTAAAGCATTTGAAGTAATGGCCGATGCAAATCATTTGTACTGGGCCGCTGGTAGTACTTTTAACCAAGGTGCTTGCGGGGTAGAAAAAGCAGCTACTAATCGTGGCTATACCGTTGCAGACGTGACGGCTGCTTTCAAAACCGTTGGCGTCAGTTGTGCAACAACCGCACCTACTGCAACAGTGTTGACTAAAGGGGTTGCTGCAACAGGTATTGCACTCGCAAAGGGCGCAACTAAGTTGTATTCCATCGTAG
>JANXTO010000284.1 GCA_025352365.1 Undibacterium sp. | reverse complement strand
TGTCCTACAACCGCTCTGTCTATTCGGATAACTACAATAACGGTGCCGCGACAGTAGCGACGTCCGGTAAAAAAGTACCGGGTAGCCCTGACTGGATGAACAAGTTTGTCGCTACTGTGACTGAAGGTGATTTTGAGGCGCAGCTGATCGGTGAATATATCGGCAAACGTTACGCCACCTACACCAATGATTTATCCGTGCCTGGTTATTTTATGGCGAGCTTAGCCTTAAGTGCCAAACTACCGATGCTTGATAATGCTTTTCTAAAAAATACCAAAGTTAGATTGAATATTACTAATCTGAACCAGCAAACCGGTGCGTCTGTGGTGGTGGTCGGTGCTGCATCGGGTACTTACAATACCTTCCCGATTGCACCACGTCAGTACTTTGTGACGCTGGGCACTAATTTTTAATTTTGCATTGAATTTTGAGGACGATTTACATGACATTCAATCGTAGAAATTTTGTCAAAACAACGCTGGGTCGAGTTGCCGCAGTTGGTTTGACAAGTTTGATACCAATGCTACCTGCCTTAGCTCAATCAGCTCAATTAGTTCAACCCGCTTATGCTGCGACTAAGAGAGTTGAGGTATTCGCGCATCGTGGTGCCAGCGCTTTGCGACCGGAGCATACCTTAGCGTCTTATGCCAGAGCGATCGCCGATGGAGCAGATTATATTGAGCCTGATCTGGTGATCACTAAGGATGGTGTTTTAGTAGCGCGGCACGAGGCAGATTTAACTGAGACTACTGATGTTGCTAAGCACCCGGAGTTTGCCAGCAGACGTACGACTAAAACGATTGATAGCCAAACTCATATTGGTTGGTTTGTAGAAGACTTCAGCCTGGATGAATTAAAATCCTTGCGTGCAGTTGAGCGTTTGCCAAAAGTACGATCTGCGAACACCTTGTATGACGGCATGTTCCAGATACCGACGTGGGATGAGATTATCGATTTTGTTGCTGCCCAATCCGCTACCAGCGGACGTGTAATTGGCTTGGTGCCGGAATTAAAAAGCTCTACCTATTTTGCAAAAATCGGCTTGCCTCTGGAAGACCGGTTTTTAAAAACAATCGAGGCGCATGAGTACACCAAGCACTGTCCGCTGGAGATTCAATCTTTTGAAATTGCTAATCTAAAATACTTGCGTAACAAGTTAGGCGCGCCCGCTAAGCGTGAAAACATCCGTCTGATGCAGCTAGTCGCTGAGGGCAATTATCGTCCTAGTGATGTCGTTGCTGCTGGTGGCGATCTGACATTTGGCAAGATGACTACTGCTGAAGGTATGCGTGCAATCGCACAGTATGCTGATGTGGTCGCGCCACCAACGCGTGCGATTATTCCTTTATTAGCTGACGGACGACTTGGTGTACCAAGCTCTTTTGTCGAAGACGCGCATGCTGCTGGGTTGCTGGTGCATGTCTGGACTTTCCGTCCCGAGAATCGTTTTCTCGCGGCTGATTTTCGTGATGCTAACGGCGAGAATGCTCGTAATGAGCTAGGTTCTGTCGCTGAGATGAAGCGTTATATTGCAGCAGGGATTGATGGATTTTTTACGGATGACACTGCATTAGGTCGTTTGGCGGTAGGGCCTTGATGTCAGTCGGTCTATACTCGGTTTGATTTGATAAATTTGTATTTGATAAGTTCGTTATTTAAGAGTGATACAAAAAAGTCCCGCAAGATAATTTATCTTGCGGGACTTTTTATTTAAATACAATCTAGATGTCGATCTCAATTGCGGCTTTTACAAAAACATTACCTGCTATTTTATAAAAATCCTCGTCGTAAATTAATCAATCATGCTTTTGGTTAGCGTTAAGTGTATTGGCTGGCAAAACCCGGGCCGCTAATTTGGCATTGGTTTTTAGCAAATCAACTTCGTCACTCAAAATATGGACGGCTTCGTTGAGTAACACATCCTTAGCGTTTTTTTGCTCTTTTTCCGCCGCAATATCAGCAGCAAGGTTACGTTCATTTGCTTGCAGACCGTCGTCTAATTGCGATTTGGTTTTGCTGGCAATTTTTTTATCACTGCCGTCGTTACTTTCGCGTGATTTGATTTTTGCCTCTAAAGTTTCTTTCTCTTTACGGCGTTCTACTTCATTCAAAGAGATCGTTTTTTTCTTGCGTAGTGCCTGGACTTCAGCAATGTCCTCTTGCAGATACTGGAAATCCTTGTCCTTTGCAATACGTGATTCATGACGCACTTCCAGCATTGGTAACAGATCAGTCAGATCACCGGTTGGCTTGTAATCAGCAGGTTTGATTTGTGTCCAAGGCAGCGCATTGTCGTAACTAGATTCACCGAAGCTCTCTGTATCTGTTCCGCTAGGGAAGCTGATATCTGGTGTCACACCACGCAATTGTGTTGTCCCTCCGTTGATACGGAAGAATTGAGCAATTGTCATTTTGAGTTCGCCAAATTTCGCTTTAGGATTTTGCGTTGCCTGATCAAGATTGACGATGGTTTGCACGGTACCTTTACCAAAACTACCTTCACCAATAATCACGCCACGGCCATAATCCTGGATTGCGGCTGCAAAAATTTCTGATGCTGATGCTGAGCCACGATTAATCAACACGCCCAGAGGGCCGTCCCAGGTAAGACCGGCGTTGGTGTCACTTTCTACGCTGATTTTGCCTTGTGCGTTCCGTTGCTGCACTACTGGACCTTTATCAATGAATAGTCCTGTGAGTTCAATCGCTTCTGCTAAAGAGCCACCGCCGTTGTTACGCAAATCGATTAATACGCTATCGACCTTGGCTTTTTTCAGTTCTTCTAATAAAAGGGATACATCGCGTGTGGCACTTTTGAAATCTTTATCGCCTTTGATGCGAGCATCAAAATCCTGATAGAAAGTCGGTAAGGAGATTACCCCAATTTGTCGGGTAACACCGCCGCTTTGAATAGGGATAATCGATTTTTTGGCGGCCTGTTCTTCCAGTTTTATTTTGTCGCGTATCAAGGTCACCATCTGATGTTTGGCATCGAGGCTGGCATCGGCAGGAAGAATATCTAACACTACGATAGAGTCTTTTGCACCACGTATCAGCTTGACGACATCATCAATACGCCAGCCCACGACTTCTGTAATTGGACCAGTTTTACCTTGACCTACACCGACAATTCTGTCGCCTACTTTTAGACGGTTAGACATCGCTGCCGGGCCGCCCACAACCAGTTCACGCACGGTTGTATAGTCATCACGTTCTTGTAATACTGCACCAATACCAACCAGTGATAGTTTCATCGAAATATCAAAATCTTCTGACGCGCGTGGCCCAAGGTAATTGGTATGCGGCTCGATCGACATCGCATAGGCATCCATAAAAATCTGGAACGCATCTTCGCTCTTATATTTTTTTACACGAGCCAATGAGCTGGCATAGCGTTTTTCTAAGGTATCGCGAATAGCTGCATCGTCCTTACCTGCAAGTTTTAAACGCAACCAGTCATTCTTTACACGTTTGCGCCACAGATCGCTTACTTCAGTTTCAGATTGCGGCCATGCGGCTTTTTCACGAGCGTAGGAGTAGCTTTCATTCTGAGTAAAATCAAAACCTTTTTTCAAAATTTCACGTGCGTAAGTAAGACGATCAACTAAACGCTTTTCATACAAATTAAAAATCGCAAAAGGAATATTCAAGTTTTCCTGTTTGATTGCATCGTCTAATTGCGTGCGTGCAGCAGCAAATTGATTGATATCTGCTTGAGTAAAAAATAATTTTTCGGGATCGAGTGACTTTAAATAACGATCAAAAATTTTGATCGACATCGCATCATCCAAGGGCGTCGCTTTGTAGTGGAAGCGGGTTAAAAAACCAGCACTTAAACTAGCTGCCTGCGCTTGCTGTGGCAATGGCATTAGCAGTTGGGTTGAAGAAGGATCTAAGGTATCGGCTTGCGTTGATGCTGCAAAGGCAAGCATTAAGCACAATAGTTTTTTCTTCATGTGGGGTTCTCCAAATCGTCGCTCTGAAATTTAGCTTTAAAAATTAGCTTTGAAAATTAATTCTGAATTTTTAGTGCAGAAAATATAGCGCATGCGCCACGATAACCACACTATATGATGTAACAAAATGTACGCGCTGTCTGATTGTTATTCTGTATTTGTCCGCACGGCGACATTTGTTTATTTCGACTAAAAAAGAACTAAATAGTTCGCATCAATTGGTCTCAGATTACCATTGTTTATTTTATCGTGAATTATCCGTCCCCTGAATCTGCCAATTTATTAAGACTTACACAAAACAAAAATACAAAGGACTAAGAGATGTCCCGGTACAGAGAATACATGGATGAAAATTTCCCTTCGTCTTTTCCGTATTTAAGCGGCGAGATATTTTCATGTATTTGCATCAGTCTGGTTGAGGCTGAATACGGTTAATTACTGCTTGATACTGCCGTCACATTACTTTGTGCCCGGTCGCTTGATTTACAATGCAATGCTTGTTTGCCCAACAATCTTACTCAATCTTATATTTAGCGACTTCTACACCATGGCCAGACTTAGCCGCCTCGTTATTCCGCGACAATTGCATCATGTTATTCAGCATGGGAATAATCATCAGGCGATTTTTCGTGAGTCGGCTGATTACGTCGCTTTTCTGGCTTGGTTAGGCGAGGCTGCCAAACAGTTTGAAGTTGCGATCCATGCTTATGTTTTATTGCCAGATCATGTCCATTTACTCGTTACTCCTGTGGACGAAGTGGGGCTGGGTAAGATGATGCAGTGGATTGGTCGTCACTATGTCCCTTATTACAATCGTAAATATGAGCGTACTGGCAGTTTGTGGCAAGGGCGGTATCGGGCGACGGTGATGGAGGCGGCTTTGTATTTTTTGCGCTGCTCTTTGTCTATAGAAAGTAATCCGGTTCGTAGCAAATTGGTGGCCGATGCGCAGGAATATCCTTGGTCTAGCTTCCAGCACCATATCGGTTTGAAAATTGATCCCTTAATTACTGATCATCCTTTGTATTGGAGTTTGGGGAATACGCCGTTTCAACGCGAAGCCGCGTATCGGGACATGATGCAGCAGCCTTTGTTGAGTTCAGAATTGAATTCACTGATGGATGCAACACTCAAAGGCTGGCTAATCGGCACTGAACAATTTAAAGCAGACATGACAAAGTCCACCGAGCGCCGGGTGGAGCCGATGAAGCGTGGGCGACCCCGAAAAGTGCTGTCCGCCATCTAAAGTGGCATCTAATTTGGCAACTAAGCGAGTTTAAATTTGCTCTAATCTGGTTTGACGTTTGGTATGGATTCGCTGAAAGTTCCATTGGAATTTGATCTTTGCTTAATGCCTTTTTCCCATTTATATCAATATACTCCCCCATAATTCTATAAAAAACGATATATTGTCCAATAAATATATGGATAACCAATATATACATATGGGGAGTAATTTAAATAAGCATTTCTATAAGCTTAGAATCCGTCCATATTTTATCGTCTGAAATCTAGCTCACTCGTGGGTGAATGTCCTCCCTCGACTTATTCGTGCCAGCAAACGCATTCTTTAAATCGAATGCCATATTCTTAATAGGAACCGTTAAATAGCGCTTATTTTTACTATGTCCCCAATTAAAATTTATTGGATTTAACTTTAATTTGTTTTGACACTGACCCTAAATATTGTTATTGATGTTTCTGTTGCGCTGCACTACTCTACGATTCAACCTTAATTTTAAGTGGAGAATGATGATGCAAGCGCAAGGCCTGTACGACCCAGCAAATGAACATGACGCCTGTGGTGTAGGCTTTGTGGCACATATCAAAGGCAAAAAATCCCACGCAATTGTGGAGCAAGGTTTGCTGATTCTTAAAAATCTCGATCATCGCGGTGCGGTTGGTGCCGATAAACTGATGGGTGACGGCGCTGGTGTCTTGATTCAAATTCCAGATCAATACTTCCGTGAAGAGATGAGCAAGCAAGGCATAGAGTTACCACCGCCGGGCGAATATGGCGTGGGTATGATCTTTTTGCCGAAAGAACACGCCTCACGTTTGGCATGTCAGCAAGAAATTGAACGTGCCGTCAGAGCGGAAGGTCAGGTCGTCTTGGGTTGGCGGGATGTACCGGTCGATACAGACATGCCGATGTCGCCATTAGTCCGCGAAAAAGAGCCTGTGATACGCCAGATTTTCATTGGTCGTGGTGCCGATATCATGGTCACCGATGCACTCGAACGTAAGTTATACGTTATCCGTAAATCGGCGGTACATGCGATTGAAGCCTTGAAGCTGTTGCACGGCAAAGAATATTTTGTCCCATCCATGTCGGCGCGCACCATCGTCTACAAGGGTTTGCTGCTGGCTGATCAGGTCGGTGTGTACTATAAAGATTTGCAAGATCCGCGCTGTGTTTCTGCATTGGCGCTGGTGCATCAGCGTTTTTCGACAAATACCTTCCCAGAATGGCCGCTAGCTCACCCCTATCGCATGATTGCGCATAATGGCGAGATCAATACGGTCAAAGGCAATTTCAACTGGATGCGTGCGCGTGAAGGCGTAATGAAATCCGCCGTGCTGGGTGATGATTTGCAAAAATTATATCCGCTGATTTTTGAAGGTCAATCCGATACGGCCAGCTTCGATAACGCGCTGGAACTCTTGGTCATGGCTGGCTACCCGATCGCCCAGGCAATGATGATGATGATCCCTGAAGCTTGGGAAAATCACACTATGATGGACGACAACCGTCGCGCTTTCTATGAATATCATGCCGCGATGATGGAGCCATGGGATGGCCCCGCTGCGATGGCATTTACCGATGGTCGTCAGATTGGCGGTACTTTGGATCGCAATGGTCTACGCCCGGCACGTTACATCGTGACCGATGATGATCTGGTCGTAATGGCGTCGGAATCCGGCGTATTGCCGATTCCAGAATCTAAAATCATCAAAAAATGGCGCCTGCAACCAGGCAAAATGTTTTTGATCGATCTGGACGCTGGCCGCATCATCGATGACAAAGAAATCAAAGATACCTACTCCAATGCCAAGCCATACAAGCAATGGATTCAGTCTGTGCGCATCAAACTCAACGCGCTAAAAGCGGAGCAAGCAGTAGAGCCATCCAGCGCGACTTTGCTAGATCAGCAGCAGGCATTTGGCTATACACAAGAAGATTTAAAATTCTTGATGGCACCAATGGCAACCAGTGCTGAAGAAGCGATTGGCTCCATGGGCAACGACTCATCGCTGGCGGTGATGTCGAATAAACTAAAGCCTTTGTACAACTACTTTAAGCAGCTATTTGCGCAAGTCACCAATCCGCCTATCGACCCGATTCGTGAAGCGATGGTCATGTCCTTGGTATCGTTTATCGGTCCCAAACCTAACCTGTTGGACACCAACAATATCAACCCTCCGATGCGTTTGGAAGTGTCACAGCCAGTGCTGGATTTTGCCGATATTGCCAAGTTGCGTAATATTAGCGCCAATACCGGAGGCAAATTCAAGTCCTATGAACTAGATATCTGCTACCCCGTCGCTTGGGGTAAAGACGGGATCGAAGCACGTCTGGCATCGATTTGTGCCGAAGTCGTCGACGCGGTTAAATCCGGTCATAACATTATGATCATCACTGACCGCAAGATGGATGCGAACAACGTCGCTATTCCTGCGCTGTTAGCAACTTCGACCGTGCATCAGCATCTGGTCAGTCGCGGTATGCGTACCATCACTGGCTTGGTGGTTGAAACTGGTTCTGCTCGCGAGACACATCACTTCGCCTTGCTGGCAGGTTATGGCGCAGAAGCAGTACATCCTTACCTGGCAATGCAAACACTTGCGGCAATGGCAAAAGATTTGCCAGGTGATTTGTCCGCAGAAAAAGCCATGTACAACTACACCAAGGCAATCGGCAAAGGCTTGATGAAAGTCATGTCCAAGATGGGTATTTCTACCTATATGTCGTATTGTGGCGCGCAGATTTTTGAAGCGATCGGCCTCAATAAATCATTGGTCGACAAATATTTTAAAGGTACGGCGTCAAATGTCGAGGGTATCGGCGTATTTGAAGTCGCTGAAGAAGCGTTACGTTTGCATAGTCTGGCATTTGGTAATGATCCGGTATTGGCAAATGCGTTGGATGCGGGCGGCGAATATGCCTTCCGTATTCGTGGTGAAGACCATATGTGGACGCCGGACGCGATTGCTAAATTACAGCATTCAACCCGGACTAATAACTACAACTCCTATAAAGAATACGCTCAGATCATCAACGACCAGTCCAAGCGTCATATGACCTTGCGTGGTTTGTTTGAATTCAAAATTGATCCTGCCAAAGCGATCCCCCTTGATCAGGTTGAGCCTGCTAAAGAAATCGTTAAACGCTTTGCGACGGGTGCTATGTCCCTTGGTTCTATCAGTACCGAAGCCCACGCAACCTTAGCGATTGCAATGAATCGTATCGGCGGTAAATCCAACACCGGCGAGGGTGGCGAAGATCCAGCGCGTTATCAGCAAGAATTAAAAGGTATACCGATCAAGCAGGGCGATACCTTGGCGTCGATAGTTGGCAAAGCCAATATTGAAGTCGATATGCCTTTGTTGCCAGGAGACTCTTTACGCTCCCGCATCAAGCAGGTGGCGTCAGGTCGATTTGGTGTGACGACGGAATACCTGATTTCTGCCGATCAGATTCAGATCAAAATGGCACAAGGTGCCAAGCCGGGCGAGGGTGGACAATTACCTGGGCATAAGGTATCGGAATATATTGCAAAACTGCGTTTTTCTGTGCCGGGTGTTGGCCTGATTTCGCCGCCGCCGCATCATGATATTTACTCGATTGAAGATTTGGCACAATTGATTCATGATTTAAAAAACGCGAATCCTAAAGCCTCAATTTCAGTCAAACTGGTATCCGAAGTCGGCGTTGGTACTGTTGCTGCGGGCGTCTCTAAAGCCAAGGCCGATCATCTGGTGATTGCGGGACATGATGGCGGTACTGGCGCATCACCTTTGTCTTCCGTTAAACATGCTGGCACACCATGGGAGTTAGGTCTTTCCGAAACTCAGCAAACTCTGGTTCTGAATGGCTTGCGCGGACGGGTCCGTGTACAGGCAGACGGTCAGATGAAGACGGGACGTGACGTGGCAATCGCTGCCATGTTGGGTGCAGATGAAATCGGTTTTGCGACTGCACCGCTGGTCGTTGAAGGCTGCATCATGATGCGCAAATGTCATTTGAACACCTGCCCTGTTGGTGTTGCAACACAAGATCCGATTTTGCGTGCTAAGTTTTCTGGCAAGCCGGAATATGTCGTCAACTATTTCTTCTTCGTTGCAGAAGAAGTACGTCAGATCATGGCGCAGTTGGGTATCCGTACTTACGAAGAGTTGATTGGTCGCGTTGATTTGCTTGATAAGTCAAAAGCGATCGTACACTGGAAAGCGAAGGGATTGGATTTCAGTCGTATTTTCTATCAACCGGATGTGCCTGCAGATACGCCGATCAAGCATGTTGATGTGCAAGATCATGGTTTAGAAAACGCGCTCGATAATAAGTTAATTGCACAGGCAAAAACGGCATTAGATACGGGTGAAAAAGTCTCGTTTATTTCACCGATCAAAAACTTAAATCGCACGGTCGGTACGATGTTGTCCGGCGAAGTTGCAAAAAAATATGGCCATGCGGGATTGCCGGACGATACGATTCATATTCAATTGCAAGGCACAGCTGGTCAATCAGCCGGCGCGTTTTTGGCGCATGGCGTTACGCTGGATCTGGTCGGTGAAGGTAATGATTATGTCGGCAAAGGTTTGTCCGGCGGACGTATCATTATTCGACCTAATACCGAGTTCCGTGGCTGGGCAGTTGATAACATCATCTGCGGCAACACCGTTTTATATGGTGCTATTTCTGGTGAAGCGTTTATCAATGGTGTTGCAGGCGAGCGTTTTGCGGTGCGTAACTCAGGTGCGTTGGCGGTAGTCGAAGGTACTGGCGATCATGGCTGTGAATATATGACTGGCGGCACCGTGATTGTGCTGGGTGATACGGGACGTAATTTTGCTGCGGGTATGTCGGGCGGTATTGCCTATGTCTACGATCCTGATGGCGAATTTGAAGCCAGATGTAATTTATCAATGGTCGCACTAGCACCAGTATTGGCGGGCGATGTGCAGGCAGCGACGGTTGATCCATCGCTTTGGCATAGCCGTTTGCGCGGAGGTGAAGGTGAGACCGATGAGGCGATTTTGCGTCATATGATAGAGCGTCACTTCAAACATACAGGCAGCACACGGGCGCGTAATTTGTTGGATGACTGGGCGCGTGGACGCTCTAAATTTGTCAAAGTATTCCCGACAGAATATAAGCGCGCTCTGGCTGAAATGTACGTTGCAAAACAAGCGAGTAAAGCGAAAGAAACAATCGCTGCCTAGTTGTAGTTGTTCGAACGTATCGAGAGCACGGGGTCACTTTCATATAGTTCCGTGCCAATCTCTCAGCATAGACAACAACATTGATAAGTTGGACAGGGCATCGCCCGCATCAAAATTGAAGGAATAGACATGGGTAAAGTAACCGGTTTCATGGAGTACCAGCGCTTGCAAGAAGCGAGCGAAGCACCGCAATCACGTAAAAAGCACTACAAAGAATTTTTAGTTCATCTAAGCGATGACCAAGCAAAAATCCAGGGCGCACGTTGCATGGATTGCGGTATTCCATTTTGTAATAACGGCTGTCCGGTAAATAACATCATTCCTGACTGGAACGATCTGGTCTATACCGGTAATTATCAGCAAGCCTTGGAGACATTGCATTCCACGAATAATTTTCCTGAATTTACTGGTCGTATTTGTCCCGCGCCCTGCGAAACTGCATGCACCTTGGGCATCAATGATGCGTCAGTTGGAATCAAATCGATAGAGCATTTCATCATCGACAAGGGCTGGGAAAACGGTTGGGTCAAACCACAACCTGCAACAATTAAAACAGGGAAGAAAGTGGCGATCGTCGGCTCCGGACCTGCCGGTCTGGCCGCAGCGCAGCAACTTGCACGCGTCGGACATGACGTAACCGTGTTTGAAAAGAATGATCGCGTCGGCGGCTTGCTACGCTACGGTATTCCCGATTTTAAAATGGAAAAAACGCATATTGATCGTCGTGTAGAACAGATGCAGGCAGAGGGTGTGGTATTCCGTACCAGCACTTTGGTTGGTAAAGATTTTCCTTCTACCGTCACCAACTGGTCGAAAGAAACAGTCTCACCAGAGCAGCTACAAAAAGAGTTTGATGCAGTCATCATCGCGGGTGGTGCTGAGACTCCACGTGATTTGCCTGTGCATGGTCGCGAGTTAAAAGGTGTGCATTTTGCGATGGATTTCTTGCCTTCACAAAATAAAGTGAACGCGGGCGACAAGGTCAAAGATCAGATCATGGCAAGCGCCAAGCATGTGGTTGTCATTGGCGGTGGTGATACCGGATCAGACTGCGTCGGTACCTCTAATCGTCATGGTGCGAAATCTGTCACCCAGTTCGAGCTGATGCCGCAACCACCAGAAACAGAGAACAAACCGCTGGTCTGGCCTTACTGGCCAATCAAAATGCGCACATCTTCCTCGCACGAAGAAGGTTGCGAACGCGATTGGGCAGTAGCGACTAAACGTTTAGAGGGCAAAAACGGCAAAGTAGAAAAGTTGATTGCTGTTCGTGTGGAATGGAAAGACGGCAAGATGCAAGAAGTACCGGATTCTGAGTTTGAAATGAAGGCAGATCTGGTATTGCTCGCAATGGGTTTTGTCTCACCGGTACAGCAAGTGCTGGACGCGTTCGGCGTAGAAAAAGATGCCCGCGGCAACGCCAGAGCAACGACCGACGGTGTTGATTGCTACAAGACCAACGTGGACAAAGTCTACGCCGCAGGTGATATGCGTCGCGGACAATCGCTGGTAGTTTGGGCGATCCGTGAAGGACGTCAATGCGCTCGGGAGGTGGATGCCGCTTTGATGGGGGAGTCAGTGTTGCC
>JANXTO010000313.1 GCA_025352365.1 Undibacterium sp. | reverse complement strand
CCGCGTATTTTTGGAAAGCTTCTTCCAGCAATTGCACCAGCGATTTATATTGTGAAAAATCGATTTCTGCCGGTACGCCTTGCGGGTACGATTTAAGCCAAAACTTATCCATGCTGTTTTCCTTGTCTCTGATTGTTGTTTTGATTGCGCGATGATTCATGCAAACGGTGCACATGAGAGCCTCGAATTAATACAACTCTCACGTCCTTCCCATACACCTCATAAACTACTTTGCACTTGCCAAGTTTTTACTTAGCTCGATGTTTAGCGCAGAATGCGCGCAAAATGGGTGTACGACCGCTGTAGTAGTTAGTAGTGACATTATGCAGATAATTGATGCTATCGCCTATGAGAAATCTAGGCAAGTCTTTTGCAAATAAGTCGAACGCACACTCTACAATTTGCTGCGATGCACAATGCAATTTCATCCTTGCGCATCGCTTTAGTTAAATCAAAATACAGCGAAGGGGAACAATGACAAAGCTAGCAACTAATCAGTGCAACTTTATACGGGGATTGCGCACCCTATCAATCGTTTCTGCCCAGGTGGATAGCCATGTATGAAACAAGCCATTGACAGCAACCTGGTGGTTCTTGTGCAGTGACCAATACATCCATTTGGCGAGAGTGCCCTCAATGAAGACTGAGCCATTTGCCAGTGCGCCCATTAAACTGCCAACGGTGGTGTAGTTACCTAACGAGACCAGAGAACCATAATCTTTGTAGGTAAACTCTTTCAGCGATTTTCCCTGCAACATCCGGCTGAGAGAATCTGCCAGCAGACTGGCTTGCTGATGCGCCGATTGGGCGCGTGGAGGGACTGTGGGCAAACCCTCGCCTTGTGGACAAGCGCAACAATCACCCAGAGCAAAAATTGATGTATCACGTGTGGTTTGCAAAGTCCGGTGCACGACTAATTGATTGATGCGGTTGGTTTCCAGACCATCCAAATCTTTTAAAAATTCTGGTGCTTTAATCCCTGCCGCCCAAACGACAATACCACTGGGAATAAATTTGCCGCTAGACATGCTGACACCTTCTTTAGTGACTTCTACCACACGTTCGTTGGTATGCACTTCTACTGCGATACTGCGTAATTCACGGGCAACTGCGTCGGATAAGCGCTCTGGCAGCATCTGTAACAAACGCGGAGCCGCATCCACGATGACGATTTTTAAATCTTTTTCCGGATGAAAATTGACCAGTCCATAACTAGATAAAATTTTAGTCGTCATGTGCAGTTCGGCAGCCAGTTCCACCCCCGTAGCGCCGCCACCGATGATCGTCACTGTGAAGCGTCCTTCACCAGATTGCTGCGCTTGTGTTTGCGCACGTAAGCAGCAATTGACTAGCTTCTGATGGAAGCGTTCTGCCGCGGGAAGCGAGTCCAGCATGATGCTATTCTCGCGTGCACCCGGCGTACCAAAATCATTGGTCTGGCTACCTAACGCAATCACCAGACTATCGTAAGCAATCGCCTGACGCGGCAGCAATTCACTACCATCTTCGTCACAGGTCGCGGAGAGATAAATCTCTTTCTTCTCCCTACTCAGACCATCCATACGCCCTAAGCGAAACTCAAAATGATTCGACCGTGCCAGTGCGAAATACTCGCGCTCGTCCGCATGACTGTCCAAAGTGCCTGCAGCGACTTGATGCAATAAAGGCTTCCATAAATGAGTGCGGCTAGCATCAATCAGAGTGATGATTGCTTTCTTTTTTTTACCTAATTTTTTACCGAGCCTGACCGCCAACTCCAAACCACCGGCACCGCCGCCGACGATAGTAATTTTATGCAAACCGGCTGCTTGATTTCTTGCTTGGTTTTCTGTATTGCTCTTTACTTGGATAGTACTCACGGCAGCTCCTTAAGGTTAAAAACATATTTCATCCTTGACTGATTAATACCGACTGGAAATCAGTGATGAAATAGGCTTTAAAAAAGACTTTAGAAGCGATCAATACTTAGTTGAAAATTAGAATCAGATAAAAATTGATACGCCAAAGTGAGTCAAGGCTGCTATTTATCAGCAACTATACACAAAGATAATTGCAAATTAGCATCTCTATAATTTTATGCCGTTTAAATAGAACGACGAAGACCCTTTTTATGAAGTATTCAGAAAACCAAACTATCATTAAGTCAACCTAGATAGATAAAAATATTCTGATTTTAGGTCAAGTATTTTGCTAATTATTTAGGCACATTTCAGGTAGAATACTTTTCCGTGCCGATCTGGCTTTTCGCTACCCTCTACCCCAATTTATCTCCATTATGCAAATCGGCCCCCATCAGTTGCGGAATAATCTTTTTGTCGCGCCCATGGCTGGCGTAACGGACAGACCGTTTCGCCAACTCTGCAAAGAACTGGGTGCTGGTTATGCGGTGTCTGAAATGGCGGCGTCGAATCCAAAGTTGTGGGATACCGAGAAGTCTTCGCGCCGCACCAATCACGAAGGTGAGATGGAGCCAAAAGCAGTTCAGATCGCCGGAGCAGATCCGACTATGCTGGCGGAATGTGCCAAGCATAATGTGGACCGAGGTGCGCAGATTATTGATATCAATATGGGTTGCCCAGTCAAAAAAGTCTGTAACGCCTGGTGCGGTTCTGCCCTGCTACAAAATGAAAAACTGGTCGCTACGATTTTAGAAGCGGTTGTCAATGCGGTCGATGTGCCGGTCACGCTAAAGTTTCGTACTGGCTGGGACAGAGCCAACAAAAACGCCTTGAATATCGCACGCATTGCCGAATCCGCAGGGATCGCTATGCTGACGCTGCATGGGCGTACTCGCGCAGACGGCTATAAAGGCGATGCAGAATACGAAACCATCGCCGCAGTAAAAGCGGCAGTCAATATCCCGGTGGTTGCCAATGGCGACATCACGACGCCAGAAAAAGCCAAGTATGTTTTACAGGTAACAGGTGCCGACGCCATCATGATAGGCCGCGCCGCGCAAGGGCGACCGTGGATATTCCGCGAGATAGAACATTTCCTGAAAACCGGCACTTATTTACCTGCGCCGATGGTGTCGGAGGTCAGTCGTTTGATGGATGCACATTTACGCGCTCATTACGCTTTCTACGGTGAGTTTATGGGAGTACGAACAGCGCGCAAACATATAGGTTGGTACGTACAAGATTTAGTTGGTGGAGAAGATTTTCGTCAAGAGATGAATTTATTGACCTCATGCGAAGACCAGTTAGATGCAGTAAAAATGTTTTTTGATCGTCAGACCAGCGAGCGGTTACAATACCGCCCCTCCGAAGAAAAGTTGGCAGCGTAGTTCATTTTTTCTGTTTTCATCTTCGTCAAAAGCGAAAGAGAAACAGTAGGGATTTAAGAAAAAACGTATTCAACAAGAATAAGTCAAACAAGCACTGATAGAAAATTAAAAGCATGAGCAAAGATAGCATTCAAGAAGCCGTTCACAAAAATTTGGAAAAATACTTCCGTGATCTGGGAGAACAACCTGCCTCCAATATTTACGATATGGTCGTGTTGGCTGTAGAAAAACCAATGTTAGAAATGGTCATGACCCGAGCGGAAAGCAATCAATCACAAGCAGCAGATATGCTGGGCATC
Source organism: Undibacterium sp. (assembly GCA_025352365.1). GTDB lineage: Bacteria > Pseudomonadota > Gammaproteobacteria > Burkholderiales > Burkholderiaceae_D > Undibacterium. The sequence goes on along the minus strand of JANXTO010000313.1, from coordinate 2,463 downwards.
AATCGCAATACTTTACGTAAAAAGTTACAGCAACACGGCTTGCTGTAATAGCCAGCTAGCACCAAAGGTGTGGGCAGATCTCGCAACGCCTGATCTGTTTTTGCTACCGAATTCTTCCACTTCACAAGCTCCTTAGCTCCTTATCATGATCAAACAAGCTCTCATCTCCGTCTCCGACAAGACCGGCATTCTTGAGTTCGCACGTGCGCTATCCGGCATGGGTGTCAAGTTATTGTCCACCGGTGGTACGGCAAAACTACTGGCCGACCATGGTTTGCCAGTGACCGAGGTTGCTGACTACACCGGTTTTCCTGAAATGCTGGATGGTCGTGTAAAGACGTTGCATCCGAAAGTCCATGGCGGGATTCTGGCGCGTCGTGATTTTCCTGAGCATGTGGCTGCATTAGAGCAGCATGGTATTCCGACTATCGATATGGTCGTCGTCAATCTGTACCCGTTCCAGCAAACCGTTGCCAAAGGCGAATGTTCTTTGGAAGACGCGATTGAGAATATCGACATCGGTGGTCCAACGATGTTGCGCTCGTCCGCCAAGAATCATAAAGATGTTGTGGTGATCGTTGATCCTAGCGACTACCAGGTCGTACTAGATGAAATGACAGCAAATCAAAACGTCGTCAGCTACGATACTAAATTCACGTTAGCGAAAAAGGTATTTGCGCATACCGCACAATACGATGGCGCGATCACCAATTATCTGACTAGTCTCGGCGAAGATAAAGCGCATGCGACTCGCAGCAGCTATCCACAAACGCTGAACCTGCATTTCGACAAAGTACAGGAAATGCGTTATGGTGAAAACCCGCATCAGTCGGCTGCGTTCTACCGCGATCTGCTTCGCCTGGATGGATCGCTGGCGAATTACACGCAATTGCAAGGCAAAGAACTGTCGTACAACAATATCGCTGATGCCGATGCCGCTTGGGAATGCGTCAAATCCTTCGCAGAATCTGCTTGTGTGATCGTCAAACATGCAAACCCTTGCGGCGTTGCATTAGGCGCGACGCCATTTGAAGCCTATAGCAAAGCGCTACAAACAGACCCGACTTCCGCATTCGGTGGCATCATCGCCTTCAACCGCGAACTTGACGGTAAAGCTGCTGAGATCGTTGCAAAACAATTTGTTGAAGTATTGATCGCACCATCATTCACCGCAGAAGCAAAACAAATTTTTGCGGCAAAACAAAATGTGCGTTTGCTCGAAATTTCTCTGGGTAAAGGTATCAATACCTACGACCTGAAACGCGTTGGCGGTGGCCTGCTGATTCAGGCACCAGATTCTAAAAATGTAGGCCCTGAAGAATTACGGGTAGTCTCAAAACTGCAACCGACACCACAACAAATGGCAGACATGATGTTTGCATGGCGCGTTGCCAAATTTGTGAAATCCAATGCCATCGTCTTCTGTGGAAATGGCATGACACTCGGCGTTGGTGCTGGTCAGATGAGCCGTATTGATTCTGCGCGTATTGCATCGATCAAAGCACAAAATGCTGGCTTGACGCTGACAGGTTCAGCAGTAGCATCCGACGCGTTTTTCCCGTTCCGCGATGGCCTTGATGTAGTGGTCGATGCGGGTGCCACCTGCGTGATTCATCCAGGCGGCTCTATGCGTGATCAGGAAGTCATTGATGCGGCGGACGAACGCGGTGTTGTCATGATTTACACTGGCATACGTCATTTCCGTCATTAATACGGCATTCATGCATCCCTTCAAAAATCATCCCTTGCACGTCGTCATTAGAAGCTTGTCATGCGATCGATTTTTGGAGGTGCCGCGATGAAAATTCTCGGTATCGACCCTGGCCTGCGCACTACCGGCTTTGGCGTCATCGATAAACAAGGTAGCAAGTTAACCTACATCGCTTCCGGTACGATCAAGACGGCGGATGAGTCCTTGCCAGAACGCCTCAAAACCATTTTGTTCGGCGTTTCTGAAATCATTCAAACATACCAGCCCGATTGCGCGGCGGTGGAAAAAGTCTTTGTCAATGTCAATCCACAGTCAACGCTATTACTAGGACAAGCACGCGGAGCGGCGATCTGCGCTTTAGTGAGTGCTGACCTCACCGTAGCGGAATATACGGCGCTGCAAGTCAAGCAAGGCGTGGTCGGTCACGGCAAAGCAAAAAAAGAACAAGTACAAGATATGGTGCAACGGCTGTTAAGCTTGTCTGGCATGCCTAGCACTGATGCGGCGGATGCATTGGGTGTTGCGATTTGTCATGCGCACAGCGGCGATACGTTAGCGATGCTGGGCAAGCTTGCACCTGCTTTAGCAAAAAAAGGCTTACGAGTACGTGCAGGTCGCCTGATAGGATAGGTTATCATTACTGTTTATTTATACAGTAATGCGCGCTTTGATTTTGCGCTGCAATGCTGTGCTGTCATTTTTCCTGTAAGTAAAGCTAGCTAAAAGGGCTGCCATGATAGGTCGTATCGCAG
>JANXTO010000203.1 GCA_025352365.1 Undibacterium sp. | reverse complement strand
TGGGTTTTCCGGTCTTTGCGCGCGGTACAGCGATTCGAGGCACCGCAAAAATATCGGAGGGCGAAATCGGCGGCCGCGTCCATATCGGCGCGGTCGGCATTTCTCGCGGCGACCTGATACTGGGCGACGCGGACGGTGTGGTGGCGCTGCCAACGGAGATGATTGATGAAATACTCGCACGCGCTGAGCAGCGCGTCAAAAAAGAAACGGACATCGTCGAAAAAATAAAACACGGCAGCACCACGATGGAACTCTACGGTTTCGAATGATCAGGCCACGTATGAGCCTTACCCAGAATTAATGCCCATTAAATAGACGCTTCGACCAAGATTCGACGCGCGATAACACCACAACGAAGGAGACCAGTCATGATGCCTGACCACGAAGCACTCACAATGAAGAAAGTCTATCAGCGACTTGTGCCGTTTCTGTTTATCCTCCTCATTGTTAATTATCTGGATCGAGTAAATATTGGCTTCGCTGCTTTGCGCATGAATCAGGAGCTAGGTCTAAGTCCGACGGCGTTTGGCTTCGGTGCCGGTGTGTTCTTTCTAGGCTATGCTGTATTCGAAGTGCCGAGCAACGCGATCCTGTATCGTATCGGTGCGCGGCTATGGATCGGCATCATCATGATCCTGTGGGGTATCGCTTCGGGGGCTATGGCATTTATCCATACTGAAACCTCCTTTTATGTGCTGCGGTTTTTTGTAGGTGTTGCAGAGGCTGGTTTCTTACCGGGCGTTATCGTCTATCTTACCAACTGGTTCCCATCGCAATACCGCTCCCGTGCGAATGCCGGAGTCGTTGTTGCGACGGCATTGGCGTCAGCGATAGGCTCACCCATTTCCGGCGTGCTGATGAAATTTCTCGATGGTGTGCAAGGGATTTCGGGGTGGCGATGGATGTTTATTTACGAGGCACTTCCTGCTGTATTACTAGGCATCGTTGTTTTTTTCTGGCTCACGGAGCGCCCACAACAAGCAAAATGGCTAACGGCCAGCGAACGCGACTGGTTGACGAACGCACTCGAAAAGGAGCATAGTCACCTCGCATCAACCGCCAAATTCACTCTTTTGCAGGTCCTTAAAATAAAAAAAGTATGGGCATTATCCGCGTTGTTTTCATGCTTTCTATCTGCACTTTACGGAGTATTGCTCTGGGCGCCACAGATCGTCAAGAGCTTCGGCCAGCTAACCGATCTTGAGGTAGGACTACTTGGCTCTCTGCCGTTTTGTTGCGCCGGTATTGCCATGCCCTTGATTGCGCGACATTCTGACCGCGTTAATGAACGCAGCCTACACGTAGCCGTCTCGATGAGTGTCGGGGGTGTAGCATTGCTGCTCAGTGCATATGCGCCGAGCCCTACTCTTTCGTTTATCTTACTGTGTATCGCAGCCGCAGGAATCTGGGGTAGTCTGGGTGTATTCTGGTCAATGACCAGTACATTTTTGGCGGGTCCAGCCGCCGCATTGGGCATTGCAGTGATTAACACACTGGCGCAAGTCGGTGGGTTTATCGGCCCAACCTCGGTCGGCATTATTCGTGACCGGACAGGAGATTTCAGACTCGCGCTCGCCGTCCTTGCTGGCTTTGCCTTACTCGCTGGGTTTATTGCATATCGGCTGGATTACCGCAGTAGGATGACACATATTGTGCTATCCCATTGACGTAGCCGGACTGTTTGCCGTCTACTGCATCTCCTTTGATTACTAGCGAGATTGGCGACCGGATGCGTGTTTTGAGACTGCAAGCTCTTGCCGATGGAATTATGGATGCTGCCGTTGCCTCCGTCCTGGAGCAGCGTCGTGAGGATGCGTGCCCGTCCCAGCATTGGTTGGGACGATGGGGCCGCGTGATGAAGCGCTGCGCGGCGCCGGTCGCTACAGCGGAGTTGTCTCCGTCATTGGATTTGGGTGGCATCGCCGTTGCCTGTGCGCTCAATTATCTGTCCTATCGTTTTCACCAATTTGACTGGAAGGCGGAACATCCGCAGCTGGCTCAGTGGCATACGCTTTATACAAGTCGCCCAAGCTTCAACCAAATAACCCCACCCTAAGAAAGTTAAACACCGATGGATGCTGAGAATACAGCTGTCATTGCAATCCTGGATGACTATGAAGGATTCGTAAAAAATCTTGACGCTTTCGCCAGATTAAAGGCGCGTCTGCCGCGCGCAGACATTCGGATCTTTTCGGACCGCGAGCCGAGCGCGATTTTTCGTCAGGCTGCCCATATTCAATATCTGGTGCTCACGCGTGAAAGAACCCGTGTTGATGCCGAATATCTTGAAAATTTTCCATCTTTAAAGGCAATTTGCCAGACTGGAACAATCGGCCGCGGCTCTACCGCACACGTGGATGCAAGGGCCTGCGAGGCTCGAGGCGTAAAAATCTTGGAAGGCAAAACCGATGGCTATTCTGCAGCGGAGTTGACTTGGGCACTCGTCATGGCAGCAGCGAGGCATGTCCCCGACTATGTCTGCAGCATGCGAGATGGCGCCTGGCAAGAACGTTCGCCCGCCGGTCAGATTGGCCATACCTTACATGGCAAGGTATTGGGTATTTTGGGATACGGACGTATAGGTCAAATCATTGCCGGTTACGGCAGCGCTTTTGGTATGACCGTTCAAGCTTGGGGACGAGAAAGCTCGATGGAGAAGGCATGCGCTGATGGCTTCGCAGTTCCTCAGTCGCGAGAAGAGTTCTTCCGGACCAGTGATGTGCTCTCACTCCATTTACGCTTGAATGAGGATACTCGTCATTCGGTGCGACTCAGTGACTTACAAAACATGAAACCTTCAGCGCTGCTAGTCAATACAAGCCGCGCTGACCTGATAGAGCCGGAGGCTTTGCTAATTGCCCTCAAAGGTGGATGTCCGGGAAGTGCAGCACTCGACGTTTATGAGCGAGAGCCGATAGCAGGCGACCATCCGCTACTGTTACTCGACAACGTCGTCGCCACACCTCACATTGGATACGTCGAGAAGGAAAGCTACGAAATTCTGTTCGGCTCGGCCTTCGAGCAGCTGCTGACGTTATTAAATTAGCCTCCATTGACCACTCTGGCGCCAATCGATACTCATATAGAATACATATGAACACCAACTCATCCGCTGAATTACCTTTTAGTCCTCGTTCCACCACAATTAGTCAGCCCAATGACACAGTGCCGGCGCACGCGACCGACTGCCACATTCACATCTTTGGCCCGTTCGACAGATTCCCGTTGTCGACGCCGCGAATGTACAACCCTCAGGAAGCGACCGTTGCCGACGAGGAGCTTGAGCGCATGCACCAAGCCGGAGTGCGTGGTATCAGATTCAATGTTATCTCCGGAGGTGTACCTATCGAAAATCTCAGCCGTTTAGCTGAACGCACGACACTCAACTAAAAATATTATGTCCTATATAAAAATATATTTCTGTTGGTTAAATCAATCATCCCCCCCCGGAGACAAACGATGATCGTCGAAGAGCGCATCTATACATGTTACTGTGGTAAGTCGCAGCAATACGTCAAAATGTATGAAGAAGAAGGGCTGGCAATCCAGCGCCCGATCCTAGGCCATCTGCTCGGTTATTTCACCAGCGAGCTGGGTGAATTGAACCAGGTGGTTCATCTCTGGGCTTACGAGGATTACGAAGACCGTGCAGCGCGCCGCTGTGTCCTTCTTGCCAATCCCGAATGGAAAACCTACGCCGCCAAAGTTCAGCCGCTGGTGCTTACGCAGAAGAACAAGATCTTGATTCCCGCGCCGTTTTCACCTTGGGCAAATGGTCCCGTGCACAGCTCCAGAAAATAATTTTCCGGTAATCCCAAAGCAAAGCCAAATCCGAAATCAACCATCAATTCCAACGCCTGGATCCCAACATGAAAATTACGGTTCTGTCGCGTTGTTGATCAAAAGGAAGAATTTTCGGTTTTGTCGCGATAGCGCAATGAGACGCAACATCTCTATGGGATCGGCGGCGATCAGAATGCCAGCGAGTAGAACTG
>JANXTO010000185.1 GCA_025352365.1 Undibacterium sp. | reverse complement strand
ACAGGCGCGGGTCTGACATACACCGCCGGACCGTAGGGTGCTGGGCCGTAGACCGCACAGCCGGATAACAAACTTGAAGCGACGACCGCGCTGATAACGGCATAGCGGGAAGCATGCTGAGATAAATTCCGTGAGAGGTTGTTCAGTGATAAGCGCATGATGGGCTCCTTTTAATTAATTGTCCGCGTAGGGAATTAACTCTTTGGAGGCGATTTGCGTTGACGAAAAGCTTGTAAGCGAATGTTGCGTCCGTAAGCAACTATGACTAATTTTTTGACCCGGCTTGATGACGACTCATCGATATTAAGATGTTCATTCCGGTGAAATGAACGTAGTGATAGGCGGCCTGCTATCTATTACTTTATATATACTCCCCACATGTATATTTAATTGTCCATGTATTAATTGGACATTAGAGCATTTTTATGAAAAATACAGGGGAGTATATTTTAATTTATTGATTGATCTCTATAAATTAATGTCTGAGCCAAGGTCTGAACCATGGCCCAAACAATTCTTTAAGTTAGTTGGATTCTTTGATCAGACGAGCCGAGGTTTTTTGTATCGGTCTGGCGTTCATCGGATACAAACGGTTGAAGATCGCTAATTGCTCTGCGGATATTTCTATCGGCTCTTTCATGACCAGCCACAATACGCCTTCGGTACAAGGTGGTTCGGTCAGAGACCCCATAAAAGTGTAATAGTCGCGCTTGGCTGGCAGTATCTCGTTTAAATCCATTGCAGCAGGTCCTTGCATGGAGTCATTTTTTTCCAGCGGCAAATTATTCCAGACCGATTGCACCAGACTATGCGGTTTGCCGCGTTCAATCAGCACTGCGAGGATGGCGAGTTTGCCATCAGCATCTTTGTGTACCAAATGCACGACCATCTCAAACCCTTTGCCATTGACGCGCTCTTCCGCTGGCTTATGGAAATGGAATTGCACCAGCTCAAAACTACGGCCATTCACCGTAATGTAATTGCCGGGACCAAGGTTGACCTGAATCGTATGACCAGTGTCCGTGACTCTGAAGCCAGCCGGTTTATAGTCAAAACTGATGGGAGCCAAGTCCACCCGGATACCGTCACGGATATCAATCGGCGATTGTCGCTCGCCACTGTCGCACTTGGCGTTAGCAGGGCTGATCTTGCCCCAGTTTAAAGGGCCGCCCTCGCCTTCATAACTCCATTGCACCGGTTTGCTGGATGCCATGCTGCCGTTGGGGCTGATGGTCATGCCACGGCTATCCATGATTTTTTCTTTTGACGTGTCAGCGCTTACTAGTTTTTTGACCGGTGGCGCATAGGCGTAACTTCTGGCCATTGCCTTCGGATTGGTGCGGTTAGTTTCTTCTTTTTCTTTGCGAATAATGGCAAGTTTATCGGCGATTTTGGCTGCCAGCTCATCGGCGGCTAAAGCATCTTTGGCACGCGCTGCAGCGGCGGCTTTACTTTCTTTGGTCTCTTTCGGCTCTTTGTCTTTGCTGTCTTTTTCTTTCGCAGCGGGTTTTGCTTCGTCTTTTACCGAAGCCTCCTCTTTTGCGGCAGCTGGTTTAATCGGTTTAGACGGAGTCGGCTCGTCATTCGCCTGCACTTGGGCGCACAGCAATACGGGGATCAGCACAGCAATCAGGCGACGCATCATAAGAATTGGGGGAGTAGTTGGCGAGGTATAACAAGGTTACGGCAAATTGTGGAAAAAACTTGAGTGACGGCAAGAGATCACTGCGATGAAGGCAATTTTAGCCGTGCAACGGCTGGTGTTGTGATCTATACACTTCACGGTGAAAATATACTACCTATAAGTATATTTATATTGTCCATATAATCATTGGACGAACAGCATTATTTATAAGAAATAATGGGGAGTATATTTTTTGCGTGTTACGTGTTTGGCTGAAAAGATGTTCAAGCCAACGCGTCGGATCAAGCCAACGCATTTAACTTTGTCGACTGACATGCCGGATCAATACGATGGTTTTATCCAAAACGGCCAAGGCCTTGGCGATCACTTGTGATGCTTGTTGGCCGTGATTGGCTGTTGCTTCTACAATCAACCTGGCGCTGGCACACAGGCGCAAAGCACTGACGGGTAATCCAGCCCGCTGACCACACAAAACCGGTTGTCCTAGCTGGCACCTCAATGCCACGATGCTACGAAGTTCCTTGCTAAACTCGTTACTAAATCCCTCTGGAAATTCGCCAACAGGCGCGTCGCCAAATCCCAAATCAGAACGCCCGCTCAAATCAGGTAGTAACAGCCGGTATACCTGCATCGTTTGTTCCCGATTCAATGGTGTTGGGTGGTCGTCATGATCCGGCGTTGCAGAGGCACAAAGCAAAAAAGGGAAAATAGTCTTTTGTTGATCCCAGCTTACTTCAACGTTCAACGCTTGTCTGTCCAATCGCGGTACTGGCAAACTTTGCAGCTCCGGATGTCTCTCCAGATAATCTGTAAATGCCGCTGAGAACTCCTCTAAAAATTGAACAATCGCTGTCTCAGGTACCGCCCGAAATGCGCGTAACTCCTCCAGCGCCGCCTCCCAGCGCAGCAATAATCCAAAGTTGGCCACATGCGCCAACGCATCTGCCGCCGCCCAATCCTGCGGCCAATCTGCACGACAAGAATATGGCTGTAAGGCAGGCGGCATGCTGATTCGGCGTAAGCTTTGTGCGATATCTGGTGGGATCATCAGGACACCAGAAAATGTGGGCCCGGTTAAAAATTTAGAGCCGGTCAATGCCACCATAAAATTATGTGACAAATAGCCATGCAAGCTCGCGTTCGATAATCTGAACTGGCAAGCATCCACTAACACCGTCACCGTATCAGGTAAGCGGTGGCTTAGTTGCTGCGCGCAGGCAATCGAGGGCGCTATCATTCCGGTTTTGGTGACATC
>JANXTO010000168.1 GCA_025352365.1 Undibacterium sp. | reverse complement strand
AGACGTGTACTAGAAGCCGAGGTGATGGCAGTAGTTGACAAACATTTGGGCGGCATCGCTAGACCAGCGCGAGTTCATTTTGTGACCGTTTTACCAAAAACACGATCGGGCAAATTATTACGTCGCTCGATTCAAGCAATTTGTGAGGGGCGAGATGCGGGTGATTTAACGACCATAGAAGACCCTGGTTCTTTAGAACAGATTAAATCGGCAATTGTGAGTGATGACAAATCCACCGCTATTGGTGGTAATGTTGCCGCTGCCGACTTTTTTAATTGACGGTATTTAACAATCAACTACTTGAGGCACGGCAAAAATAGTTCCATACTGAAACTTCTTAAATAATAACGGGGGAGTACAAATGACAATAATATCAAAATACATGGCCGGAATCTCATGCAGTGTGACATTGAGCGCTTTGTTAGTTACCAGCGCCTTTGCAGCAGCTGAACGAGGATCAGAGCCGGAAGCAGAGGCTATGGTCAAGCAAGCCGTTGCACTGATTAAATCTGGCGGAACTGAAAAAGCCTACGCCACTTTTACTGATCATCCGAATGGCGCATTTAAAGACCGTGACTTGTATATTTTTGTCTACGACTTTAAAGGTAACTGTCTGGCGCAAGGTGCAAACCCTAAAATGGTCGGCAAAAATCTGGTTGGCTTAAAAGACGTTGACGGTAACGCTTTCATCCAAGGCATGATTAATGTCGTTAAGGAAAAACAAAAGGGCTGGTATGGTCCTTATAAATTCACTAATCCTAATACAAAAGATTATGAATTGAAAAAATCGTATTGCGAAAAAGGTGAGGGCGAGACGATGGTCTGTGTCGGTACCTATGTTGTGAAATAAAAATTGACTGAAGTTGATGTCAGCTGACAAAGCCTAATTAAGTTTGATTTAGGTTGATAAAAAAAGACCTCCCACATTTCACTATGCCGGAGGTCTTTTTTTGTGCTTTACCTTACTTGTCTGACTTTGCTTTATTTTCGCGCTATAAAAATCTCGTGTGCTTCCGTGTACATTAATTGCGTAGATTATTAAACTAACAGCGCCGCAGTGAGTGACCGTACTTCTTCATCAGATTCTTCCAGAATGCTATTGAGTGTGCCATCACCGACGACGAAGTCAATCTCTGATGCATATTGGATGGAGGCGCTATCGAAGCGTATTTCTAATGGCGAATGGACGGATGCCAGTTCGTTCGCTAATAGCAGCGTATCTCCCAAAGTCTCTGGTGGCATGGCGCGTAATCCATACCAAAGTGCCTCTACTGCATCGAGTACGGGTTGAGGTAGCAACAGATTCTTTAAGACGACCCGTCCAATAATTGTCTCCGGTGTTTCTTCGGTACTTTCGATAATGGTGTCCGCAAAGGCAGGCAAATCAGTTAATGGCGGCTGGGGTTGATTGTCTAGCAGGCAGGGAAACTCTTCGGCGCGAGACAACATGTAAAAACCACCAACCTCATGCACTATCCCGGCAAACATCGCGGTGTCAGGGTCAAGTTTGGTAATGCGTCGTGCGATTACTTGCGACAGAGCAGCGACTTGCGCAGTGTGTTCCCACAACTGGTTTGCCATTGCGCGCAATACAGGGTCTTTGCTGGTGCCAGCGAGTTGGCGTACCACCAAGCTAGCAACCACAGAGCGTAATGTTCTAAAACCTAGCCGGGCAATTGCAGAACGTACATTAGTAATTTCTGTGCCCCGGCTATACGCGGCTGAATTGGCGATTGCCACTACGCGTGCCGCTAGCAGAGGCTCGTTCATGACCAACTTGGCCGCAGTATCGACACTACAATCAGGCGTATCCAGCACTTGCTGAATTTTGAGAGAGGCAGTCACGTTGGTAGAGAAAATTAATTCCCCGCGATTGGCCTCGGCGACAATACTGTTGAGGGCTTCCGTTTTATCCATGGCAGATTTCATATTGGCATTGGTATAAATACACACCGGCAGTGCCGGACCTGATTCCAATTCTGATTCAATACGACAGTAGTGTTACAAGAGCCTTAGCATAAGAGCTTTAATTTTAATATCAGCAAATATGCAAACTCATAGCCAACAAACTTCTGTACAACATACACATTGTCGTCATCGGCTATAAGTTATCACGAATATTGTAAATTATTCTATATCTTTTGTTGCTCCGCAATCCATCTATCCATCTTGGCTTCTAATAAAGCTAATGGCAAGGTGCCGTCACTCAAAATGGCATCATGAAAACTGCGTAAATTAAATTTTGTCCCCAGCTTACTCATAGCGCGCTGCCTGAGTTCCATTATTTTAAGTGAACCAATTTTGTAGCCAAGCGCCTGACCCGGCCATGCCATATATCGTTCCGTAGCATTTAAGGCTGATGCCTCATCATACCCCAATGTTGCCTGAAGGTATTTAATTGTTTCTTCCCTTGTCCAGCCTTTTGCATGCAAGCCTGTATCGACGACTAAACGTGATGCCCGTAACAACTCATCGGTCAAATGTCCCAAATAGGCATTTGGGTCTTCATATAAGCCCATCTCTTTACCCAAGGTTTCGGCATACAGCGCCCAACCCTCAGTGTAGGCGTTATTGCCGCCAAGTTTGCGGAATTTAGGAATATCCAGTTCTTGCATCAGCGCCAGATGGAAATGATGCCCTGGCTGTCCTTCATGTAAAAACAAGGTGGTCATCTCCGTGGTCGGATATTCTTTAGGATCGTTGATTACAGCCCAAAAGACACCTGGACGCGAACCATCAATGGCAGGCGCTAAATAATGATCGGATGCTGTCAAACGGCTGATCTCTGGTTCAGGGCGAATATCCAGCGGCGCTTTGGGAATACGGCCAAACAGCTGTGGCAGCTTGGTTCTGATCACGGCATCAATACGGCGGTATCCCGCTAATACATCTGCCTCGGTCTTAAACGGGCGATATTCGTTTTGCGTCGCAATCCAGCCTGGCAAACCTTTTGGATCGCCGCTATAACCGAGTTTTGGTCCCAGTAAAACAAATTCATTTTGAATTCTGGCGACTTCTTTCAAACCGATCGCATGAATCGTTTCTGGATCGAGATTCGTGGTGGTCTGGTCACGTACCAAGGCCTGATACCATTTGGCGCCGTTCGGAAAAACGCCCAGTCCAGAACTGCTGCGGCTGGCAGCGAGGTAATCCGTTTGCATGAAAGTATTGAGCTTGCTCAGCGATGGCAAAATTTTCTGCGTGATCATGGTGCGATACGACGCTGTCAGACGCGTTTTATCCGCATCACTAAAACTGGCGGGGAAATTTTTAACCGGTGCGTAATAAGGATGATTTTCGGCCAACTCTGTGACCAGAACTTTTAACTGCGGCAGGGTAGAGACGACTAGCGCACGCGGTAAGACAATGCCTTTTTTTATCCCTTCGCGCATATTCAAGATCGCCTGATCTATCCAAGCTGGCAAATGAGAAACACGCTTCAAAAACAGCTCATATTGGGCTGGCGTTTGTAGCGGTTGCGAACTTTGTCCGCTCGCAAAATTGGCCAGTGTCACAGGGATGCTGTCCATCTGATTGATCGGCATTAAGCGATCATTAAAACCTGCCATCGCTAACAGTGATTGCACTTCGTAATCGAGACAATCATAAGTCACCTGATCAGCCGCGCTGAGCGAAGCGCGAGGTATGCGTACCAATTCTTGCGCTACTTTTTTCACCATCGCTAATTGGCGGGCTCTGACTGCTGGCACCAGCGTCATCGGCAATTGATCATCAAAACGGTTATCTCCATTGAAGGTTGCTGACAAGGGTTCAAAACTTGCTTCCTGGTTGTAGTAGTTTTCTGCCAGCGTATTGAGTTGCTGGCCTGCAGTATTGGCGGTCGGACTGGTCGCCGTCGTTAAGTTTGTCTTTGATTTTGTTGGTACTGATGTTGCTGCTTGATCAGCAAACGCAGTGGGACTCATCAGCAACGAGGTACTCAAGGAAATACTAAGAACGCCAAGAGAAAAATAAAGACCAGCAACATTAGAAAAACTAGGCAGAGAAGCAAACTTACGCATGTAATTCGTCCAAAAAAAAGAAATAAAAATAAGAAGAAAGATCAAATAGAATTAGCTTTGAAAAAACAGTTTGAAAAACAAATTAAACAGCGGCGCATTGGTGTTTGTCGCCACAAAATACTTATTCGCAGTTGACCATCCAAGGTACGCCAAACTGGTCTATCAGCATACCAAAACGCGCCGCCCAAAATGTTTTATCCAAAGGCATGATGATTTTTTGTGCATCGATCGATAGCGCAGCAAACAGTCGTTTAGCCTCAGCCACATCATCAACACCGATCGATAAATTAACGCCCTTAATACCCTCGTAAGCGTGGTCTGACATCGAATCCGAGCCCATCAAAGTTTGATCATTTAATTCCATCCGCATATGCATGATTAGCTGGGCAGCGGATGGCGGACACTGATCTGCCATCGGTTATTCGCCATACCGGTGGATCATCCCTATTTTGCCGCCTAAATGCTGTGCATAAAATTGGAAAGCCGCTTCACAATTGCCATTAAAGCTGAGGTAGGTATTGATTTGCATGATGGTCTCCTTGCGATGGATTCTGTTTTTTTCGGATGGCTGCGATGTAAATGCAGCGTCTTTGAATCATACATCAGGCGCAGCTAGGAGTAGCTATTTGAAAGTAAGTTCCTTGTTACCCAACGCTGTGGCAAAAACGGTGGCAAAAGTGGAGGCTAATAAATCGATAGGTGACGTAGATATTTGGCAATAATCTTCGACACTAACAGTGTAGCTTCTGAATTTTTTGGTAATAACTGCAGACAATAAGTATGAAGAATATTCAATCTTTAAGTTATACTGGGTATGGGTATATTTTAATCGTCCATAAGATCGCTGGTCTATAAGCTATTTTTTATAAAAATAAAGGGGAGTATATTGAATCTAGAAATGGCAGTTGACCGCTCATCAGTATAATTAAGTAGTTGATTCAATTGAATCATGTCAGTGTTTTCAGCATCACCGTTTTGGTGAGAATGCTACAAATCTGATTGCACACTTTTTCGGCTCCCCAGCCGCGTTGCTCCTCGTTGCAACGTGAAGGTTGCGCCTCGTCTCGCCTTGCTGGGAAACCGAAAAAATGCATACTCAGACTCGTCCAACTGCCGTTTCTAGGTTGAGTGAAGATACTTTGAGACTTGTATAAAACAAGTGTATCGACCAAAAAAATCCCCGACGTATCGGGGATTTTTTACGAGGCGACTCTTAAAGGAATGATCCTTTGTAGCCTCAGTCTTTCGCTGTTAGCTAAACAGACAATTACATACTCAATCAAACACTTTACACCGCAGGCGCAGTGACAGCAGCCAGTTCTGCCAGCAAACGCGTTCTCAGCTTATTGTCTTGCGGCGCAACGCCGAAGCCAGAGAGTCGGTTGCCGGAGTCGTAGAAACGGCTAATCGTTGTAGCCTCCTCTTGTTCCGTTTCCCAGCGTCCGTTTGTAACTGCATGCGGTGCCGGTGGAATCAATGCGACCGGGTAGCACGGTGTTTTGACGATCACTGGTGCGGGCTTGAGGTCGATGCTGGTCAACTCCCCGGTCAGGCTGCGGGCAATCGCGCGGGCAGCTGTCATGATGGGTGCAATATAGGGCAATACTTGCTGTACCCCGTTGCCCATGCTGTACTGAGCACAATCGCCTAGTGCAAATACGTTGTCCGCGCTCGTCAATCCATACACATCAATCAAAATCCCGCGATCGGTGTTGATATTAGAGGCGCTTGCCAGACGCAAGTCCGGGCGTAGTCCTACTGCGGATAAGACAATATCTACCTGAATTTGCTTGCCATTTGCCAGACTAACTTGCAAGGCATCGCCATCCGCCATATTAGTTACTAAGGTATCCACGCTACTGGCGGTAGTCCCTAGTTCTAAACGGATACCGCGTTGCAGTAATGCCGTTTGTAAACCTTCTGAAATTGCTTGCGGTGCTAGTGCTGCTAACGGCAACACATTGGGGTCAACCAGACTGACGGCATGCCCCGCACTGGCCAAATCATCTGCAAATTCACAGCCGATTAAACCTGCACCCAAAATCACGACGCTGGCTTTCTCGCCTTTGCTGGTCATTTTGTCCCGCAATGCGGTGTAGTCAGTAATGTTGTTGACCGACAGTACTTGGTGGGCGGCATTGCCCGCAATTGGCAAGCGGATTGCCTGAGCACCTAATGCGATGACGAGCTGACTGTACTCAAATTTACCGGCTTTGGTGACGACTGTTTTTGCTGCTGTATCGATATGATCGACCGTCATTTTAGTCAGCAAAGTAGCGCTGACTTGCGCCGCCATTTGTTCCGCACCCTGGCTGATCAAATCCTTGGCTTGCTTGTTTTGCGCAAACGCGTTGGACAGCATAGGTTTGGAATAAAAACCGCCATCATCGGCTGTGATGATTAGCAGAGGCGTTGTTTTGTCCAGCTTGCGGAATTCACGAGCCACGCTGTAGCCAGCTAAGCCGGTACCGATAATGACGATAGGATTCATATTAGATCGCTACCATGTCGAAGTCAGCCTTGGCGACGCCACAATCGGGACATTCCCAGTCGGCTGGAATGTCGTCCCAACGGGTGCCGGCAGCGATGCCATCTTCTGGCATGCCTACTGATTCATCATAAATAAAACCGCAAACGACGCATTGATATGTTTTCATACAATTCTCGATTCTTAAAAAGGTAAATAGATAACGATATAGATCACTATATAGATCAATATAGCGACGATAAAATTAAGCTTGGGCCGCTGCTAATACGGCGCGATAGTGATTGGCATGGAGTTCCTCTACCTTAGCCAATGCGGCGAAACGTTTTGCCGCAATTTCTAAAGTCCGCTTGAATTGTTCTGCGTGGACTTTGGATTCTGCGATTTGTTCGTCGTATTCCGCAACGGCAGCGTGATTGCCTTCTTCTATCGCTAAGTGGCGGAATTTTGGATACATCTCAGTATATTCATAGGTTTCGCCTTCGATGGCGATTTCTAATGATTTTTCTGGCGTCAATTGGTCTTTAGGGTACAGCAAATCAAGGTGACCAAATGCGTGCATGATCTCTTGATCTGCAGTGGTTTCAAATGCAAGTGCGATATCTTCTGCACCAGCAGCGCGTGCCAGTTTAGCGAAATAGCGATATTTAATATGGGCCATCGACTCGCCTGCAAATGCGGCTTCGAGGTTTTGGATGGTGACGGATGGGTTGGCTACATTACTCATTTGGCTCTCCTGGATGAAAATCAATACTACGAATTTAAACTGCAATGGATGTTGCTTCGGCTGTTTCTTCCGATGTCTGTTCGGATATTTCCGCGATTAAGGCTGGTTTGCTTTTGATTGCTATCAATCTGAAACGAATGATAGAAAATATTAATCAATTTGGGAAATTGATTGTTCCTTTCTATTTGATAGCTAATTGCTATAGTGTTTTGGGTTTACTTTTATTTTAGCTATGATTTGAATGAAATCCAGGATTGAGCCTAGCTTTAAATCCCGCTTGAAATTCAACTGGCTTCCCTAGATTTTTACTAGCTCAGCATAAAAAAACGCATTAAGTTATGCGTAAAAGTCATGAGAGTCGTACAAATACGTATAAAGTTAGAGTATTCCCTCTGCTAAAATCACAGACCAACCGACAGATTGCAGTAAATAAACAATAAGAGAGGCAACAAAGCATGGATTCGTCAGTAGATCAAAAAGAACTAATGCGTCAACAATTGCGCCAGGCTGCGCTGGAATACCATGAGTTTCCAACCCCCGGCAAAATCAGCGTTACTCCCACTAAACAATTGACAAATCAGCGCGATCTGGCGTTAGCCTACTCTCCAGGTGTTGCCTCGCCCTGTGAAGAAATCGTCGCTGACCCAGCCAATGCCTTTAAATACACGGCCCGCGGTAATCTGGTTGGCGTGATCACAAACGGTACTGCCGTCTTGGGTTTAGGCAACATTGGTCCGCTGGCATCCAAACCAGTGATGGAAGGTAAGGGCGTTCTATTCAAAAAATTTGCCGGTATTGATGTCTTCGATATCGAAATCAACGAGCTTGATCCTGATAAATTAGTCGATATCATCGCCTCGCTGGAGCCGACCTTTGGCGGGATTAATCTGGAAGATATCAAAGCGCCGGAATGTTTTTACATTGAGCGTAAATTGCGCGATCGCATGAAAATTCCGGTCTTCCATGATGATCAGCACGGCACCGCGATCATTGTTGGCGCGGCGATTTTAAATGGTCTGAAAGTCGTCGGTAAAGACATCAAAAACTGCAAACTGGTTGTGTCTGGCGCAGGTGCTGCGGCGTTGGCTTGTCTCGATTTGATCGTTGATCTTGGCTTCCCGTTAGAAAATATTTTTGTCACGGATCTGGCTGGCGTCGTCTATAAAGGTCGTGCCGAATTGATGGACCCGGACAAAGAACGCTTTGCGCAAGAAACTAGCGCCCGCAGTTTGAAAGAAGTGATTCCTGGTGCCGATATTTTCCTTGGCTTGTCTGCCGCTGGTGTACTCAAGCAAGACATGGTCAAAGCGATGGCGGACAAGCCACTGATTTTTGCGTTAGCGAATCCGACACCAGAAATTTTGCCGGATGAAGTGAAGGCTGTTCGTGACGACGCCATTATGGCAACCGGGCGTTCTGATTTCCCCAATCAAGTTAACAACGTGTTGTGCTTCCCATACATCTTCCGCGGTGCCTTAGATTGCGGCGCAACGACGATTACGCGTGAGATGGAAATCGCGGTCGTCCATGCGATTGCAGAGCTGGCGCAGGCAGAGCAATCTGACGTCGTCGCCTCCGCTTACGGCATCAGTAATTTGTCGTTTGGTTCAGAGTATCTGATCCCTAAACCGTTTGATCCGCGCTTGATGATTAAGATCGCACCTGCGGTTGCCAAGGCGGCGGAAGAGTCCGGCGTGGCAGCGCGTCCGATCAAAGACATGCAGGCTTATGCCGACAAGTTGCAGCAATTTGTGTACCACAGCGGTACCTTTATGAAGCCGCTATTCCAGGTGGCGAAAAAAGCGCCGGACGAGCGCAAACGTATTGTCTACGCCGAAGGCGAAGAAGAGCGTGTACTGCGCGCGGTGCAAGTGATTGTGGATGAAAAATTGGCTAAGCCGATTTTGGTTGGTCGCCCGAATATTCTGGATCAGCGTATCGAAAAATTTGGTCTGCGTTTAAAAGCCGGCGTCGATTTTGAAGTCATCAATCCTGAGTTTGATCCACGTTACCGCGACTACTGGCAGTCATATCATGAGATTACTTGTCGCAAAGGCGTGACCGAGCAATATGCTAAGTTAGAAATGCGTCGTCGCCACAGCTTGATCGGCGCGATGATGATCCACAAGGGCGATGCCGATGGCATGATTTGCGGCACATTTGGCACCACTAATTTACATCTGAAATACATCAATGAGGTATTAGGCAAACGGGAAGGCGTCAAAGTAAATGCGGCGATGAACTGCCTGATTTTGCCAGACCGTCAGGTGGTTTTGGTGGACACGCATGTGAATGAAAATCCCACCGCAGAGCAAATTGCAGAGATCACGATTCTGGCGGCAGAAGAAATGCGTCGTTTTGGATTATTACCAAAAGCCGCTCTGTTATCGCATTCTAATTTTGGTTCCAGCAATAGCGAATCCGCACAAAAAATGCGGGCTGCATTAGCGATCATTCAGCGTGATGCTCCAGATCTGGAAATCGATGGTGAGATGCATGGCGATACCGCGTTGGACTCAGCCTATCGTAAAAAAATGATGCCAAATACGACGCTCAGTGGTGATGCTAATTTGCTGGTGATGCCAAATATTGATGCAGCCAATATTTCTTATAACTTGCTCAAAACTACCGCTGGTAACAACATTGCGATCGGTCCTATTTTGTTGGGCTGCGCTAGGCCAGTCCATATTCTGACGCCATCAGCGACGGTACGCCGTATCGTGAATATGACAGCCTTGTGTGTGGTGGATGCGGTAGCGCAGCGTTAATTTGGTATGTTGGATGGTGTAAAAACTTGAGGCGAGTTATTTAAAATAGGTCGCTCCCTAAATAAAAAAGCCGGACATCTTTTGTAGATGCCCGGCTTTTTTTATTGATCTATTCTTTTGCATTTTTTGTCGCCTTTTCGTCGAATTTTTGTCACTCCCTTACACGTATGCAGTGACTAATTCAGCGACAGAAAGATTCAATTGATTAGCCTCAATTGTTGATTATCATTGAGTTTGAATTGATATACGACGTTGGCTAGATTAGCCGCCTGATCTTGCAGTGATTGCGCCGCTGCTGCTGCCTGTTCTACCAAGGCCGAATTTTGCTGAGTAGCTTCATCCATCTGGACTATCGCATCATTCACTTGCTGGATGCCAGAACTTTGCTCTTGTCCTGCTAAGGTAATCTCGCCCACGATCGTCACTACGCGTTTGACGCTGGCGACAATTTCTACCATGGTGGCACCGGCTTTTTCTACCAGCTTGCTACCGTTATCGACTTTTTCTACCGAGTCATCAATCAAAGTTTTAATCTCTTTGGCGGCACTTGCGCTTCTTTGTGCCAGATTACGCACCTCGGAGGCAACCACCGCAAAGCCGCGTCCTTGCTCACCTGCACGAGCCGCTTCTACCGCAGCGTTCAGTGCCAGAATATTGGTCTGGAAAGCGATGCTATCAATCACGCTGATGATGTCCACAATTTTTTTGGAAGATTCGTTAATCGATCCCATGCGCTCAACGACTTGATCAACCACCATGCCGCCCTGTACGGCAATATCTGATGCGGATACGGCTAACTGATTTGCCTGACGCGCACTCTCTGCATTGTGTCTGACGGTTGCCGTGAGTTCTTCTATCGTTGAGGCCGTTTCTTCTAATGATCCTGCCTGTTGTTCAGTGCGGTTGGATAAGTCGAGGTTGCCAGTGGCGATTTCTGCCGAGGCATTGGCAATGGTGTCAGTACCTGCTCTGACCTGACTTACAATTTTGAGTAAATTGTCATTCATCGTTTGCAATGCTCTCAGTAACTGGCCTGTTTCATCACTGGCGTCACCATCGATGTGTGAGGTTAAATCGCCAGAGGCAATGGTCTTTGCGATCTTTACTGCTTGCTTCAATGGTTGTGTGATACCGACGGCGAGACGCCATGCGACTAACCATCCCAACGCAAATAATGCCGAGCCAAACACAATCAGTACAGTGCGGCTTTGTTCATCCGCTTTCTGAATACTTGCTGCCATTTGATTAATCGTGGCGCGTTGCAGATCGAGTAATTGCTGTAGTTGATCCAGATAGCCTTTTGCCGATGCCGAATAAGTGGTATCGAAAATTTTATTCACCTCGTCCACATTGCCATCCAGTTTTGCTTTTGAAATCGCATCTCTGGCAACGATATAGGCTTTTCGTGTCGCTCCTAGTTGCTCGAATAGTTTGCGCTCCTCATCCGTGGTCAGCAAATCCTCGATCGTTTTTTGCAGTTCCGACGATTGTTTGCTTGAGGCGACGGAATCACTGGCAAAAAAGGTACTTAAACTGGCGTCAGAACTTTTTGCAATAGCGGTTGTGCGCCGAACCCCAGATTGAATCACACGATACCAGTCCGAGACTAAGCGTTCCTTCATCAACGGCGTTTTTAAAATATCTTCCGTTGTGGTAGCTACTCTCGATAACTGCCAGATGCTGACACCTAACAATGCGACCATTGATAGTAAGATCAAGGCAAAACCTAGAGCAAGGCGTTGACCGATTTTCATGTTAGCGAAAAAGTTCATTTTTTTCCCCATCAAGATGGTGGAGTAACGACGCAGGATAGCGAATGAAGTAACGGAGAACGAATGCCAAATGGAGCAAATACGATGCTATCGCGTCGTTTTTGACGCTAACAGTGAGTGCAGAATTATCCTTAATCAGCATCATGATCAAGACCATGGACATTGAGATGAGATGTTGTTGTGATTGCAGTTTGATCTTAAGCCGAGCAAGTCATAGAAGGCAATTTTTGTTTTGCCAATATTTGTAGCGTCAGCGCAACGTTTGAAATGTGCACGTCATATTTGCGGGGTTCTGAACAAACACGAGGATGGGCAAGGTGCCCAACTCTTGAAAAATACGGCTCATCGCTATGTTGGCCTGAGCATCAGCTTGCAAAACCGGACGCGATAGTTGCACCGCTGTTCGAATTAATGAGATTGAATTAGAGATCTGACTTGACTCAATGCGCGCGAATTTATCTCTGATATTATTGATACTCCCACTATGTATAAAATAAGTGTCCATATATTAATTGGACAATAAGCCTATTTTTTAAAAACAGGTGGGGAGTATATGTAAATCCCCGTTAGTGGCACGGACGCAAAATTATTCCGGCAAGGCGTTGCAATGCTGCAGTGGCAATTTTGCGGAAGACTTATTCAGCCATGACGCAGCTCCCCAAACGCTGACCTATTGTTTGATCGGCACGCGCCCGGTCGCCACGACGCTGGAAGCGCGTTCGCAATGTCCCGGTTGATCATCAAAAAACATGTGGGGTTTAAACGCAGCGAGCACCGCTGATTTATGCACTCCACCCATAAAAAAGGTTTCGTCGATGGCGATATTCCACGCACGCAGGGTGCGGATGACACGTTCGTGGGCTGGCGATGAGCGGGCCGTTACTAGCGCTGTGCGTAAAGGGAAGGCTCTACCATCGGGGCTTTTAAAATTATTTTGCAGGTAAGAGAGGGCGACCAGCAAGCGGGCAAACGGGCCTTCTGGTAAAGGTTTGCTGGCATTGTCGCGCTCGTGCTGCTCAAATGCCTCAATCCCTTGCTCTTGGTAAATCCGCTCAGACTCATCCGAAAAAATCACGGCATCACCATCAAAGGCAATGCGGATTTGCTCCAGCGCTTGTTGCGGGTTATCTGGCATGCGATACAGCAAGGCTGCGGCAACGCCAGAATTAATCGCTGCCTGCACATCGTCCTCATGCAAGGACAAAAATAAGCTGAGATTAAATGCCTGTAAATACGGTGATAAGGACGCGCCGCCGACCAGAGCCGCGCGCGAAATATCCAAGCCATAATGTTTGATCGAGTTAAAAATCCGCAATGAGGTTTCTGACGAATTGCGCGACATGATGACAACTTCGACCAGACGATGATCTGGTGTCAGGGTATTTAAATGCAGCAAGGCTTTGACCAATGCAAAACCGGCACCGGGCTTGAGGATCGTGTTTTCATACGCCAGCTGATGCTGACGATAAACGGCTAATCCTTCATTTTGAAAAATCGCTTCTTCCACCTCCAGATCAAACAAGGCGCGGGAAGAGATGCCGATCACTAACAGATTGTCGAGAGAAAAAGCCATGTTGGAGTGATTTGAATAGGGATGGATTGAAGTTGGACAACAAAAGCGGGAGAAAAATCTTATCTAGCTGGAGGCAACTCATCTAGCCCCATGCGGCTGTCAAACTGCTCCAGCACCTCTAATTCCACTAGCTTGAGCATGCTGGCATTGGTACTCTCTAAAACGACCAGAGGCGCCACGCCTTCTGCCAGTGCCTCTAGCCAACGATTGGCGCACAGACACCATTGGTCACCCGGTTGCAAGCCCGGGAAATTCCATTCCAGTCGCGGCGTACTTAAATCATTTCCACGACTTTTACTAAACGCTAAAAACGTCGCCGTCATCACCGCGCAGATAATATGTGTACCGACATCTTGCTGATTGGTCTTGCAACAGCCATCGCGGAAAAAACCAGTCAGCGGATCAAATGAGCAAGGAACCAGAGGTTGTCCGAAGACATTTAGCGCAGGAGCAGTCGAGGAAATGGAGTTTGCCATATCAGTCAGTTACTTTCGTATGGGTACGTTTTTTTGCCCACGATAACATTGCCGGCCCAAATAAACGAGAGATGGTATGACGGTATTTTGCAAAAAAACGATAAGAGAAAACGAGTATAGGGCGCAACCAGAGGCGTGTGTAAATCCACGCCAGTAGTTTTAAGTCCGTGCGTTGGTAGGCTGCCGCAAATACGTCCACACCGATAAGTGTCAAAGTATCTTTGCCATCGCCTTCTAGTCGCCCATGTATCTGCGCCATCGCTTGCTCACAACTAATCTGGTAGCGATCGGACTGATAGTTTTGATCCGCGATATCGACAAACCGGAGCAAGTCGTGCTGATTTTTGGAGCGCAGCAGCACAATTTCTGCGAGACATAATGGACATGCGCCATCATAAAAAATGGTCAGAGTTTGCACTTCGGTTTCCTGTTGCTTTTTCATTTAATGAGAGCAGCATAACGCAAGACGGATATTGAGGTTATTTGTGGATTTAGATCGTAGAATTAGTGCTCATCAGATACTATTTTGACTGACGTTTTCGGGATCAGGTATGGATGATATTGTAGGGTTAAATGAGATTTTTCCATCTAATTCATATCTGATGCGACCTAATATCGCTTAAAACCCCTATTTGACATAAAGATAGTCGAAGCGCACGCTAGACATACTATTTTTGGGAGATACATCATGCCGCACTATCGTTCACGTACCACAACTCATGGCCGCAACATGGCTGGCGCCCGCGCACTGTGGCGCGCTACTGGCATGAAGGACGGCGATTTCGACAAACCTATCATCGCCGTGGTGAATTCTTTCACCCAGTTTGTGCCGGGTCATGTGCATTTAAAAGACCTGGGACAACTGGTTGCGCGTGAGATCGAGGCAGCGGGTGGCGTAGCAAAAGAGTTCAACACGATTGCAGTCGATGACGGTATCGCAATGGGCCACGGCGGGATGCTGTATTCGCTGCCATCGCGTGATCTGATTGCCGACTCTGTCGAGTACATGGTGAACGCGCATTGCGCTGATGCGATGGTATGTATTTCTAACTGTGACAAAATCACACCAGGTATGTTGATGGCAGCGATGCGGGTCAATATTCCGGTCGTGTTTGTCTCGGGTGGGCCAATGGAGGCCGGCAAGGTAATCAAAGTCGTCAACGGCACACAAAAAATCATCAAGCTTGATCTGGTCGATGCGATGATCAAAGCGGGTGACAGCAGTGTGAGTGATGCCGATGTGGCCGAGATTGAGCGCTCTGCTTGCCCGACCTGCGGCTCTTGCTCTGGCATGTTCACCGCCAATTCCATGAACTGTCTGACTGAGGCCTTGGGTTTGGCACTGCCGGGTAATGGCACCATCCTCGCTACCCATTCTGATCGTAAAGAATTATTCTTGCGAGCTGGCCGCCTGATTGTCGATATCGCCAAACGCTATTACGAGCAAGATGATGCCTCTGTCCTGCCGCGTAATATTGCGACCAAAGCCGCGTTTGAAAACGCGATGGCACTCGATGTATCGATGGGTGGTTCGACCAACACCGTATTGCATTTGCTGGCTGCTGCACATGAGGCCGGTGTAGCATTTAGCATGGCAGACATCGACCGTATCTCACGCAAAGTTCCGTGCCTGTGCAAAGTTGCACCGATGACCGATAAGTACCATATCGAAGATGTGCATCGTGCCGGTGGCATCATCAGTATTCTCGGTGAACTGGCGCGCGGTGGTTTGCTCGATACCAGCTTACCGACCATCCACAGCAAAACCATGGGCGATGCGATTGCCAATAACGACATCATCTGTACACAAGATCCTGCGGTGCATCAGTTGTTCCGCGCGGCTCCCGGTGGTGTGCCGACACAAACAGCGTTCTCTCAATCTGAACGCTTCGCGTCGTTGGATACAGACCGCAGCACGGGCTGTATTCGCGATAAAGCCCATGCGTATTCGCAAGATGGCGGCCTCGCTGTTTTATATGGCAATCTGGCAGAAAAAGGTTGTATCGTAAAGACCGCCGGTGTGGATGAAAGTATCCTCAAATTCAGCGGAAAAGCGCGGGTGTTTGAGAGCCAGGACGCAGCAGTAGACGCCATCATGGGCGACACCGTGCATGAAGGAGATGTCGTCATCATCCGTTACGAGGGTCCAAAAGGCGGCCCCGGTATGCAAGAGATGCTGTACCCGACGTCATACATCAAATCAAAAGGTCTAGGCAAGGTCTGCGCCTTGTTCACCGACGGACGTTTTTCCGGAGGCTCCTCAGGTTTGGTAATCGGCCACGCCTCGCCAGAAGCGGCAGAAGGTGGTGCAATTGGTTTGGTAGAAGAGGGCGATATGATCGACATCGACATCCCTGAGCGTCGCATCAATTTACGCATCAGTGATGCGGCATTAGCCGTACGTCGCGTCGCGATGGAAGCCAAAGGCGATGCCGCATGGTTGCCAGTCAATCGTGATCGTTATGTATCGCAAGCATTGCAGGCTTATGCAGCACTCACGACCTCAGCAGATCGCGGCGCTGTGCGTGATTTATCGCAATTGAAGAAATAGATTTTTGAGGAGCGGTTTTGAGGAACGCGACGGTCGTTGTCTGTAAATAATCAGTGTTGGTTCTGGTTTGAACTGAGAACGACTGTCTTATTGAATCGAGTTTTCTTGTCGGAGAGCACACACGGAAGCGAAATGCGCGGAAATAGCTTTGGAGATGAACCGAGAAACACGCGCAATGGAGCAATCATGAATTCAATTAATATAGAAGTTAAAAACTGTAACAACTTTGATTCGGCGGTTATTTCTTTGGCAATGCACAAGTTAAATATCAAGTTTGCACCCAATGGAACCGGCAAAAGCACGATTGCAAAAGCGATTCTGATCAATGCAAAAGGGGGTCAAGGTCTGCTGAACGTACTTCTTCCGTTCAAACTTAGGAAAGAAAATCCAGAGAACAAGCAACCGGAGGTTAAAGGTTCTGAAACGCTCAACAATATCATGTGCTTCAACGAGGAGTATGTTAGTCAGTTTCTTTTCAAGAAGGAACTACTCAGTAATAGCTTTGATATTCTCATCAAAACCGATGCGTACAGACAGAGAGAGCAGGAGATAGAGGACCTGGTCAGCAGCATCAAACAACTTTTTTCTGGGAATCCTGAATTGGAGTCCTTGATAGCCACTCTAAAAGAAATGGGAAATGCCTTTAAGTTAAGTAAGGCAGGCTTGGATAGAAAATCGACCGGCATGAAGGCGTTTTCAGCTGGCAACAAAATTCGGCATGTTCCTGCTGGGCTGGAATCGTACACGCCGTTCATTCAGAGTCAAAATAGCGTCAGCTGGATTGAGTGGCAAACCAAGGGATGTGATTTTTCGGAGCTGTCAGAAAACTGTCCGTTTTGTACATCGCATGTAGCTGAAAAAAAAGACCAGATAAAAAAAGTTGGACAGGAATATGATAAAAACACCATCAAAAACCTGATTGCCATAATCTCTGTGATCGAAAAATTGGGCGATTATTTTTCTGATGAAGCCAAAGGGAAGTTGACAGCAATCACGACCTTGAAGGAAGGGATTAAAAAAGAACACGAGGCGTTTCTTGCCACCGTAAAAACTCAGATCGACAACTTCACCGAAAAGCTGGAAAAGCTTAAGACCCTTTCCGTATTTCAGTTCAAAGATGGTGAAAAAGTCACAGAGAAATTGCTGGCATATAAATTGGATTTGCAGTTTTTCTCCGAACTTAAGTCAAACAAAATGCTTGATGCGATAGCGCCGATTAGCGAATCTATAGATGCAGTTATCGTGCAAGCTATTCAGCTACAGACTAAGATCGGTCAACAGCGAACGGAAATGAAGAAAACTATTTCCCGACATCAGAACGACATTAATAATTTTCTTGAATATGCTGGATACCGCTATGCAGTTGAGATTGCAGGCGATGGCGAGCAAGCTCAACTAAAACTGTGTCATATCGATCACGAAGAACACCTTAACGGCGACAACCACCATCTCAGTTTTGGCGAACGGAATGCGTTTTCCATTGTCCTTTTTATGTACGAGTGTTTGTCCAAAAAGCCAGATCTGATAATTCTGGATGATCCGATTTCCTCATTCGACAAAAACAAGAAGTACGCCATTCTGGAAATGCTCTTCCGTCGAGATGCACATTCATGTTTGAAGGGAAAAACTGTTTTGATGCTGACCCACGACGTGGAGCCTGTTATCGACACGGTCAAGTCGCTCGTAAAAAAATTCAAGCATCAGACTACAGCAGCTTTCCTCAAGCTGAAATCTGGAGCATTGAGCGAATGCAGTATTTGCGAAGATGATATCCAGACTTTTTCACAAATATGTAAGAGCGCGCTGTGTTCTGGAAAGGATGATGTTATCAAGTTAA
This sequence comes from Undibacterium sp., assembly GCA_025352365.1. Taxonomy (GTDB): domain Bacteria; phylum Pseudomonadota; class Gammaproteobacteria; order Burkholderiales; family Burkholderiaceae_D; genus Undibacterium. The sequence goes on along the minus strand of JANXTO010000168.1, from coordinate 1,373 downwards.
TTTACCTGAGACGCCATTTTGAGATTATTGATAACAAGAGTGACGGCTATCAGGTCTTATCAAATTTAGTGCACAAGGGCAACGAAAAAGATCGTGGGATTGATTCCCGTGGACCCAAAGATCTAAATGGTAATTATCCTGAGATGGTTCTTGATGCCTTCAATAAAGGCTGTGAAGAAATAACGACTGAGCTCACTAGCTTTTCCTACTCAAAGCAGTTAAAGCGTGTCGCTGACATCGATGCGTTAACGTCGTTGTATTTTGCTTGCGAGAATGGGTATGAAAAACTTCAGGTTTTTCGCCTGCTAGGGCTTGATGTTGGTAATTCTGTTATTCAGAAGTTTATTAACGAAACCTATCACATCGAGAATGAATTCATCTGCCAGCTTGATCCGGCAAAATTCGACACGATACCCGAATATGTCATTGCAGAGTGCGACAGGATCCTGACTTAGGCTTAGGCGTGAGTAGTCTTTGTCTTTCAGTATCCTCCCAGCACGTTCTAGTTATAACTAGACATTCGTAACGGTGAATCTTGCAACCAACATCGGGGTCTGACATTTCTATTACAAATAATCAGTGACTAAATCGAAAATAGCGCCTCAAATTCAAACTGAGGCGCTTTTGTATTGACTACATTTGGGCAGCACGATCACATAAATTCGATTAATGACAGCCACCATGATGCGTACCCAAATTAACCGGTGCGCCTCCCTCAGCGCTTGCTAGACTCTGTAATATCCCGCAATCACCACTCGCTTGTACGTGCTGACATAGGCTGCGTAGCTCGCTTAATTGCGTTTGCAAATTGCTGAGTTCAGCGATTCTGTGTGTTACATGATGAATATGCTCATCCAGCAGCGTATTCACTTCGGCGCAATTTTCTTGCGGTGCGTCGCGAAACTTTAACAAGTGACGGATCTCTTCCAACGTCATATCGAGTGAGCGGCAGTTGCGGATAAATTGCAGTCGCTCTACGTGTCCATCGTCATACAGTCTGAAATTGCCGTCTGAGCGCGCTGGCGGCGGGAGCAATTTTTCTTTTTCGTAATAGCGCACGGTCTCTACCAGACAACCTGTGCGTTTCGCTAGTTCACCGATTTTTAAACCAGCGCTGGGTGCTGTGTTCTGATTCCGATTCATTAAATCTTTCATTATTAAAATGCCTTTATTTCCAGATTACGCTTGACTCTATACCTGCTACAGGGTCTCTAATGTGCAATATACGCTTATTTAGGAAACAGCATGCCGCACGACCATCATTCGCATCGCCACGCTCATAGCCAAAAGAGCGATCACGAGCAAACTCATCAAGCTCATACTCACGATAAGCATCAACATGGTCATAGTTGCAGTCACGATCATTCAACAGA